>NZ_JBFTLH010000001.1:0-465708 GCF_056396345.1 Cupriavidus sp. 05T42
GCGCCGCCCGTKCCCGAACCCGAGCCGCCCGTGCCGCTACCGGCACCACCGCTMGCCGATACCGCACCGGTCGTGCCCGTGCCGCCTGCGCCGGCCGTGGCCGTGCTGGAGCCACCAGCGCCATCGCCGCGCTCTCTGGCCGCGCTGCCGGCACCGCTGCTGCCGCCCAGTGCCGCGGCTGCKCCCAGTGCCCCGCCGCCAGCGCCCAGTGCGCTGCCGCCGGCGCCCAGTGCGCCACCGCCACGGCCACCGTCGCCGCCAATCGCGCCGCTGTAGCCGCCGCCAGCACCCGCAAGGGCCGAGCCGCCACGGCCACCCACGCCAAGGCTGGCGCTGAGGGAGCTGCCGCCGCTCGCGCGGGCGTTGCCGCCATCACCGGCGCTGCCGCTGGCGTTGCCGCCACGACCGCCATTGCCTGCCGTGGCGCTGCCATTGGTGGCACTGCCGTTGTTGGCGCTGCCGTTGGTGGCGCTGCCGCCCGAACCGCCCGAGCCGCCATTGCCGCTATTGCCGCCGTTGCCGCCATTGCCGCCGCTGCCGCCTTCGCCGGTCCCGCCAACCCCACGGCCGCCTGCACCACCCGTAGCGCCATTGGCATTGCCGCTGTTGGTGGCATAGTTGCCGATGTTGCTGATGGTATTGCCGGACACCGTGCCGCTGAGTCGGCTGACGGCGATGGCCTTGGTCGAGTTGAAGGAGTTGGCGATCGACGACGTGGCCGTGCCGCCATTGGCCGCCGCGGCATTACCGTAGCCATCCACGCTCTGGCGAACGCGGGTGCTGACGCGGGTGGACGTCTTGTTGAGCGTCAGCGTGGCGGTCCTGTTCGAAGTCCTGTTGGTGGTAGTGGTGCTGTTGTCCTGAGTCGCAGTGGAATTTTCGTTGGCGTTGGCGCCATCGCCTTGGGTGGAAGTTGCGGTGGCGGTCTGCGTGTTGTCGCCCTCGCCCGAGTCGTTGTTGGTTGTCGGGTTCGCATAGGCCTGGCTACCAAAGAAGGCCAATGTGATCGCCKACGCCAGTAATGTCTTTTTCATACGATGCTCCCAGGAAGTTTGTGCTGCGGCTCAGCCTCCGGCCGGCGCTCTCGAGAACATCGGCTGGAGGTTCAGGTCCGGCACGGGACCAGACCAGCCTCCCCTTGCGCACAAACAGTGCCAGCGGGCGCCCCGCGCCGTGTAATCCGTTGAAATACAAGGGCTACCAACCGGTGACCGGGAACTTTTCTAGCGGCCACCCATCGCCGGCGATGCTGCGATGCTGTGAACCGCAGTAGACATGTCACACCGTTGAGACACCGCCAGCCGCATGGCTGCGTGGGGGCCCCGTGCAATTGCGAAAAAACCGTGATTTTTCAGTGGCTTGGCGCGACGCCTAGGGGAACCCCGCAACGCTGCGGCCCGTTACGGCGGTGAAACAGCCGGGCCGAGGTGACCGCTACGCAATCACATGGCCTGTGCGAAGTGCCTGATATGTCAAGAATTGCAATCCCTGATAGGCACCCTACCCCGCGCCCCGGCGCCAGTGCGACGTGAGCACCGGCTTTCAGAGGGAATCCCGCCCGGCGGCGGGCCTTTCTTGCGCGCGCCGCGCCGGCGATGCGGGACCGCAACAAATGCGGGCGTACGGAGTGCTCAGAGCGCCGCCAGCCTGTTTCATGCTAGGCTCTATGTCTGATTTAACGTACATTAGTCTCGTCTAGGACTTGTCAGCGCATCCGCAAGGGAAACCATGAGTGAAGCCGTCGTTCCCCTGTATCACCAGATTTACGTAGTCCTCCGCCAGCAGATCGTGGAAGGCCGTTTCGGGCAGGGCCCGCTGCCGGGCGAGATCGACCTCGCCAAGCAGTTTCACGCCTCCCGCGTGACCATGCGCCGCGTGTTCGACCGCCTGGTGCAGGAAGGTCTCGTGCGGCGTCATCGTGGCCTGGKGACCTTCGTGAACCCGCATCCGGTGAAGCCGGCCGCCACCGAAGAGCGCACCACCAGCCTGCTCGGCAACATCATCGACATGGGCGAGAAGACCGCCGTCAAGGTGATCTCGATCGACGAAGTGCACGCCACCCCCGATGTGGCCGAGGCGCTCAAGATCGAACCGGGCGACCCCGTGGTGAAGGTCGTGCGCGTGCGCCACTACCGCGACCGTCCGCTCTCGCATATCACCGTCTACCTGCCCGTGGACCTGGGCCGCCCGCTGCAACGCAAGGATCTGGAAGGCACGCCGATCCTGCGCCTGCTGGAGGCCGCCGGGGTGGAACTGGGCCGCGCCAGCCAGGTGCTGACCGCGCGCCTGGCCGACGTGGTGGTGGCCCCGCTGCTCGACGTCCCCGTGGGCGGCGCGCTGCTGGCCGTGCGCCGCGTGGTGCTCGACAAGGCGGGCCGCCCGGTGCAGCTGCTGCTGGGCCAGTACCGGCCCGACCGCTATGAGTACCGCATGGACCTGTCGCCGATGGGCGGAGACAGCGCCAACGTGTGGGTGGAAAACGAGACCCGCACCGGCCTGCGCGACTGACCCCCCTCCTGTCCACTGCCGCGCGCGGCGGATTCCGGGCGATACTGCGCACTCCTGATCACACTGTCGAGGAGCTACCGTCATGCCAGTCGTCCGCCCGCGCGCGCACCAGCTCGCTTGTCCGCCTGCCTGTCCGCCCGCCCGCGCTGCTGTTCTTCGCCCCTTCCACCGTCTGTTCCAACACCTTCCCGCCGCGCTGATGGCTTCGGCCTCGGCGGCGCTGTGCGTGGCACTCGTGCTGCCCGCCGGCGCGCACGCCGCGGTAGCCGGCGGCAAGCCGATCCGCATCCTCGTGGGTGCGCCGGCCGGCGGCACCACGGACACCCTCGCGCGCACCATCGCCCAGGAAATGTCGCAGTCGCTGGACCAGCCGGTGGTGGTGGAGAACCGTCCCGGCGCCGGCGGCAACATCGCGGCGGACATGGTGGCCAAGAGCGCGGCCGATGGCAGCACGCTGCTGATGAGCTTCACCAGCCATACCATCAACGCCACGCTCTACAAGAAGCTGCCGTTCGATCCGATCCAGGATTTCACGCCGATCACGCTGGTGGCCACGGTGCCGAGCGTGCTGGTGGCCACGCCGAAACTGCCGGCCAACAACATCCCCGAACTGATCCGGCTGGCCAAGTCCGAGCCGGGCAAGCTCAATTTCGGCATCGGCTCGGTTGGCTCGTCGGTGCATCTGGCCGGTGACATGTTCAAGATGATGACCGGCACCTATATCGTCAACATCCCCTACAAGGGCACCACGCCGGCCATCACGGACCTGCTCGCCGGGCAGGTGGACCTGATGTTCGCCAGCACGCTCAACGTCGCCCAGCACGTGAAGGCGGGCAAGCTCAAGGTGCTGGGCGTGACCAGCCCCGCGCCGCTGCCCCAGTTCCCGGGCGCGCAGCCGATTGGCGCGACGGTGAAGGGTTTCGAGTCCAGCGCGTGGTTCGGCCTGTTCGGGCCGGCCAACCTGCCGCCGGAGGTGACCCAGGCGCTGTATCAGGCCGCGCGCCACGGGCTGGAATCGCCAGCGGTGCGCAAGCGGCTCGAGAACGACGGCGCCCAGCCGAGCGCGATGGCGCCGGACGCCTTCGCCACCTTCGTCAAGCAGGACGTGAAGCGCTGGGCCACCGTGGTCAAGTACTCGGGAGCCCAGCCGGAATGACGCTGCCGAGCGGCCACGCCGCCGAGCCCCCCGCCGCCCCGCCGGCCACGCTGGCGCAGAAGCTGGTCGCCCGGGCCGCCGGCGTGGCGCACGTCACGCCCGGCACGGTGGTGATGTGCAAGGTCGATCTGGCGATGGCGCACGACTCCAGCGGCCCGCGCCGCGTGGCACCGTTGCTGCGCGAGCTGGGCGTCAAGGTGTGGGATCCCACGCGCTTCGTGGTGGTGACCGACCACTACGTGCCGGCCGCCGACCCCGACGCCGAGGCCATCGTCCAATTTACGCGCGACTGGGTCCGCGAGGCCGGCATTTCGAACTTTATCGATGGCCAGGGCATCTGCCACGTGGTGCTGCCCGAGCAGGGCCACGTGCTGCCGGGCCGCTTCATCGTCGGCGGCGACAGCCACACGCCCACCGGCGGCGCGTTCGGCGCCTATATGTTCGGCATCGGCGCCACCGAGATGGCCGGCGTGCTGGCCACCGGCGAGATCTGGCTGCGCGTGCCGCAGACCATCCGCATCGACTGGCGCGGCGCGCTGGGCACCGGCGTCTGCGCCAAGGACATGATGCTGTTCCTGTGCGCGCAGCTCGGCATGGCCGGCGGCCACTACGAGGCCATCGAGTACACCGGCGCCGCCGTCACCGCCCTGCCGATGCAGGAACGCATGACGCTGTGCAATATGAGTACCGAACTGGGCGCGCAGACCGGGCTGGTTGCGCCGGACGCCACCACGCTCGCATGGCTGGCCGAAGCCGGCGTGGATGCCGCCGCGCTGGCCGCCATCGACACCCGCCACTGGCGCAGCGACGCCGGTGCGCCGGTCCTGACCACCCATTGTTTCGATGCCAGTACGCTCGCGCCGCAGGTGGCCGCGCCGCATTCGCCGGCCAACAGCGCGCCGGTGGAAGTCAGCGCCGGCCAGCCGGTGGAGATTGCCTACCTGGGCGCTTGCACCGGCGCCAAGCTCGAGGACCTGCGCATGGCGGCCAGCGTGCTGCGCGGGCGCAAGGTGGCGCCCGGCGTGTCGCTGCGCGTGGCCCCGGCCTCCCTGCGTGACCAGGAACAGGCCGCGCGCGAAGGCACGCTGCAAGTGTTGACCGATGCCGGCGCCGCGCTGCTGCCCAACGCCTGCAACGCCTGTGCCGGCTATGGCGCGAGCCGCTTCCCGGCCGGCAGCCACGCCATCGCCTCCACCGCGCGCAACTTCGCGGGACGCATGGGCGATGCCGGCAGCGAAGTCTGGCTGGGCTCCCCGATGACCGTAGCTGCCAGCGCGGTGACCGGGTGCATTACCGATCCCCGCACGCTGCTCGCCTGACTCGCTGCACCCGCATCATCCGTAGCATCCCCATAAAAACCAGAAAGAGACAGACAACGCGTTACATGCCCCCCGCCCCCGAATTCCCCCTGCCGCAAGCCGGCCGGATCTGGCGCTTTGGCGATGATGTCGATACTGACGCCATGGCGCCCGGCACCTATATGAAGGCCGGCATCGACGTGCTCGCCCAGCATTCCCTGGCCTCGCTGCGGCCGGAGTTTCCGGCCTCGGTGCGCCCCGGCGACCTTGTCGTGGCCGGCAGCAACTTCGGCATGGGGTCGTCGCGCGAGCAGGCCCCGCAGGCGCTGCGCCACCTCGGCGTGGCGGCCGTCATCGCGCCATCCTTCGCGGGACTGTTCTATCGCAACGCGCTCAATCTTGGCCTGCCGGTGATGGTGTGCGCCGAGGCGGCGCTACTGGCCGATGGCGCGCGCGCCACGCTGGATCTGGACGGCGCGCGTATCCGGCTCGAAGACGGCACGCACCTGGCGTGCGAGCCGATGCCGGACTTCCTGCGCGCGCTGCTACGGGCGGGTGGGCTGGTGCCGCACCTGAAGGCCCGGCTGGCTGCCCGCGGCGGTGATCGCTGACAACTGCGCCTCACGCAGCAGGGTCAGCGCCTCTTCGTCACTGGTCTGCGTGAAGTCGAGGTAGAAGGCGCCCACGGCGCCGAAACTGTCCGGGGTCTTCAGGCACACCACTTCGTCGGCCACTTCGCGCAGCGAATCGAGCCCGTCCGCMGCCCCGACCGGGGTGGCCGCCACGACCMGCGCCGCGCCGGCGGCCCGCACCGCGTGCAGGGCCGCGCGCATGGTGGCGCCGGTGGCCACGCCGTCATCGACGACGATCACCTGCCGCCCCTGCATCGCCGTCACGGCGTGCCCGCCGCGATAACGCTGCTGGCGCCGGCAGATCTCGTTGAGCTGGCGGCCGCGCTCGGCATCGAAGGCGCCGGACTCCACCGAACGCTGCGCCCACGGATCGTMATTGACCACGGTATGCGGCTCGCCGCCGCTGGCATCGCCCTCCACCACCGCGCCCAGCGCCAGTTCCGGGTAGCCGGCGGCGCCGATCTTGCGCACCAGCAGCACGTCCAGCGCGCCGTCCAGCGCGCGCGCCACCTCGAAAGCCACGGGTACGCCACCGCGCGGCAGCGCCAGCACGAGCGCCGGCTGGCCATCATCGGTATGGCCCATCCCGCGTTCGGCGAGATCCCGGCCCAGATAGGTGCCCGCCTCGCGGCGGTCGGCATAGCACGGCGGTAGTGTCATGGCGTGCTCCCGCAGGCGTTGGCGGTGACTGGAAGGACAGGGGGACAGGCGCCGCGAGGGAGCGGCTCCCCAGCCCACTATAGACCCGTCACGGGAAGGCGGCGGCGCTTTCTGGGGCGAGTGATGGGGGAAGGGTGGACCCTATCGGCCCGATAGGTCCCGACGATTGATGGCGATCGTGAAATAGTGTTTTGAGGCGCGCCCCGATGATCGATACGCATTGCTTGCGTAGGATTCAACCCGTGGCGGCGATCCCGCCCGTCGAACTTCCAGACCCCGGCGCCCAGAACGCGCCATTGACTTGAGCGAGCGTTACCGTGAATCCGCAACAGACTTCCCGCACCGACGACCAGACCGCCCAGCACGACCTGGACCTCGACATCCCCTTCGGCTMGCTCGACGCAGMCGCCATGGCGGAACTGCCCTACACCTTCCGCCAATCGGGCCATTGCACGCGCTACTACAACGAGTTCTTCGGCTGAAGCCAGCCTCCGGGGCCCTAGGCCTCGCGTGGCCGGCAGATCATGAAGACTTGCGAACTGAGCCACCACGGCAGCTGACGCAGCGGGCTGGTGGATTCGGCTTCCACGTCGAAGCGCGTGCTCACCTGCGMGCGCAGCTTGCGGAAGTCGAAACCCTTGTGGGTATGGCGGGGATTGTCCGGCCGCGTGACCGGCAACCCCATCAGCGCCCGCAGTGCCTCGCCCGGCGTGTGATCCATGCGTAACGTGCGCTCGCTGACCATGCCGTTGAGCAGCTTCGGCACGATGGCGACGCCATACATCACCGGCACCGAGATGATCAGCGTGCCGCTGGGGCGCAGGATGCGCAGGGCGTCGTCGAGGAAGGTGTCGACCTCGTCCGCATAGAGGTGCTCGCAGACTTCGAACGCGGTCAGCATGTCCACCGAGTCAGCGGGCTGGGCGTCCATTTCGGCCAGATAGCGGATCTCGGGGTAGTCCGGGGTCTTGTAGGGGTCGAGTCCGGCCAGCGACAGGTCAGGCCGCGCCTGGCCAAGCCGGTGCAGGAACAACCCCGGCCCCGCGCCGAAGTCCACCACCGTGCCGCCGTGCGGGCAGCGGGCGGACACCATGCCGAGGCCCAGCGCGATCCGGCTCCGGTGCGCAAAACGTGCCAGCGGGTTGGACGCGTTGATGGTCTGCTTGTCGTAAGTGATCTGCATGGCCCGTGTCTCCCCCTGGGTTGCCGCATGGCGGTTTCCTGCATTCTGGCGAGGGGAGGCGCGCGGMCTCTGTGCGATCCGACACACGGAAATGCCGGGGCGGCCTGCCCGCCCCGGCGCCCTTCAATACGTCTTGTAGGGCAGGAACTTGCCGGACATCTCGATCCGGACGCGGTCCCCGTTGGGGTCCGCTTCGCGCTGGAGGTCCATGCGGAAGTCGATGGCAC
The DNA here is from genome assembly GCF_056396345.1 of Cupriavidus sp. 05T42. NCBI lineage: Bacteria > Pseudomonadati > Pseudomonadota > Betaproteobacteria > Burkholderiales > Burkholderiaceae > Cupriavidus > Cupriavidus sp. 05T42. The sequence goes on from NZ_JBFTLH010000001.1 coordinate 7,665, forward strand.
TCATGATGCCGTCGCCAAATTCCTCATGGATCAGCGCCTTGAAAGTGGTGCCGTAGACGCTGACCAGCTCGTAGAAGCGGTAGATCAGCGGGTCGGTGGGGACCTGGGTGGGCAGGGAGCCCTTGTAGGGCACGGTACGCAGCCACGGCTCGGCTTCGGCGGGGAGGTCGAAGATCTCCATCACGGCGCGCGCGCCGGCTTCGTCGAACACCATCTGGCCCAGGCACGCGGCCGTCGTCCATTCCTTGCTCTTGCCCACGCGCTCGGCCACCTGCGCCCAGGAAATCCCGCGCCTGACCTTGGCTTCGATGATCAGATCGGTCACGTCACTGCGATTCATGTTCCCTCCGTTGGTATTTGGCATTGGCCCGGGAGAGAACGGCGGATGGGGTCACGGCACGCTGGAGCGCTCCATGACCGCGACGGCATCGCCCCTGTCTTCGAACTGCATCCGCGCGAAACGCGGCACCGACAGCGGGCTCAGGCCTTCGAGCGCCTGCAGGATCAGCACGATGAACATGACCGGCATGACGTCCTCCCTCGGGAATACGGCGAACAGACTGGCGCAAGCTTCGTGCCACGCGCGCGGCCCCGGAATCGGCTGCCGATGACGCACCGTGGGGCGTTTTCGGAGACCGGCGAGGGCGTCGGCGCGGGGTGCGCACCGTTGCGGGGAAGCCCGCCGTGCGGGGCGCACAGGCTGAAGCGTACCCGTTTCTGCGCGAAGCGTGGCGACGTCAATGGATCAGGACAGCGCTGCCCCCGTGGCAAATCTTTGCAGCAGACATTTCCGATGTAACGCCACATTACCCTGGGCCTTGCGGCCAGCCCCGCCGCGGGCGTAGGCGTCACTTCGCCGCAAAGCCTTATCCGACAAGGGCTGGCGGGCGATGGGCCAAGCCGATTGGGAGGCGTTTTCGCCGCATCCGGCGCGAAGACTGCCTTACAAGTGCAACCGCGCGGGGCGGGGGTGCGTCGCTACAGTGAAGCCGTGTTCAACGCGAACCGCCACCGAGCGAATCGCATACGGAGTCCCACATGAAACGCGCCATCGCCCTGACCCTTTTGCTGGCCACCACGAGCGCCCTGCTTTCGGCCTGCATCGTCGTGCCGCCGCGCGGCGGCCATTACCACTACCACGACCGCGGCCGCTATTGATCGGCCACGGCGTCGGACTTCATCGAACAAACCCAATCCCGCAGCTTGCTTTGCCCGACCGGATGACCCGGTAGAAGGAGAACCACCATGAAACGCCAACTGATGCTTGCCGCCGCTGTCCTTGCCGCCGGGAGTGCCTTCGGGCTGATGTCGCCCGCCCAGGCCCATGGCAATGGCTACGACGACCGCCCGCCGCCGCCGCGCCATGAAGTGCGCCCGGCGCCGCGGCCCGGCAAGGTCTGGGTGCCCGGCCACTACGACCGCGTGCAGGGCAACTACGCCTGGCGCGGCGGCTATTACCAGGCGGCGCGCCCCGGCTACCGCTATGTGCCGGACCGCTGGGTGCAGAGCCCCCGCGGCTGGGTGAGGCGTCCAGGGTATTGGGCGCGCTAAGCGTAGCCATTGAATAAGGAAACGGGCCGGACCATGGGCATGTGGTCCGGCCCGTTTCCTTTTCGTTTCCCTTCCTTTTCCTATTCCGGCAATCGGTCCATTGGGCTTTCAGCCCTCCCCCGGGAGGTGGGGTGTATCCCCACGAAGGTGGGTGGCAAGCCGGGCGCCGCCCCCTTAACACCCTCGATTACTTTCCTCCGGAGGTGGGATTTCACTCTCATCCTTTTGCACTAGGCCACGAGACTCCCCACGAAAGGAGAACTGCTCCTGCCGCCATCCGCCAGTCATTTTGTAATGGTTGCAAAACTGGCGCATAAAGCAGACTTTCGTTAATGCCATACCCCCCAGTCGGGTGAGCTTTTTCCATTTATCGTGTGTCTTTTATTCAATATGGTTGCAGTGGTGAAACATATTCGGGACCGCCTGTATCAGGCCTGCAACCGGGCGGCCAGCCTGTGCCAGATGGCGTTTGGCGAACATCGCCGCCCAAACGCATGAGGGGTGGCTCGGTTTAGCAACGGATTATGAGTTCGTTTTCATTCCACCTCAGCAGACGCTGAATTCCACCCGCTTGCTTTCGGATGAACCAGCCCATAAGATGAATTTAAGCCGAATTTAGGAGCGAGATTTTTTCGGGTTAGGGTTCGGGTCAACCTTCCGGTCGCGCGGCAAAGTCCAATCTCACAACTGGACATCGACTGACACGGAAGCACGGGGTTCAAGCGGTCTTCGCGGCATCTGTCATGGGTGGCCGCCCTGCCGGTGATATTCCCTTACGCAAAGCGCCCGCAGCTCACCCGCCAACGGGGAGTGAAGAATAATGAACGCCTTGCTGATCGAGGAGCATCCACTGCTCCGCCTCGGGCTGTTGCAGATGCTCGAAACCATCCAGGAATCCGGACATGTACTGGCGCTTGCGCCAGCCGACATCGGCAAACTGGACACCCCACACCGCAATGCCGACCTGCTGGTCTTCGGTATGCCAGCCGACGAGTTCGCCGGCTGGACACAACTGGAACTGGCGCGCGAACGGCTTGCGCCGCAACGCATCCTGGTGCTGTCCGACCAGCTGCCGCTGCATGCGCCCACAGCTGACGCCGCGCGGGGTATCTGCGGCTGCCTGCCGAAATCGGCCTCGCTGGCCGTGATCGAAGCCGCCATCCGGCTCGCCATCTCCAGCGTGCAGGGCCTGATGTTCGCGGGCGATGCCCTGCCGGCCGCCGTGGCGACCGCCCCGGCCGCCTCGCGTTCGGCGCTGCCGGCCACGCTGTCGCTGGCTTCGGCTGCGCCGCTGCCGCTGACCGCCACGGTGCAGACCGATCCGCACGCGCTGGCCGCCTGCGCCGCCACGCCCCGCGCCGCAATGGGCGCCCTGCGTGCCACGGCCCAGCCGCTGACCGAGGACGAACCGAGCTACGACGAAGCCGAGATGCTCAAGATCACGCCGCGCCAGTACGAGGTGCTGGTGCTGCTGGCACGCGGCTATCCGATCAAGACGGTCAGCCGCATGCTCAATATCTCGGTGGCCACGGTGAAGAGCCACGCCTGCACGCTGTACCAGCGCCTGAAGGTCAAGAACAAGGGCGAAGCGGTCTACGCCGCGCTGCAACGCGGCGCCACGCTGGACTGGGTCAGCGGCGACGAGCGCGCCACGCGCGCGGCGCCGGCGGTACGGCGCGAGGCGTCCTTCCCCACGCAGCCCGGCATCTGAGCCGCGTTTGCTCCCCCCTCCCCGGGGCTCCCCGCGCGCAGGCGCGGGAGCCGGGGAGTGAGTGAGCGAGCGTACAGACCCCGGTGGCCGCGCCTCCCAGACTGACGAAGACAGCCGCACAGGCTGCAAACGACGATACGGGCACCAGCCCGACGGGAGAAATCGCCATGTCAGCCAGCTTCCTGCCGACGTTCTCGCTGTGCATCTGCACGCGAAACCGGCCCGACGACCTGCGCCGCGCGTTGCAATCGGTCCAGACCTCCACGACGCCCGTGCACCAGCTGATCGTCTCCGACGACAGCACGGATTACCGCACGCGCGACATGATGCTGGGCGAGTTCCCGGCCATCACCTACGTCGAAGGGCCGCGCCGCGGCCTCTGCGCCAACCGCAACCGCGCCCTGGCTGCCGCCACGGGCACGCACGTGCTGTTTATCGACGATGACGCCACGCTGGGCGAGACCTTCCTCCAGCAGATGGCCGAACGGCTGCTCGACGACCACGTGCACCACGTGGCCGCCGGCGGGCCCGCCAACCGGCTGATCCTGACCGGCACCGAGGTCTGCCACGGCGAGCGCGTCCGKCCGCACAAGGGCGCCTTCCTCGGCTTCCAGCAGCACAACTACCGCTGCGGCGAGCGCATGTACTCGATCGTGATCAACAGCACCGTGTTTCCGCGCGAGCTGTTCGAACACGTGGCCTTCGACGAGCAGCTGGTCTATGGCTACGACGAGATCGACCTGGCCAGCCGGGCGGTGTTCAAGCACAACTTCCGCATCGAATGGCTGGCCAGCGCGGCCAATCATCATTTCCCGTCGCCAGCCAACCGCGACTACTACCGGCCGTTCCTGCACGCCTCGCGCATCTACACCACGTTCAAGCGCTATGGCTGGAGCGAACGCCGCCCGGCCAAGGCCGCGGTGTTCCTGATGGCGGCCGTGTCCCACAACCTGGCCCACAACGTGCGCCAGCAGGGGCTGCGCGGCGTGGCTGAGGCGTGGCGCACCACGCGGCTGGCCTGCGGCTACATCCACCGGCACGCGCGCGGCGCGGGCACCACCGGCGGCGTGACGCCGATAACCGCCGACTCGGTGACCGGTTCGGCAACCGGTTCGGCAACCATCACGCCACGCTGATCTATCTAATTAGTCAGGAAGGAAGTCAGACGGCGGGCGCGTCCTGCGCCACGCCGTCTCGGCGTGCCACGTCGGCCACGATGCGGTCCACGGCCGTGAGCATGGCCTGGGGGGAGAAGCGCGCCACCGCTGCCGCGCGGGCGCGGACGCCCATCCGGTCGCGCTCGGCGGCGTCAGCCAGCCGGGTCAGGGCCGCCGCGAGCGCCGGGGCATCGTCGCAGGGGATCAGGATGCCGGTCTCGCCATCGTCGACGATCTCGGTGACACCGCCGGCCGCCGTCGCCACCACCGGGCGCGCCGCCAGCATGCCCTCCACCACCACACGGCCGAATGGCTCGGCGCGGGTCGAGGCATGCACCACCACGTCCATGCAGTGCATGAGTTCGGCCACATCGGCCCGGAAGCCGGTGAAATGGACGCGCCCCGCCAGGTCCGGCTGCGCCGCGCGCTCGCGCAGCGACGCCTCGTAGGCGTGCTCGCCGAACAGCGCCCCGCCCACCACGACCATGGTGGTGTCGGGCATGCGCGACACCGCATCCATCAGCACGCGATGGCCCTTCCAGGACGTCAGCCGGCCGAACAGGCCGACCACCAGGCCCCGGGCGGGCAGGCCGTTCGCCACGCGCAGCGCCATGCGGTCGCGCTGCAGCGCGGCGTCGAACGGCGCGGGATCGATGCCGTTATGCACCACGTCCACCGGCACGCCTTCGCCCGCCAGCCTGCGGAACGCGTCCGCGCTGGCCTGCGAGTTGGCCACCACGCGCGAKAGCCCGCGCGACAGCCAGCGGATCGCCAGTAACTGCGTGCCGCCGAAAAAGCTGTCATCGACGATATCGCGCAGGTGCCAGACCACCGGGCGGCGATGCAGCCACTTGCCGAGCACGCAGACCGCCATGGCGCGCTGCGTGTTGGCGTAGACCACGTCCGCGCCAGCCGCACGCCGGGCCACACGCCGCACCAGGGAGGGCAGCGCCAGCAGGCCGCGCAGCGCGCTCGCGCCGAATCCGCGCTGGCGCAGCGCCGCCACGGCGTCGCTCGCCTCCACGCGCACCACCACGCCCTGCGCGGCCAGGCGCTCGCGGAACGGGCCGTCGGCGAGCAGCACCACCTCGCTGTCATGCCGGCGATGCCGCGCGATGTCGAGCAGGCTGAGCTGCGCACCGCCGATCTCACCGCTCTGGTCGACGAACAGCACGCGCCGTGCAGGCGACGGCTGATGGTTGCCCGTCCTGGCGCCATGGGCCAGCAGGTCTACGTGCAGCATACGTGGGGGGTCCTGTTCAGCCATGGCGCGCAAGCTCCTTGGCGGGCTCGGTCACGCCGGCGACGGGAAGGGGGGCATGGGGGGCGTGCTGGGGCGGTCGCGCCTCCGCCAACTGCTCGGCCAGCAATTCGGTGTAGATGGCGCCGTAGTCGCGCTCCACGCGGTCCACGCGCAGCCAGTCGATGTCCTGTGCGGCGCGCGCGCGCCAGCCGTCGAGCGTGTCGCGGTCGCGCAGCAGGCTCGACAGCGCCTCGCCCAGCAGGCGGGGCCGCTGGGCCGGCACGATCAGGCCCGCCGCGCCGTAGCCGAGCGCCTCGGGCACGCCACCCACCGCCGTGGCGACGATGGCGCAGCCCGCCTCGCGGGCTTCGCTCAGCACCAGCGGGAACGACTCCGAGTGCGAGGCCAGCACGAATACGTCGGCGGCCCGCATCCACGGCCGGGGGTCGCGCGCGAAGCCGGGCAGGTGCACGGCGTCGCTGACGCCCAGATCCTCCGCCAGCTGCACGCAGGCGGCGCGGTCCGGGCCGTTGCCGACCAGATAGAGCTGCGCGCCCGGCACGGCGCGGTGCACATCGGCGAAGGCATCGATCAGATCGAGCACGCCCTTGCGCGCGTAGAGGCCGGATACCGTGACGATCGACGGCCCTGCCAGCGTCTTTCGTGCCGCCGGCAGGCGCGCCAGCCGGGCCGAGCCGATGGTGCCGTTGCGCACCACGCGAATCTTGTCCGCCGGAATGCCGCGCCCGATCATCGACGCCGCCACGGCGCCGCTGACGGCCACCACGCGGTCGCCCAGGCGCATCAGGTCCGAGCTGCGCTGGAATTCGTTATGGACCGTGGTCACCAGCGCGTAGCGCCCGCCGCCCGCGCGGCGCGCCAGCGCGCCGACCAGCGCCCCGGACACCATATGCGCGTGGACGATGTCCGGCGTGGTCTCCCGCGTCAGACGGCGCAGTTCGCGCACCGCCAGCGGCAGCGCGAGCGGCTTGCGCTGCGCCAGTGTCACGTGCCGCACGCCCKAGCCGGCCAGCAGTTCGCCAAACCCGCATTCGGCGGAGGCGATGGTGACCGCGTGCCCGGCCGCGGCCTGCGCCACCGCCAGGTCCACCATGACGTTCACGATGCCGTTGCCGACATCGCGGGCGTGGTTGGCCAGGTGAAGGATCCTCATGTCTTCCCTTCGTGGTTAGCGGGCGCGGCGACATCCGGTGCCGCGCCATCGGGCGTGGGGCGCGGCGACACGCGCCGCCAGGCCGACTTCGCCACATCCCGGAACGTAGCCGAGCTGTGCAGCGACCATCCCATGTTGCAAAGGGCGAGCGCCGTGCCCGCCGCCAGGCAAGGGAGCCAGCCGTCCACGTGCGATGCCAGCAGCAGCGCCAGCGAGACGAACACCAGGTGCGGCGCCATCTCATGCACCAGCGGCCTTGCGCGCATGCCGCAGAGCCGCAGCAGCGCCGCATACTCGGCCACCMCGCGCACCAGCACCGCCATCACCGCACCCTGGATGCCGAACACGTAGACCCCGCCCCACAGCAGCAGCGCAAACGCCGGCAGCAGCAGCAGCGACACGTGCGCCACACCCGCCTCCTTGCCTTGGGCCAGCATGAGGTTGCGCGCCACGGTCGTCTGTCCGCCAAGCCACACACCCAGGATCATGATCCGGCCGATCTCGCCCGAGCTGGACGACAGCTCCTGCCCCACCCACGAGCGCAGGAACGGCTCCAGCACGAACAGCGCGCCAATCGTCACCGGCGTGAGCAACGTCTGGAGAAAGCCGAGCGCGTGATGGGCGATCTCCACCGCCTCCTCGCGCGGGGCGGCGGCCAGGCGCGGGAACAGCGTGCGCGAGAGCGCACCCGAGAGCAGGTTCAGCCGGGACACCAGGTTCTGCGGCACCGCGTAGTACGTGACGAAGCGCGGCGGCTGGAGCGCGCCGACCACCACGCGGTCCAGCGACTCGCCGATCATGTTGGCCGCCACGGTCAGCTGCAGCCAGCGGCCGTAGCCGAACAGGGCGCGCACGCAGGCGCGCTGGGCCCGCTGGACGGTGTCGATCTCCAGCACCCGCACCGCCGCCACGCCCAGCATCAGCGCACTGATGGCCCGGGCGATCACCGCCGTACACAGCGCCACCTGCAGGGTTGGCGCGAACACGAACGCCGCCGTCACCGGCAGCACCTGGAACATCACCGTGCCGATGGTCTGGTTGATGTTGAAGACCGAGAAGCGCTCTGCTGCGCTGATGGCCCCGGCGAACACCAGCGCCACGTTGCCGACCGGGATCGACAGCGCGATCCACGGCAGCGCCCGCGTCACCTCGTTCAGCAGCGCCTCGGGCGCGTGCGTGGCCCAGTGGAAATAGGCGCCGGCCACGCCCCACAGGATCACCGCGCCGATCAGCCCGGTGACCAGGCTGGTCCAGAGCGCGCTCCAGAACGTCAGGGCGATGTCGGTGCGGTCGGCGACGGCCAGCGCGCGGGCGATGCGCTTCTCGCCGGCCAGGCTGATGCCGAAGTCGCACAGCGTGAAATAGCCCACCAGCACCCAGACCAGCGTCATCACGCCGAAGCGGTCCACGCCCAGCACCTTGATATAGAGCGGCACGGTGACCAGCGACACCAGCGTCGGCAGGGCGAGCCCGGTCAGGTTGATCAGCAGGTTGCGCCGCAGGGTGACGTCCATCATGGCCGTTTCGCCTCCCCGGCCGATGCCGCCGCCACCGCCGCCGGGCGCCACCGGTACATCAGGTTCTTGCCGCGCGCGTCTTCCTCGACGAAGACCACATACTCGCCATTGGGGCGACGCAGCGCGGTGATGCCCATCGGCACATCGACCCAGCCGCTCTCGTTGCCGACCTCGCCGCCCGGCGTCATCACGCCGATATGCCGGCCGGTGCGGTTCTCCAGCACCCGCACATGGGCCTTTTCGGCCTCGACCAGGAACATGTAGTCGCCGGCCACGGCGATGCCCTCGATGCCCTGCGTCGGGCGGCGGCCCGGCAGGCTGTCCAGCTCCACCACGTAGCGCGGCTTGCGCACGGTGTTGCGGCTGGTGCCGCGCCAGTTGTCGTAGCGCGCCACCACGCGCCCGATCGAGTCCCACTGGCCGGGGTCATAGGGCTTGGCGGCCGTGGCGCCGGTCAGGTACATGGTGTCGGTCTCCGGGAAATATTGCAGGCGCTGCACCTTGGTGAACGGCGCCGGCATCGGCTCGCGCTCCACGGTGTCGAAGCTGTAGTCGGGATTGCCCTGGCGGTCCAGCCCGCGCAGGCGGAAGCGGCGGATGCCCTGGTCGTAGGAGCCGGCCCAGACGTCGCCCCGGTCGTCCACCCACCAGGCCTGCATGGCGGGGGCGTCGCGGCCGCTGTTGCGCTCGAACTCGTTGGCCTGGAAGCGGGAATCGCCGTTGTCGTCGTGCCAGATCCATTCGCCCGATGGCGGCTGGAACGGCGGCCAGTTGCCTTCGATGCGCCGGGTCGAGATGAACCCGGCCGGCACGGCCAGTTCCGAGCGGGCCGGATCGAAGCGATAGATCTTGAGGTACTTGGCGTGGCGGTCCGTGAAGAAGCCGAACAGCCGGCCCTGGATGCGCCGCATCAGCGGAAAGCCGCGCCCCTCGGGGCCCGCCGCGAAGGCGGCGTCCTGCGGGTAGCGGAACGGGTCCTGCGTGATGCCGGTGTAGCGCCACTCGCTGCCGGGGTCCATGTGGTCGAAGTCGAGCCGGAAGCGCCGGGTGCCGGTGTAGGCCCAGCCGGGGTCGCCCGGATCGACATGCACGGTGTCGAGGAACAGCAGGCCCTCCAACCGCCAGCGCGGCTTGGCGTCCGGCGTGTAGCTTTCGAGCACGGCGCCGAAATGGTAGGGGCGATGGCCCACCGGGCGCGGGCCCATGCCGCTCATCGCCACGTAGATATTGCCCTTGCGATCCAGGCCCACGCTGGTCAGGCCCTGGAAGCGCAGCGGTCCCACGCTGCCCGCGCGCGCGCCGTTGCGGGTGCTGTAGGCGCCGCCGCGCTCGCCCAGCTCGCCCGCCGGGGTCACGGTGTTGCCCTCCACCTGGAACCAGAGCAGGTTCTGGTTCGGGCCGTTGTCGGCGATCAGCAGGCGGCCGTCCACGCCCACGGCGATGTCCACCGGCAGGGTGCCGGCCGGCAGCGGCACCTGCGCGGTGCGCTTGCCGTCGGCATCGAAACGCACCACCTGCCGGCCCTGCGTGCCCGCCGTGCGCAGGATCACCCACAGGTTGCCGGCGCCGTCCGGCGCCATCTTGCCCGGCTGCTCGGCCTCCCAGGTGCCCAGCCGGCGCATGGTGCGCGTGTCGAAGCGGTCGATGCGGTTGCGCAGCGGCGTGGCCGCATAGAGCACGTTGTTCTGCACCGCCAGCCCGCGCACGGCGGCGTCCTCGCCCTCGCGCACGGCGGTGATACGCAGGAAGCTGTTCAGCACCGGGCTTGGGTTCACGTCGTCGGCATTGCCCACCCCGCCCTCGAACGGCGCGCCGCGCGACAGGTGGTCGAGTTCGCGCCGCATCAGGCCGAACCAGACCGTGTTCTTCTCGGGATAGCCGGGCCGGTTGGCCAGCTTGCCGCCGGCATTCTCGATGCGCGCCGCCGTAAAGGCGTAGCCGTCGCCCACGGCGATCKCGTCGCCGCCGAAGTTGCCCCAGCCGTGGGTGTGGTCGCCCACGCCATCGACCTTGCCGTCGCGGATGAGCGTGATCTCGCCGCCGGCCTCGTCCCACTCGGTGTTGGTCACCACCACACCCTCCGGCGTGACGGCGATGTCCTCCACGGCGTTGGGCACCCAGCGGCCATTGCCGAACCCCAGCGTATTGCCGACCCAGGACGTGCGGTAGTCGAGCCCCACCGCGCCCACTGGTGTGCACAGCAGCAGCAGGACGATCAGCCCCAGCGTGGCGAGGAAGGAACCGAGACAGGGACCGAAACGCGTCTGGCCTGGCCGGGGCACGCACGCGGGCGGCACCCGGTGCGCATCAGCCATCGCGCCACCCCGCAAAGCCGTCGAGCTGGTCATCGCGCACGGGCTGGGAGGCATCGTCGCCCCCGCCGGACGACTTCCCCCCGGCGGCGATGGCCCGCGCCCGCGCCACGAAGCCCAGCAGCGCCTCGCGGAACTGGTCGGCCGAAAACTGCTCGGCGTTGAGCCGGCAGTACTCGGGGCGGAACAGTTCGGGCTGGCGCTCGAAGCGCTCCACGGCGTCGATAATCGCCGGCACGGTCTGTTCGGCAAAGAACAGCCCGGTGGGCATGGCGCTTTTCTCGTCGCGCACCGTCTCCAGCGCGCCGCCCCGGCCATAGGCGATGACCGGCGTGCCGCAGGCCTGCGCCTCCACCACCGAGATGCCGAAGTCCTCCTCGGCCGCGAACAGGAAGGCCCGGGCGTGCTGCATGGTGCGGCGCATGGCCTCGAACGGCAGGTGGCCCATCACCTGCACATTGGGCCCCGCCGCCTGGCGCACCTTGTCCAGCTCCGGGCCGGTGCCGACGATGATCAACTTGCGGTCCGGCATCTTCGCGAAGGCCTCGGCGATCAGCGGCACGCGCTTGTACGGCACCAGCCGCGACACCGTGACGTAGTAGTCCTCGCGCGGGCCGCCGGGAACGAAGGCTTCCACGTCCACGGGCGGATGGATCACGCTGGCATGGCGGCCGTAGATCTTGCGGATGCGCCGCGCCACGAACGCGGAGTTGGCGATGTAGTGGTCCACGCCATCGCGCGTGCGGGCGTCCCAGTTGCGGATGTAGTGCAGCAGCAGCCGCGCCAGCACCGAGCGCAGCCCGTATTGGAGGTTGCTCTCGCGCAGGTACTGATGCTGGAGGTCCCACGCATAGCGGATCGGCGTGTGGACGTAGCTGATATGGAGCTGGTCGGGGCCGGTCAGCACGCCCTTGGCCACCGCGTGCGAGCTGGAGATCACCAGGTCGTAGCCGGACACGTCGAGCTGCTCGATGGCGAGTGGCATCAGCGGCAGATAGCCGCGATAGCGCGTGCGCGCGAACGGCAGCCGCTGGATGAACGAGGTGGTGACGGGCCGCCCCTGCAGGAAGGCGCGTTCCTCGGCGAAGTCGATCAGGCTGAACACGTCCGCCTCGGGATAGCAGCGCAGGATCTGCTCGAGCACCCGTTCGGCGCCGGCGTAGGCCACCAGCCAGTCATGGACCACTGCAACTTTCATCTTTACTCCCTCGATCCTGCTGGCCTGTTCATTCGCATTGATTGACCGCCTCGCGGTACACCTGGGCCACCTTCGCCGCGATGACCGGCACGTCGAAGCGCTCGCGCACGTAGCGGCGGCACGCGTAGGCGTCCGGCAGCCGCAGGTTGCCGCGCAGCGCATCGGTCAGGCCGGCCGCCAGCGCGCTCATGCCGCTGGACGGCAGCACCAGCGCCTCGGACAGGTCGCGCACGGCCTCGGGCAGCCCGCCCACGGGCGTTACCAGCACCGGCGTGCCGGCCGCCAGCGATTCCACCGTGGTCAGCCCGAATCCCTCCAGCGAGAGCGTGGGCACCACGCTCACGTCCGCCGCGCGGTAGATCAGCGGCAACTGGGCATCCGGCAGCGCGCCAAGCAGCCGCACGTGATCCTGCAGGCCGATGGCGGCGACGCGCTCGCGCAGTTCGGTATCGAGCGTGCCGCGCCCGACGATCAGCAGCAGCGCATCCGGCACGCTCCGGCGCACGCTCGCCATCGCATCGATCAGATCCTCCAGCCCCATGCGCCGTACCAGCCGGCGCAGCGTCAGCACAATCGGGCGATCGGTCGGCAGGTTCAGCGCCTGGCGCGCGGCGCGGCGGTCCATCGGCACGTTGAAGCGCGCCGCATCGACACAGCCCGGCACGATGCGGATCCGCGCCGGGTCCACGCCGTAGCGCGTTTGCAGCACGCGGCCGAAGGCCATCGACAGCACGATATGGAGCCGGCAGCGCGCATAGACGGCAGCCTCCACGCGATGCTGGATGCGGCTGGCCGCGTCCGCCACGCCCTCGGCCTGGTTCTCGGCGGCCCAGGGGCCGTGGAAATGCATCACGGTCGGGTAGTCGCGGATCAGGTCCAGCCCGGGCAAGGTGTAGAGGGCAAAATGCGAGGCGATGACATCGGGCTTCTCCTGCGCCAGCATCGCGCGCAGCGTCCGGCGCGCACGCAGCAGCCGCATCGGCACGCTCGCGTCGGCCGGCGCGAACGCCTTGATGGCGCCATGGGTGTCGGCCGCCGCCGCGCCGGAGCCGGCCAGCATGCCGCGCACCTCCACCCCGGCTGCCGGCAGCGCGCCGGTCAGCGCGTGGTACATGCGGTCCAGCCCGCCCGCGCGCTCGGGAAACCAGTGCATGCCGATCTGGAACGCGGACAGCGGCGGGCGCGCGGCTTGCGCGAGTTGTGCCGCCAGCGTCTCGGGGCCGGCGTCGTTCGCGCCCGGCTGCACGCGCAGCGCGCCAGGGGGATGATGCGGTGCAGTCAGGTCGCCAATCGCCAGTCGTGCGGTCATCGGGTCTCTCCCTTCAGCGTCATGTCGGATTCCTGTGATCGGATGGGTACGGGCCGCACGGCCAGGCGGCGGTAGAGCTGCAGGTAGTGCTGGCCCATCGCGTCCCAGCCCTGCGCCAGCATCGCGGCGCGGCCGACCTGCCCCATGCGCCGCAGCGCACCGGGGTCGGCCGTGAAGTGGCGGATCGCGGCGGCCAGCGCCACGGCGTCGTCGGGGTCGTCGATCACGATGCCGGCGCCATCCGGCACCAGTCCAGCCGCGCCCGTGGAGCGCGCGGTCAGCACGGCCATGCCGCTGGCCATGGCCTCGAGCACCACAAGCCCCATCGGCTCGTACCGCGACGGAAACACCAGCGCGTCGCAGCTGCGCATCAGCGTGGGCATGTCGGCCACATGGCCGAGGAAGTGCACGCGGTCAGCCAGCCCGAGTTCGCGGGCGCGCTGCGGATAGGGGCTGCCTTCGGCGTTGCCGGCCACGGCCAGCGCCACGGGCTCCGGCACCTGGGCGAGCGCCGCCAGCACGGTATCCAGGTTCTTGCGCGGCGTGCGCAGGTCGCCCGCGAACAGCAGCAGCGGCACGCCCACCGGCAGCCGGAAGCGCGCGCGGCAGACCTTGCCCGGGGCGAACTCGGCGGTATCCACGCCGTTCGGGATGACCTCGATGCCGTCCACCGGCACGCCGGTCGCCCGCAGTTCCGCCACGATGCGCGGCGACACCGCCACCACCGCCCGCGCGCGGCGGAACGCCATGCGCTCCAGCCGGGCGTTGAGCCGCGTGTAGGCCCATTGGTAGGCGGCGCGCGCGCCGTCGCGCAGGCGGTAGGGGTAGTAGCCGGAATGGAGCCAGCCGTGGTGCACGAAGTGCGCCGTGTTCACATCGGCATGGGCCCAGGTGATGAAGCCGTTCACGTGGACGATGTCGAACTGCCGGCGGTGCCGCGCCAGCCACCAGCCACTCGCCACGGCGAAGGCCTGGTAGCGCAGCAGCGCCGTGGGCAGCCGCGCCTCGGGCACGGCGTGCCAGCGCACACGCGGATGCTCGCGCCACATCGCCGCCACCTGGCTGGCCACGAGCGTCACCTCGCAGCCCGCCGCCAGCGCCGCCGCCACGATCTCGTGGTTCACGCGGCCCTGCCCGTCGTTGCGGTCCACCACGTGCGTGACGATGGCGACACGCAGCGGCGGCACGGCCGACACTGCCGAGGCCCCTGTGGCGGATGCCGGCATCATGGCGTGGCCCCGCCCGATGCGGCCAGCATGCGCGCGTAGCGATGGCCGATCACGGGCAGCGTCACGCCGAGCTGGAACAGGATGCCGTCGAACGCGTTCAGCGTGTTGCTGAACACCAGCATCGACACCAGCGCGATCGACGTCCCCACGGCGGCGGCAAGCAGCCGGTTGGACTTCATCGCCAGCCCGCGCTTCATCGCCCGGCCAATCATCCACAGCAGCCCGGTGAGGTAGAGCAGCGTGCCGGGCCAGCCCATCACGAACGGAATCTCCATCAGCCCGCTGTCGAACACGCCGAACTTGCCGAGCTGGCTGGTGGCGGAATCGAGCTTGGTGCCGATGCCGACCGAACCCATGCCTGCCCCGGCGATGTCGCTGGTCGCCGCGGCCAGGAAGGACTCGTAGAAGCGCATGCGGATCTGGAAGCTGCGGTCGTCCTTGATCGAGGTGACGCTCTCCATGCGGTCCAGCACCGGCTTGGCGAACTCCTCAACGGCGAACATCGGCACGGACAGCGCGGACACGATCAGGATGGCGAGGATCACCCGGGCACGCGTGCGGGCGTCGATGCAGGCCAGCGCGTAGATCCCGCCGATGATCAGCCCGCCCCAGGCCGAACGCACGGCGGTGAGCATCAGCACCACCAGCCCGGACACCGCGCCCACCCAGACCACCTTGCCGCGCCCGGCCAGCATGAACAGCAGGCCGCCCATCAGCACCGTAGCGAGCGGCCCCGGCGAGTTGAGCGTGCTGAACACGCGGAAGCTGAACGGCAGCGGCTCGCCCACCGAGCCGATGCCCGATTTCAGCATCCACATGGCGTCCCAGGGCGGCATCAGCACGTACTGGATCACCCCGTAGATGCCGATCACGAACATGCCCCAGCTGAACGTGGAGACCAGCACGCGCGAATAGACCGGGAAGTGCTTCCAGGTGGCCAGCACATGGAAGCCGACGAAGACCGGGATGATGGCGTAGCCGAACGAGAACAGCGCGGACGGCACCGAGTTGCGGATGCATCCCACCACCAGCGCGTACGTCATCGCCAGCACGATCAGCAGCGACGGGAAGGCGCGCTTGGTCGCCACCACGCGGTAGTGGGTGAGCACGGTCAGGCCGCTGAGGATGGCCACCAGCACCGGCGCCATCTGGATCGGGCTGATCGGGTTGTAGGCGCCGTTGAAGAAATCGGCGATGCGGCGCACCTCGGGCGAGAGGAAGTAGAGCCAGCACATGAAGGACACGTACTCGGCCGGGTTGCGCCGGTAGCACATCAGCCCCACCAGCACGGCGCCCACCGGGTACGCCAGCTCCACCACGCGGCCCAGCCTGAGCAGGATCAGCACCAGCACGAAGGCGAAGAACAGCCCCGGCACCAGCGCCGGGTGGAGCTGGCGGTTGGCGCGGCGGGGGCCGTCGAGGGCGAGGGTCATCACGGGCGGGCTCCCGGGAGGGGTGCGTGGTGTGCGTGACGTGCGGGGCGGCGCATCAGGCGGGCTGCCCGGACGCGCGCGCGAGCGTGTCGCTCAGGCTGTCGGACTGCGGCACGGCCTCGCCGACCACGGTGTTGAGGATGCCCCCCACCACATTGCCGCCAGCGCGCTTGAGCCGCTTGACCGCATCGACGATCTGTTCCTCGGTATGGGCGCCCGTGCGCAGCACCATCACGGTGGCGCCAGCCAGCGCGGAGACGGCCATCGCATCGTTGTGGTCCAGCACCGGCGGGGTGTCGATGATGACGAGGTCGTAGGTGCGCGAGTAGGTGTCCAGCGCCTGGCGGAAGCGGGTGTTCATCAGCAGCTCGGCCGGCGTGGCGCCGAAGTTGCCGGCGGGCACGATCCAGAGGTTCGACACGCCCGTGGGCACCACGGCCTGGTTGGCGTCGATGCGGCCGCCCAGCATTTCCGAGAGGCCCATGCCGGCGGCCCGGTTGAAGTAGCCGGACAGGCGCTGGCGGCGCAGGTCGCCATCGATCAGCAGCACGCGGCGGTTCGACTTGGCCAGCAGCGTGCCGAGGTTCGACGTGACGAAGCTCTTGCCGACCCCGGAGGTGGCCCCGACCATCGCCACCACGCGGTGGCCCATCTGCTCCAGCGTGAACTGGAACTGGGTGCAGATGCCGCACAGCGCCTCGATGGCCTCGTCGTGCGGCCGGCTCTCCGCCAGGACCGGACGGGTGGCGGCGGGCAGCCATTCCTCGGCGCGCTCGGGCGTCACCGGCACGTGCTCGGCGCCGGCCAGTTCCACCGGCAGCGGCAGCTCGGGCGGGGCCGTGGCCTCGAGCCGCGAGTAGTCCTCCAGCCAGCTCTGCGCCGGGCTGAACGGAATCTCGCCGAACATCGGCAGCGCCAGGCGGCGTTCGATCTCCTCCATCTCGTGCATGCGGCCAAACACCGCGCGGCGCATGAACACCGTCAGCACGGCCAGCACCAGTCCGAGGATCAGCCCGGCCGCGATGATCAGCGCCCGCTTGGGCTTGACCGGCGACGACGGCACCAACGCCTCGTCCAGCACATGCACATTGCCGACCATGCCGGCGCGGTTGATCATCAGCTCCTGCGTCTTGTTCTGCAGCGAGATGTAGATCTCCTGGGCGATCTTCACGTCGCGCTCCATGCGCACGCCGGCCTTCTCGGACGCGGGCATGTCGTGGAAGCGCGATTCCAGCTTCTGTTGCAGCGCGCGCAGCTGCCCGAGCTGCGTGTCGATGGTCTGCACCTGCGGATGGCCCGGCATGAAGCGTTGCAGCAGCTGCGTGCGCTGCAGGTTCAGCTGGGCGATCTGGCGATCCAGCTCCAGCCCGCCCGCGAGGTAGGACTGGGCTTCCGACGTCGGCTTCACCGCGCCCTGGCGCTGTTGCAGCGCGGCCAGCGCGTCCTCGGCCTTCTCCAGGTCGGCGCGCACGCGCGGCACCTCGGCGTTCAGGAAGTCGAGCGTGCGGGCGGTTTCCTCCTGATGCCGCTCCAGGTTCTGCCGCACGTAGGACTGCACCACCGCGTTGGCGATCTGCATGGCGCGCACGCGGTCGCTGCTCTCCATCGAAATCTGCACGATGCCGGTCTGCTTGCCCTGCTCCAGCACCAGCAGCGACTTGGCCAGCCCGCCGATGGCGGCAAGCTGGTTCGAGCGCGTGACCGTGAACTCGGTGCCGGGCCGCGCCACGAGCTTGCCGATGCGGATCTGCAGCGGACCGTCGTCGGCAATCTCGCCCACCTGCCCGGTCAGCAGCTTCACCCCTTCGGGGTCGTACAGCGCGAAGCTGTCGTTGCCGAGCGCGCGCAGCGTCAGCGGCACCCCTTCCAGCGCCGCCGGCACGCCGAGCAGTTCCAGGTCGATCTGCTCGCCGCCCCAGGCGTAGCGCGACAGGCCGAACCAGGCCGGCGCCGGCTCGCCCGACTTGGCGAAGCGCCGCGCCAGGTTGCCGAGATAGGGCATCACCACCGGCGACACCGAGACGTTGAGTCGGAACGCGTTCACCACCGGCTCAAGCACCGAGCGGCTGCGGATGATCTCGATCTCGGTCTCGGTCCCCAGCTGCGAGGTGCCGCCCATCACCTGCGAGGCACGCGACAGCGGGCTGTCCGAGTTCTTCGCCTGCACCTGGAGCAGCGCATCCGCCGCGTAGATCGCCGGCAGCGAGTAGGCGTAGAGCGTGGCCACCGCGGCCACCACGGCCGTGATGCCGATCACCCAGCCAAGCTGCTGGCGCACCATGCGCACCAGATCGCGCAGGATGAACTCGTCGTCCTCCAGGGGCAGTGGCGTACCGTAGGGACGCTGGAAAGGGGTATTCATGTCGGCTCCGTCCTGACGATGCTAGCGAGCCAGTTCCACTGTGAAGAACAGGGTCTGGATGGTAGGGGTGATCTGGTCGAGCACGCGGTTGAAGCGCACGGCGTCCGAGGTGCCGACGTAGACCACATCAAGTGGCTCGAGCCGGAACTGCGTGGACAGCAGCATCGCGTCCACCTGGGTCATGTCCAGCCKGTACACGTCGGGCGTCTGCGGCTTGTCGCGCATGCCACGGATCACGAAGATCTGGCGCGGGTCGGCCGCCTTCACGTCGATGCTGTTCACGCCTGCCAGCGCGTCGGCCAGCGACAGCCGTCCCTTGTTCATCAGCAGCGACTGCGGGCGCGCCACCTCGCCGAGCACGAAGATGCGGCTGGACAGGCGGTCCGGCACGTAGACCACGTCGCCGCCGCGCAGCAGAAAGTCATGCGCGCCGTTGCGGCGTTCGATCAGCGCCTCGAGGTCGAACTCGAACAGCTTGCCGTCGCGGGTCAGGCGCACCTTCTGCACGTCCGCCTCCGGCGCGAAGCCGCCGGCCCGCGTGATGGCGTTGACCAGCGTCACCGGGACGTCCGTCACCGGCAGCATGCCCGGCGTGCGGACCTGCCCGGTCACGTCCACGCGCTTGCTGCGGTAGGCGATGACGCGCACATCCACGCGCGGGTCGCGCACGGTGTTCTTGATCGCCCCGGTGATCATGGCGCGCACCTGGTCGACGGTCTTGCCGCCCACGCGCAGCTTGCCCACCGGCGGGTAGTACATCTCGCCGGTACGGTCCACGCGGTAGCCGCTCTGGTCCGATGGCAGCCCGGTCGGGGTGACCTGTGGCACGCCGGGCACGGGCGCGGTGGCGCCGGTGACCGGGGCGGTCAGCAGGCCGGAACTCATCTCGGGGTGGTCGAGCACGGTCACGCCGACGAGGTCTTGCGGTCCGATCAGGTATTCGTAGCCGTCGAGGTCGTCGCCCAGCTTGCCCGTGCGGGCTGGCGAATCGGGCACGGCGGCGGCCAGCGCGATGGAGTCCGGTTGGGCGCGCACCACGTCGGCGGTGATCAGCTTGACCGGATAGACATCCGTGCCGGTCTTGGCGGACAGGTCGTCCTGGATGCGGCTGCTGTCCAGTGCGGGCCCCGGTGCCCAGGTGCAGCCGCCAAGCGCGGCCAGCATGGCCAGCGTAACGAGGCGGGGGAGGAATCGATTTACCATGGCAGCTTCTCCTTGTCGGCGCCTGCGCGCCCTTGTTGCTGCATACCGATGGGAGTCATTGAAGCGCCGCCGGCATCGGGGCGGACGTCTGTTTCCGCACGTTCGGGCACACCGGACGTGGGCGGCACCACGTGGGGCATGCGCCGCATGGCGTCGGGGGCATGCAGCGCCATCAGGGCATCGGCCCGGGCGCGCTGCGCGAGCGCCATGCGCCGCCAGGCGCGGCCACCCTCGCCGCCCAGGCACAGCGCCAGTGCGCGCAGCCAGCCCGGATAGTTGCGCGAGCCCGCCAGCACCTGCCACGCGCCCGCCATCGCCCGGCGGCTGGCCGGCACGCCGGTGGCGCGCAGGTGCTCGTCGAGTACCAGGTGGAGGTTGTAGCTGGCGTTGTAATAGGACTCGGCGTTGAAGACCGCGCGCTGGTCGGCATCGGCACGCGGCGCCGGAAAGTGATCGACACACAGCGCCGGGTCGTACAGCAGCCGCCAGCCCGCACGGCGCACGGCCAGGCTGAAGGCGAGGTCGTTGTGGACCTGGGCGCCCGCGCCGCGCAGCCGCGTGTCGAAGCGCAGCCCGGCCACCGCGTTGCGCCGCCACGCCATGTTCACGCCCTTGAGCACGTCCACGTCGCGCGGCGCGCCGGCGCCGATGTGATGATTGCCGATCACGCGGCCGTACCAGCGCACCTGGCCCACGCAGTTCGCCGCGCCTTGCAGGACGCGGCCGGCTTCGTGCACGCGGTCACGCCCGCCCACGCCGCCGAGGCTGGCATCGCGCGCGAAATGGCCGCCGATACGCGCCAGCCAGTCTGGATGCGGCGCGGCGTCGTCGTCGGTCAGGCACAGGATGTCGCCGCGCGCAGCCGCGAAGCCGCGGTTGTTGGCGGCCACCTGGCCCGGCTCGTCCACCGTCACCAGGCGCAGGCCCGGCAGGGTGTCGGCGCTGGCCGTGGAGAGCCAGCGCGAGAGCAGCGCCAGCGTGGGCGCGTCGTCGGCGCGCGCCACCACCACCACCTCGTCGGCGGGGCGCTGCTGGCGCGCCAGCGCGCGGAGGCAGCGGTCCAGGTCGTCGCAGCGCCTGTAGCTGGGAATGATTACCGATAGGTCCATCTTGGCGTCCCCCGGCGGATCAGCGGGCGGGCTCCATTGCCGCGCTGCCTTGCCGCCACATCACATACCGTGTCTCAGTACGCCCGCGCTGCTCTCAGTAGGCATTGCGCCGGAGCAAAATGCACGCCGGCGTGCGCAGGATGATCTGCATGTCGAACCAGAACGACCAGTTCCGGATATAGAACAGGTCGAACTTGACCCGCGTTTCCATCTTTTCCACCGTGGACGTCTCGCCGCGATACCCGTTCACCTGCGCCCAGCCGGTCAGGCCAGGGCGGATGCGGTAGCGGTGCATGTAGCCCTCCACCAGGTTCTTGTAGAGATCGTCGTGCGCCAGCGCATGCGGGCGCGGCCCCACCAGCGACATCTGTCCGCGCAGCACGTTGAGCAGCTGCGGCAGTTCGTCGATCGACAGCGCCCGCAGCACCGCGCCCACGCGCGTCACGCGCGGATCGCCGCGCCGCGCCTGCGTGACCGTGCCGGGCGCCTCGTCGTGCAGGCACATGGTGCGGAACTTGAGGATCTCGAACTCGCGGCCGTCGTAGCCCTTGCGGCGCTGGCGGAAGAACACCGGCCCGTGCGAGGACTGCTTGACCAGCGCCGCCACCACCACGAACAGCGGCACCAGCGCCACCAGCGCCAGCGCAGCCGCCACGCGGTCGAAGATCTCCTTCGGCCAGAGCTGGTATTCATCGGCCGGCGAGACGGCCAGGTTCAGCGTGGGATAGCCGAGCACCTTGTCCACCGAGCACTGCAGGTGCGGCAGGCCGCGCAGGTCCGGCATGTAACGGATGTCGACAAAGTCGTTGCGGAACTCGCGCACGAAGCGGCGCACCAGATGCTGGTCCGCCAGCGGCAGCGCCAGCCAGATCTCGTCGATGGCGCGCGCGCGGACCATGCCGGCAAAGTCGCGGAAGTTGGCGCAGACCGGCACGTTGTGCAGCCACTCGGGGGCATCGTCGCTCTCGTCATAGACGCACACCGCCCGATACTGCGCGCCCGGCGCGTGGGCCAGCTGCGCCAGCATGTTGCGGGCATGGGCGCGCGTGCTGACCACGGCCACCGTGCGCGTGCGCGTGGCCGCCCGGCCCAGCCGCCGCGCCACCCAGCCCGGCACCAGCCGCGCCAGCACCAGCATGCCCGCCGAGGCGGCGGTCACGGCGATGAACCACGAGGTCGGCACGTTCTCCAGGCGCGGCGTGCACAGCAGCGCCATGCCGGCCAGCGCCACCACGCCGCAGGCCGCCAGCACCCGGTGGGTGAGCTGGCTGAGCGAGCGGTCGCGCCACTGGCCGTAGACCCCGAACGCGGCGAACAGCACCACCGCCAGCAGGGCGTTGAACAACACCAGCATGGTCTGCGTGTCCGACCAGGCCAGCGGCAGGCCATGGCCCGGCAGCGCGGCGGGCACCATGAGCTGGTGCACCAGCAGCGCGCTGCCCGCCACCAGCAGCAGGTCCAGCGCGCAGGCAATCAGCCCGGTCATCGCGGCATCTCCTTACTTGCGGCCATAGTTGTCCTCGAAGCGCACGATGTCGTCTTCCCCCAGATAGGCGCCAGACTGCACCTCGATGATCTCCAGCGGCGTCTTGCCCGGGTTTTCGAGCCGGTGCAGCGTGCCGATGGGGATGTAGGTGGACTGGTTCTCGCTGAGGATGCTGACGGTCTCGCCGCAGGTGACGCGCGCGGTGCCGCGCACCACCACCCAGTGCTCGGCGCGGTGGTAGTGCATCTGCAGCGAGAGGCTGGCGCCCGGCTCGACCACGATCCGCTTCACCTGGAAACGGTCGCCATGGTCGATGGCGTCGTAGCAGCCCCACGGGCGGTGCACCTTGCGATGGTTGACCACCTCGCTGCCATGCTCGGCGCGCAGGCGCTGCACCACGTTCTTCACGTCCTGCACGTGGGCCTTGTCGACCACCAGCACGGCGTCGGCGGTTTCCACCACCACCACGTCATGCACGCCCACGCAGGCAATCAGCCGGCCTTCCGAGTGGGCGAGGCAGGCCGTCGCGCCATCGAACACCACGCGGCCCCGCGCGGCGTTGCCAAGCGCATCCTTGGGCGCGATGTCCCAGATCGCCGCCCAGGAGCCGACATCGGACCAGCCCGCATCGAGCGGCACCACGCGCCCGGGCACGTCGGGCAGGCTTTCGAGCTTTTCCATCACGGCGTAGTCGATGGAGTCCGACTGGCACGCCCCGAAGGCTTCGCGGTTCAGCTTGTACGTGTCGCCACCCGCCTCGCCAGCCTCGTAGGCGGCGCGGCACTGCATATACATCTCGGGCTGGAGCTGGCTCACCGCGCGCAGCCACACTGCCGCGCGCACCACGAAGATGCCGCTGTTCCACCAGTAGCCGCCCGAGTCCACGTAGTGGCGGGCCAGTTCCAGGTGCGGCTTCTCGACGAACTTCTCGAGCGTGTAGGCGCCATCGACCGCCGTGCCGCCGGCGCGGATATAGCCGTAGCCGGTTTCCGGCGAGACCGGCACCACGCCGAGCGTGACGATGGCACCGGCGTCGGCATGGCGCACCGCCGTGGCGAGTGCCTGGCGGAACGCCGGCACGTCCGTCACGCTGTGGTCGGCCGGCGTCACCACCAGCACCACATCGCCTMCATCCGTAGCCGCCATCGCGTGCAGCGCCGCCACGGTCAGCGCCGGGGCGGTGTTGCGGCCGCAGGGCTCGGTCAGCAGGCGCGCGGGCTTGCCGGCGCGCTTCATCATGTCCGCGATCATGAAGCGATGTTCCTCGCCGCAGACCACCAGCTGCGGCGGCTCGATGCCGGCCGGGCGGCCTGCCAGCACCGCCACACCGTCGAAGCGGTGCGCGGTGGCCTCCAGCAGCGTGTCTTCCGCCACGAGGTTGAGGAGCTGCTTGGGAAACTGTTCGCGCGAGAGCGGCCACAGCCGCGTGCCGGCGCCACCGGCCATGATCACGGGCTGGATCGGAAACTGGATGACGGGCAGTGCCGCGGTCACGGGCGGCGCGAGGGCTGCGCCGAGCGTAACGGGCGGCAGGCCCACCGGAATCGGTTGGTTCATGGAATGCTCTCCCGGCCGGGCCGCATGCGGCTCAGCGTGTCAGGCGGAACAGCCGGGCGCGCGCGCGGGGCGGCTGCCAGACCATGCCGATGAAATGCGTACCGTGTTCCAGGTACGGGCCCTCGCGCTTGCTGAAGCCGAACCCCTCGCAAAATTCGCGCAGGTAGAACGGCACCTGGATGCCCACCGGCGCACCGGGCCAGCGCGTCTGGATGGCCTCCTGCGCGCTGCGCATCAATGCCTCGGCCGTGCCGTCGCCGCGACGCGACATGCGCGTGAGGAACTTGTCGATCCGGATCTCGCTGCCTTCCCCCTTGAGCAGGCGGGCGTAGGCCACCACCTGCTGTGTGTCCTCGGCCGGCTCCACGCCGAGCACGTGCGTGCCGACGATGTCCTTGCCGTCGACGTCGAGCAGCAGACTGCCCTGCTCCACGATGAAGACCTCGCTGCGCACGCGCAGGATCTGATACAGCTCCCGCGTGGTCAGCTCGCTGAATTCCTTGTCCACCCAGTTCATGCCCGCCTTCCTGGTCTGTCCAAAGGCATGGACGGCGCTGCGCACTGCGCTCACGCTCCCCATGCTCACCGCTGTCTCTCAATGCGCGCGCCGCAACGCTGGCGGCACGCGTCCCAATCCATGAGTTGCAGTGTAGGAACGGCCCCTCGCCGTCTCTGTACGCTTCCGCACACCTTGCCCGGCGTGCGGTGGCGTGCCCATCAGAGCGCGAAAAGGCCGGGAAAAGTGCCACTGCCTGCACGCGGCCTGCCCCTTGCCGGTGCCCCGCCAGCATGCGCGCAAACGTGCACCTTGCTGCGGCGCCTGTGTTGCCTCGCGCACCAATCTTTGGCGCGGTTGGGGCTGTAATGGAGACCGTCTGGCCGCGCCCGGCTGCGCGGCATGCCTACACAGCGGAGGAGAATCCATATGAATGTCACGGCGACCCTGGCACGCAGCACGCCGCAGCCCGCGCCGCATGCGCTGCATGGCGAGGACGTGATCTGGCAGGAGACCAACTGCTACATCGACCTGTGGATCGAACTGCTCAACGGCTGGGGGCTCGAACCGCGCGCCGCGCTGCCGTTCACCGTGACGCAGGACTTCGAGGGCGATCACTTCACCTTCTTCAAATACCCGACCAACGACATCGAGCGGCTCTACGGCACCGTGGTGCAGGAGATGGCGCTCTACGATGCGCTGGAGGCGCATCTCGTCGAACAGGTCGGGCGCGGCCACACGGTGCTGGTGGAGGTAGACAGCTACTACCTGCCGGACACCAAGGCCACTTCCTATCGGCAGAAACACGTCAAGACGTCGATCGGCGTGGACATGATCGACGCGCAGGCGCGCCGGCTGGGCTACTACCACGGCCTGGGCTACCACACGGTCAATGGCGACGACTACGAGGGCCTGCTGCGCCTGACGCCCGAACTCTCCGGCAATCCGGACCTGCTGTTTCCCTACGCCGAGTGCGCCAAGCGCGTGCGCGCGCCGGTGGCGCCGGGCATGCTGGCCGATGCCTCGGTGCGGCTGCTGCGCGAGCATCTGGCGCGGCGCCCCGCCGCCAACCCGGTGAGCCGGCTGCGCGCGGTGTTTCCGTCGCATATGGAGCGGATGCTGGCGCGCGGCGATGCCTACTTCCACCAGTACACCTTCAACGTGCCGCGCCAGCTCGGCGCCAACTTCGAGATGCTGCATCACTACCTGACGTGGCTCACGCGGCAGGGGCACAAGGTGCCCGAGCCTGTGGTGGACGCGGCGCACAGCATCGCCACGGAAGCCAAGGTGCTGCAGTTCCGGCTGGCCCGCGCGGTGGCGCGCGGCCGGACCGATGCCTGCTCGGACTGCCTGGATGTGCTGGAGTCCGCCTACGACCGCACGCTGTCTGGCCTGGTGGCCACGTTCGGCGCGGCGGGGCCGGTGCACGTCCATGCGGGTGCCTGAGGGCGGCGGCGCCATGGGCGGCGCGGGCGACGGCCCGAACGAGGACGGACACGGGGACGGACACGGACACGGCAGCCACGGCCCGCATGGCCCGGGGATGGTGCACGCCGTGATGGAACCGTTGCTGTTCGACGGGTGCTACGGCTGGCTGCACCGGCCCATCGCCCCCCTTTCTGCCGATCCCTGCGGCGTGGTGCTGTGCAACCCGTTCGGGCAGGAAGCGATCATGACCCACCGTGGCTGGCGCTACCTCGCCACGGCGCTGTCCGCCAACGGCATGCCGGCGCTGCGCTTCGACTACCACGGCACCGGCGATTCCGATGGCGACGAGAGCGATCCTGCCCGGCTGCAGGCGTGGACGGCCAGCATCGTGGCCGCCGTGCGCGTCCTGCGCGAACGTACCGGCGTGACGCGCGTGGCCTTGTGCGGCATCCGCCTCGGCGCGCTGCTGGCGGTGCTCGCCACGCAGGAGATGGAGGCGGAGGCGATCGATGCGCTGGTGCTGCTGGCGCCGGTGGTGCGTGGGCGTGACCATCTGCGCGAACTGCGCGCGTTGCAGAGCACCGCGCGATCGTCCCCGGCCGACCAGCTCGATCCGGCCGAGACCGAAGACTTCATGACCGTGGTCGGCAACCGCTTCTACCGCGACACCATCGACGCCATCCAGACGTGCGACCTCGGCAAACCCGGGCAGCTGCACCAGCGGCCCGCCGCACGCATGCTGATCCTGTCGGCCAGCACGCTCGACGGCGCCGGGCGGCTGGCCGAGAGCGCCGCCGCGCTCGGCTGCGACGTGACGCAGGCGCCGTTCGACGAATACGAGACCTATGTCAGCTATCCCGAGCTGAACGACCTGCCCTGGCAGGCGTTCCGGCACACCACGGCGTGGCTGGCCGGCGTACCCGAGACCGATGTGCGCGAGCCCGACAACGCGCGCGTGCGCCGCCTGTCCGCCGACGACGCGCCGGTACTGCACGGCGACCGCTTCGTGGAGCGCCGCGCGCACTACGGCGCCGACGGCCTGTTCGGCATCCTGTGCGAGCCGCCTGCCGCCGCGCGCGGCGACGGCGCGCCGGTGGTGCTCATCATCAACACCGGCGCTGGCCATCATGTGGGCGATGCGCGCATGGGCGTGCTCTGCGCGCGCTACCTTGCGCGGCGCGGCATTGCGTCGATGCGGATGGATCTGGGCGGGATTGGCGACAGCGTCTCGCTGGCGCTGCCCCAGTACGCCTTCCAGCCCTACGGCAGCCACCTGCGCCGCGACGTGACCGCCGCCGCCGCGTGGCTGGCCGCGCAGGGCTTCGGCCGGGTGGTGCTGTTCGGCATCTGCTCGGGCGCCTTCGTGGGGCTGCACGCGGCCACCGGCAGCGAGCACGTGGCGGGCGCGGTGCTGGTCAATGTGCAGAAGTTCCAGTGGCCCGAAGGGCTCGGCATCCAGGACGTGGTGCAGCAGCGCCCCAGCCCGCGCCAGGCGGCCACGCGCGTGTATCTGACCGCCGCGCTGGACACGCAGAAATGGGTACGCGTGTTCAAGGGCGACGCGGAAATCGGCTCGATTGCCATGGAGTTGAGCCGCCGCATCGTGGCCCGCGTGCGCACGCGGGCGCAGACACTGGCCGCGTGGATTACTCGCGCTGATACGCCAGTGCGTCAGGTGCACGGCCTCATTCGTCGGCTCGATGAACGCAGCGTGCCGGTGTGGCTGGTCTTCGGCGGCTACGATCCGGGCCTGGGGGAACTCGCCACGCACTTCGGCGCGCGCGGGCGGCAACTGCGGCGCTGTCGTCATGTGAAGTGCGTGATTTCGGATGAAGTGGACCACGCGCTGCGGTCCTACGCGGCACGCGAGGCGGTCTACGCCATGCTCGACCAGTACCTGCGTACCCATTTCTGCGAGGACGCAGACACCATCGCGGCCCTCGTGGCCGGCATCGATCCGGAGCCGGCGCTGCGCTGAACCAAGGCGGTACAGCGGTCGAACGGGCGCCCGTAGCCGGGCGCCCAAGGCACTCAGAACACGAACTCCCGCCGCACGTGGTCCACCACGGTGACCGTGCCGGTGCTGGTCATATGGTGCGAGCCGATCAGCCGCCGGCCGAAGTCCGGGTCGATGCGGCGCACCTCGCGCTCGCGGTACGCCTCGTCGGAGACCGCCAGCACCTCGTTGACGATCAGCCCTTCGCCATAGCGGTCGAAGCCCTGGCGCTGCGCCAGCCGGTAGATGCGCCCGCCGTCCATGATCAGGCCGGCATTGCGCCCGCCGGCCGGGTCAATCCGCACCGGGTTGGCCGCGCAGGGCGTCCAGTCCGTGCCGAGCGGGGACGGCCCCGAGAACAGGTACAGCTCGCTGCAATGGTCCTTCACGTCGGCGGGGTCCATGCTGGTCAGCATCCACCATTTGCCGTCGCGCGGGAACAGCACGGTGTCCGCGGCGGAGACGTTGTCCATCAGCACGGCGGCCAGCTCCCACTTGAGCGGKAATTCGGCGCACCGATAGACGCGGATCTGTCCGGACCCCGAGCATTCGGGGCACATATATAGCGCCCCTTCGTACGAGAACAGGTACGGGAACGACATGTGGTACGGCTCGACGATCACCGCGCCAAGGTCCACCGCGCGATGGCCGACGATTTCCAGCGCCGAGATATGGGCGCGGCCGGTGGCGTAGCGGTAGTCCTCCACGAAGCAGACCACGCGCCCATCGGGCCCGGTCCACAGGAAGGGATCGGCCCAGAAGCGGCCGCGCGGCGCGGTCACCTCCACGGCCTGCCGCAGATCGGCGTTGCGCCAGGAGCCTTGCAGGATCGAGATGCCGAACTTGCGCCGCATGTGCAGCGCGCGCTGGGTGCCCTTGATCGCCGCGCGCTTGAACAGGCGGCCCGCGTAGCCGACGAGGTCGCGCGCACGGGGCCGGGCCAGCCCGGGAACCGGCGCGCCGGCCGGCGAGGGCAGCGTGCMCGTCGTGGCGATGCCCGTCAGCAGCGCGCGCAGGTGCACATCGGCCTTGCGGTACAGGTGGGCCTGGTTTTCGAGGTAGCTCACGCGCGTGCCCACCCGGCCCGCGCGCAGCACGCGGCGCGTGCCGTCGATGCGTTCGATGGCGAAGCCGGTGGCCGGCTCGGCGTGCCGGCATTCGTCGAAGCCGGCGGCTGGCGCCACGCCGCCCCGGCCATAACGCATCCACAGCGTGCCGATGCGCGCGGCAGCCGCAATCCGCGCATCGACCGTGGCGGGGCCGAAGCCGAGCAGCAGGTCCAGCCCGAGGGCGCGTACCTGTTCCACCGCGGCGACGTCGAACTGTATGTGACCGTTGGCGCCGGGCATCGGCGCGGCAATGTCCAGGCGCTCGGGGATCGAGCGCGCGAGGTCGTGGCGGGTCAGGTGGCCGCGATAGGTACCGCGCAGCACCGTGCCTTCGGCCCGCATCAGGCCGCGCAGCGTGGCCGCGAGCAGGCGGTCCCACGGCGAGACGCCGCCCTGCACGGGCCCGTGCACGATCAGATGGGTGATGGCCAGGCCCGGCTGCTTGCGGGCCCAGAGCACGAGCTGGTAGAGGTGATGCAACGCCTGCGGGCTGTCCAGCAGCAGGCCGATGCGTAGCGGGACGACTGCCGCCTGGGCGTCGCCGCCCGGCTTGGCATCGAGGTCGKGCAAGTCAAGCGAGGTGACCGTCATAGCGGGCTCTCCGGTTGGCGCAAGGATCCTTCGGCAGGAATGCGATGCGGCGCGGCGTGATGCCGCGCCGCATCGCCCTGCGGAAATCAGGCTTGCACCAGCGCCGGCAGCAGGCGGTCGTACTCGCGCTTGACGAGCTTGTAGCATTCGCAGGAATGCTTCTCCAGCCCGCAGCGATCCAGCACCGTGATGTGGCCACGGCTATGGTGGATCAGGCCCAGGTCCTCGAGCTTGCCCGCCGCTTCGGTCACGCCCTCGCGGCGCACGCCGAGCATGTTGGCGATGACCTGCTGCGTGATCACCAGTTCGTTGGAGCTCATGCGGTCGATGGCCAGCAGCAGCCAGCGGCACAGTTGCTTGTTGAGCGAATGGTGGCGGTTGCAGGCGGCGGTCTGCGCGATCTGCGTCAGCACGGCCTGCACGTAGAGCAGGGTCACGCGTTGCAGGGCGGGCATGTGGGCCAGTTCGGCACGCAGGGCGCGGGCGGGGATACGGTAGGCGAAGCCGGGGCTGCGCACTTCCACGCGGCTCGGCATGGTGTCGCCGCCGGTGACCACGGGAATGCCGACGAGTCCTTCGTTGCCGACGGCCGCGAATTCCACCGTGGCGCCGTCTTCGAGCAGCGACAGCAGCGAAACCACCGACGTGGTCGGGAAGTACACGTGGACGATGCGCTGGCCCGAGTCGGTCAGCAGCTCACCGGCGCGGAGCCGGACCAGTTCGAAATGCCGCGAAAGCGTTTCCCATTCGTGACGCGGCAACGCGTTGAGCAGGTGATTGACATGCAAGTCTGACCGATGCGTAATCATGGTGATTCTCCTCCCTCTGACCCGGGAGCAGCATCGGTCCTCCACCCCGCATGGCAATCTCCATGCAGGCTGTGACCCGATCTCGCCGCTCCACCCGTTTGCGTTTTCTGGCGATCTCTGGCAGCCCCGTAGCTGCCACCCTCTTTACCCCCGGCACCTCGCGGGCCCCGGTTTTGCTATCTCGTTGTTGACTCTATTAAGGGCCATGCAGATCAGAATCGACAGTAGGCAGACGGTTGGTGCGGCGGTCATGCTTTGGGAGGGAAGGAGGATACAAACGGCGGAGAGGCGGGGATGACGCGGGGATGACGCGCGACGGGCCGGACCCGGCGGATATGCCGCCCTGCCGCGCCGCATATGGCGCAGCGGGCAGGGGTTGAGAGGATGAGATCAGGCGTCGTAGGAGAGCGGGCGCTCGGCGTTCAGGGCGGAGATCTCGCCTGAAGGAATGGCGTCCGACCCGCCCCCTCCCCCTGCCTCATTCATCAGGCGGATACGCCGCGATTCCCCCGGTCCGAGGTGGAACCAGTCCTGCTCCGGGCGGTACGCATGGTCCTCGATGTGCACCCAGCGTGCAAAGCGCTGCGCGCTGACGGTCAGCCACCACACGCCCTCCAACTGTTCCACCTGGGCACTCAACCCTGGCGCGCGCAGCGCGGCGGCGCGGCGGTCCGGCAAATACGCCGCTTGGCTGAGCAACGCGTTGCTGTCCGCGGGGTCGTGCAGGGTGGCCAGGACGACGTCGTGCGCGGGCGGGCCGAAGCGGTAGGCGTAGGTGAAATCGAAAAAGTGATCGATGAGTTCCGCCGCGACGAGCCGGCGCGTCTCGCGCGGGGCCAGCGTGAGCGTTTGCGTGGCGTGGACGGTGGCGATTTCGCCATCGCGCAGGCAGCGGAAGGTCAGTTGCACGGTGCGTGGCGTGGCCGATTCGTTGACCACGTGCACGTGCAGCCCGTTCAGGCCCTCGTCGGTGATCAGCACCTGGAGCGGCTGCCAGACCTGCCGCAGCGCATGCCAGGCCGATTTCGGCCGGCCCCGGGCATCGACGATGCCCCAGCCGGCGCCCGGCAACAGGTCCTGCAGTTGCCAGACCAGCCCGCCCATGCAGGTGGAGCCGGCGCGGCGCCATTCGCTGAAGACGTCGGTCATGATCTCGGCCACCACGGCGCGCGAGAGCGCAAGGTAGCGCGCCGGCTGCTCGTAGCGCAGGCGGGGCGGATCGACCTCGTACAGCGCCCGCAGGTAGAAATCGCGGATGTCCTCGAAATCCCAGGCGGAACCGGCGTCGCGCGGCACGCGCGCCTTCCAGCGCGGGTCGTGCAGCGGCTGCGAGAGCCCCGCCTCGGTCAGCGTGCGCGCGCACGGCACGTTGGCGAAGGCCAGGCACTCGGACGTGAAGCGCACGTTGGCCAGCCGGGCATCGGCCAGCGGGCGCTGGTAGGCGCCCACGCCGTAGTAGTGCGTGATGCCGGTATCGGGCTGGAACGGCCAGGCGCCTTCGCTGGGCGAATTGCGCACATAGACCACATCGGGACGATGCTCGGCCACGAGCGCGGGAATCAGGGTGTCGAACAGCGGCTGGCGCCACGCGCCGCGCGGCGTGCCGAGCATGGCCGCCTGCTGCTCGGCCTCGCTGCCGCCGCAGAGCACGGCGAGGCTGGCATGGGCGCGCGTGCCGGCCAGCCACTGGGCGACCTCGCGCGCGGCGTCGTCCATCAGGGCCGGCGACGCGCTGGTCTCGCTGCCATAGTCGAAATTGGCGAACATGAAGTCCTGCCAGACCATCAGGCCGAGGGCATCGCACTGGCGGTAGAACGCTTCGCCGGGATAGCAGGTCACGCCGCTGACGCGGACCATGTTGGCGCCGGCATCGCGCGCCAGCCGCAGCCAGTTGGCCACGGCGTCGTCGGTGTCGGCCAGGCCCGGCAGGTCGTGGCTGGAGACGCAGGCGCCCCGGCAGAACACGCGCTCGCCGTTCACGCGCAGCGCAAACGCGCCGGGCTCGCCGTCGCGATCTTCGGTGATGGTGCGGAAGCCGGTCTGGCCGCAGGGGATGGCATGGCCACCCACTTCGGCCTGCACGCGATACAGCGCCGGCTCGCCGTGGGTATGGGGCCACCAGCGCCGGGCATCGGGCACGCGCAGGGTGCCGGCCAGCGAATGCGCGCCCACACGGCGCAGTTCGCCCTGCCAGACCCCGCCATCGGCCCCTTCGGCCCGGAAGCTGCCCTGCATCGGCGCCGGGCCGGGAAAGTGGAGTTGCAGTGCCACCACGCCGTCGCGGCCATCGAGATGACCGGCCAGCACGGCGCGCGCGCCATGCACGACGTCCGCGCCTTCGGGGTGCAGCAGTTCGATGTCGCGCCACGGGCCCACCGCGTGCACGGGCGGGCACCAACCGGGCATATGGCCGAGCAGCGTGGTGCGCACCGCGCGCAGCGTGGGCGGCTGGATCATGCGCGGCTTCCAGCGCACCGAGCCGCGCTGCGTGCGCAGCCACGGATGCAGCGCGCGGAAGCAGATATGGAGTACGTTGTCCGCACCCTGGAGTTGCACCGCCACCTGGTGCGCCACGAACATATGGCGCGTGGTGAGCACCTGCACGCCGTTGAGCCAGACTTCGGCCAGCGTCGCCAGCCCGTTGCAGCGGAGCACGCGGCGGCCACTGCCGGCGAAGTGGAGCCGATACCAGTAGTCGTGCTGGTGCAGCGGGGGCGGGGCGGACTCGTCCCACCGGCCGGCGGCGCGCAGCGCGCTGGCCACCGTGCCCGGCACCGGCGCGGGCAGCCAGTGCCCGTCCTCGCCCAGTTCACGGGGATGCGTGGCCGCGCCGGCCAGCGTCTCCAGGAAGGTCCAGTCGCCCTCCAGCCGCGCATCGCCCACGGCCACGCCGGACCACAGGACAGGTTGCAGCGCCGGTTCCGGATCACGCGCAGTCATGAGACGGTCTCCCCGAAATAAGCGGCCAGCGCCGGCACGGTGCCTTCGTACGACAGTTCGAGCTGGTCGAGGCAGTCCTGGCACGGGTCCGGCTTGTGGCTGATGACGGCGCGCATCAGGCGGAACTGCATCACCATCGCCTCGGACGCCATCGTGTAGCAGGCTTCGCAGATGGCGTCTGGCAGCGGCTGGCCGTGTTCCGAGAGCCAGCGCAGGTAGCGCCCCAGCAGCTCGAAGTTCGCGCCAAGCTGCCGCAGCACGCTGGCCGCGTAGACCTGGAAGTTGGGCTCGCCGCGCGCCATCAGCTGCTCCAGGTGCGCGGGAAACGCGCTGCGGAACGCGGTGATCGGGTTCTGGCGGGGCCGGCAGGCCAGGTGGTGACGCAGCAGTTCCAGCGAGGCCGCGACCAGCGCCTCCCCCGCCTGCGCCGGAAAGCGCCGGCGCACGACCTCGGCATGGGGGAACGCGGGCGCCTCCCACTCGGGGGCGATGGTCGCCTGACGGAAGATGGCCGTGTAGTCGTCCCCGCTGGCCGTGTGGTAGCCATCGCCATGATAGAAGCCCACGGCATTGGCCTCCGGTACCAGCACGTCGATGCCGATGGCCGAGCGCGTGTGCTGGCGGCGGTAGGCATTGGGCGGCTGCGGCAGGTAGAAGCCGTCCACTTCGAGCAGCACCACGTTGCCCCGGCAGGTCTGCGCGGCCACGTGGGTCTCGAGCTTGTCGTAGGTGGACAGCTCGTTGGTGTGGATGCCGTACAGGCGCTCAAGATCCCCAGGCGGAAAGCTCGACAGCGTGAACTGGTCGCCCTCGAAATCCTGTGTCACGGCGAACGGCAGGGCCGCCACGGGCTCCAGCTCCCATCCATGCAGCAGCTCGACCCAGAGATCGATATGGCGATTGGCGTGTGCCCACACCGGATTGCCACCATGCAATGCCGGGCCGCCCCGCGGCCGAAGCCTGCCGTCACCGTACATTTACTGGCCTCCGAGCGTTTCCCGTACCGACTGCGGCCAACGGGCCGGATCCAGCCCGTGATGCTTGAGCAGCGCCAAGGTGAGACGCTCGATGCCAAAACCCACGCAGCCGGTGTGCGCCGTGCCGCCATCGGCGGTGCGGATGCCCCACAGCGCGCCGAAGTGGTCCATGTGATAGTTGAAGCTCATGCAGGCGGTGGGCCCCAGCCCGTCGTTCACCGGAATCAGCAACTCGAACTTGAGCTTCAGCTCGCGCTGGCTGTCCGCCACGATCTTGCCGCCGCGCCCGAAGAACGGGTCGTTGGCCACCTCCACCTCCATCGGCAGGCCCAGCGCCTGCACGGCGGCCTGGCCGCGCTCCATCCACAACTGGCGGAACGCGATGATCTGCTCGGGCGAGCCGATGCACACGTATTCGTGCTGGCGGAACAGCTGCATGCGGGTGGGCTCCAGCGACGGCTCGTGCCGGTAGCAGTAGGACATCACGTTGATGATCTTGCCCTCGGGCGGCAGCGGCCCGCGCCGCGCGACGACCGGATACACCGGATAGCAGGCGGCCGGCGTCAGCACCACGCCGGTGGGCTGCTGCTGGTCGGTCCAGTCTTCCTTGTCCTCGAGCCGGGCCAGCAGGCGGCGATGGCCGCGGTCGTCGCCGCAGAAGCTGTGGATGGTGCCGGCGAGCTGCGGAAAGCTCTTCAGGTACTCGCTGGTCTCGAAGTCGTGCTGGCCGATGGCCGGCGGGAAGCGCAGCGTCTCGGCATGGTGATCCGCGCCCAGCCGCATCACCATGCGGTTGAGGCTTTCGGCGATGGCCTCGAAGGTCTCGCTACGGCCATACAGCCCGAGCACGCCGCTGGGAATCAGCAGCCCGGCCTCGGTCAGCTGCTCGAGGAAGGTGGGCGCAGCCGCGCTGCCACCGGCTCCGCCGATGGCCTGCGCGTCTGCCGTTACGGTTTGGGCGTCCATGGAAGCTCCTTGTTTCGACTTCTCTCAGGTCCGGTCGGCCAGCAGCAGGTTGGCCGTGTTGGACAGGATGCGATCGTTGTTGATCATCAGCGGCGCCGACCACAGGTCGCGCAGATGGCGCCCCAGGCTGAACGGCGTGCCGTGCTTGTAGCCGGCCATGCCGCAGACCAGCATGGCCTGCTGCACGACTTCGAGCGCCATGGTGGAGACGGCCGTCTTCAGCCCGTTCATCTCGGCGGCCAGGGTGAAGGACGACACCCCCTGGGCCACATGCCGCGCGCGCTGGTGGGCGAGCGCGAGGTCCAGCCGGGCCTCGATCATCTGGAGCAGGCTCACGGCCTCCGCCACGCGCGGTGCGGACGGCGGCATCGAGCCCGGACGCGCGCGCGCCTGGCCCTGGAAGAAGGTCTTGGCGCGCTGCACGGCATCGCCGGCAATGCCGAGCCAGAGTGCGCTCCAGACGATGTGCGACACCGGCGTCATGGTCTCGTCGGCAATCTGGCCGAACGGCACCGGCAGAATCTGCGCCACGTCGCCCGCCGCTTCGAGGCGGAAGCCGTTGCTGCAGGTGCCGCGCATGCCGAGCGTGTCCCAGGTGTTCAGGCTCTGCAGCGTGTAGTCAGCCTTCAGCGCGCAGACCAGCACCTGGTCGGACGGCGCGGCGTCGGCGCTGCGGCGTGCGGTGATCAGGATGCCGTCCGCGTGCGCGCCGTACGAGATCGTCGGCGCCATCTTGAGCAGGTGGAAGCGCTCGCCCTCGGCGTTGACCGCGCAGCCGCTGTTGCGCAGCGCGCCGCCGATGGCTTCCTCCGAGGTGGCCGAGGCCAGCAGCAGCTGCTCGCCCGCCACGCGGGACAGCAGGCCCTCGTGCCACGGGCTGCCCATGCCGTGCTCGAGCACGCACGCCACCTGGATCTGGTGCATCGCGTAGACCATGCCGGTGGCGGCACAGGCGCCGCCCAGCACGCGGCAGATGGCGGCCACGGTATCGAGCGTGGCGCCGGCGCCGCCGAGGTGCGTCGGGATCATCGCGCCGAGCAGGCCGTGCTCGCGCAGCGTGACGAAGGCTTCATCCGGGAAGCGCGCGTCGCGGTCCACCGCATCGGCATGCGTGGCGGCGACGGCGGCGGCAGCCTGGGCGGCGGCGATCAGGGCGGCGGGGTCCGCCGGTGCGGGATGCGGCGACGCCTGGTCCACCGCGGCGAGAACGGGGTTCATCACGCAGCCTCCTGCAGTTGCGAGGCCGCCGCCGCGAGCGAGTTCACGCTCTTGAAGAGCTGGCGGGTCAGCATGTGATCCGGAATCTCGATGTTGAACGCGTTCTCGATGGCCAGCATCACGTGCACCGTGGCCAGCGACGACAGGCCCGCCTGGTAGAGGTCGGCCTGATCGTCCAGCGTCTCGATGGGGACGTCGAGGCGGGCCACTTCGGCAAGGATCTGTCGGATGGTTTCCTTCATGGCGTATCTCCTGGTCAGAAGGCAGGTGTGGCGGCGGCCGTGGCGGGCGCCTGTTTAGGATCGGTTCCTGCTCACGGTGCCATTGGGCCGCAGCGGGGGCACGGCTTCGGTGCGGTGTCCAACAAACTCCCCGGGGCACGCGCGACAGGTCACATTGCCGCGCCGGGTCAGCCGTCAGTAGGCGTCCCGGCCGGTCCAGCCGTAGACGGCGGTGTGGCCGATGATGCGGAGGTCCAGGACGAAGGACCAATTGCGGATGTAGAAGATGTCGAACTCGGTACGCCGGCGCATTTTCTCCACCGTGTCGGTGCGACCCCGGCAACCGTTGATCTGCGCCCAGCCCGTGATGCCGGGCTTCACGCGGTGGCGCAGCATGTAGCGGTCCACGATCTCCTTGTAGAGCTCGTTGTGCTCGATGGCGTGCGGGCGTGGGCCGACCACGGACATCTCGCCGCGCAGCACGTTCAGGAACTGCGGCAGCTCGTCCAGGCTGGTGCGGCGCAGGAAGGCGCCCACGCGCGTCACGCGGGGGTCGCCGGGCGCGGCCTGCGTCACGCCGGCATCGGTGTGCGCCACCATCGACCGGAACTTGAAGACGTGGAACGGCTGGCCGTCCATGCCGAGCCGCGCCTGCCGGAACAGGACCGGACCCGGCGAGGACAGCCGCACGGCGAGGGCAATGGCGAGCAGCAGCGGCGACAACCCGAGCAGCACGGCCAGCGCGAACACGCGGTCGAAGCTGGCCTTGACCAGGCCGGTCACGCCCGAGTCGGGCGGGCTGTTGAGGTCGATCACGGGCAGGCCCATGAATTCGGAGAAGCGATGGCCGAGCAGCTCGACGGACATGATGTCCGGCACCCAGCGGATATCGACAAGATCGTTGCGGAAGTGGAAGACCACGTCGTAGAGGTCGCGGCAGGCCGCCATCGGCAGCGTCAGCCAGATCTCGCGCACGCGGTGGGCGTGTACGAAGGTGCAGACCTGATCGAGCGAGCGCAGCGGGGCCACGCCTTCGGGGAGGTCGTCGGTGCCGGCTTCGTCGTAGATGCCCACCACCTCGTAGCCGGCGCCCGGAATCTGCGCCACGCGGCGGAACATGTCGTGCCCGAGCGGCCCGTAGCCGAGGATCACCACGCGCTTGGCGTTGATGCCCTGCTGGCGCACGCTGCTCAGGGTGCCATAGAGCACCACGCGCGAACTCACCAGCCCGACCGCCGACCACGCCACCCAGAGCACCGACCACAGCCGCGACACGCCAGCCACCTGGTGCAGCAGGAAGGCGGACACCAGCGCCAGCAGGCAGACCACGCTCCAGGCCGCCAGCACGCGCACGGCCAGCCCGGCCTTGCTGCGTCCGCGCCAGGACCCGTACAGGCCGCAGGCGGGAAAGATCAGCAGCGCGCCCAGCGCGCAGAAGGCGGTCAGGAAGCCATGGACCGGCGCGGCGCCGCGCAGGCCTTCGGGGAAGACCAGTTCGCCGATGGCAAAGCCGGTGGCGCCGATGACGAGGGCGTCGGTCGCGCGATACAGGTACTGGAAGGTTCCCTGTCGCCCAGCGACGAAGGCGCGCACTGCTGACATGTTGGTTCTCCTGCCGGGGCGGAGCGGGCCACCCTGTCAGGTATCGTCGTGCTGCCGGGCGGGCGGGTCTGTTTGGTGGCGCACACAGCGCGCGGCGTCGCCGGTCAGCGCGGCAGCGTGTCCCTGTCGCGCTTCATGCCTGCCGTGCCCACCCAGCCCATCGTGCCATTCGCCGCGCCGGTAGGGCTCCTCCCGCCCGGCGAGATGGCTGGCGATGCGCTCGAGCATGCCATGCGTCGGCAGGCTCACCGACKGATGCGGCGCCGCCAGCGCCAGCAGCAGCACGACGCCCGCCACCACGCGCGGCGCGGCGCGCAGCGGCCGGGCGGACCAGACCAGGAAGCTGGCGCTCGCGCCGAAGCCCAGCGCCAGCCCGGCTACGATCTCGGCCGGCGAATGTACCTCCAGCGCCAGCCGCGACACGCCCACCACGATGGCAACCGCCACGCTCACTGCCACGGCCACCACCGCCATCACGCGATGGCGCTCCGGCACCAGCAGCCGCGCCAGCACCGGCAGCACGGCGGCGGCCATCGTGCTGTGCCCGGAGATGCCGGTGAAGTCGAAGGCGCGGCTGCCGATGCCCCAGCCCATGAAGGCCAGCTTGCTGGCCACGACCAGCGCCACGGCGCCGCCGAACGTGAGTGCCCAGCGCATGGCGTTGTCGCGGTCGTGCGGGGCGCGGCCCGACTGCAGCCACGCGAACACGACGAGCGCGCAGGGCATGAGCAGTGCGCTTTCGCCAACGCGGGAGACAAGGGGCCAGACAGACATGGTGCGGCAGCTCACAGAAAAGGATGACGGGGTTAGGCCGGCTGACGGAGGTTCGCACCGTCGCGCCCGCAGTGTGCGACGCAATGTTCAGCCGCCTCAACCAGCCAGAAGGTGGAGACGGTGCCGCGCGGCGTGCCGCCGGCGGGCGCGCGCCCGGCGCGGGGCATGCGTTTGCGCGGGAAGGTGGAGGCCCGGTGACCGGGGCGTGCGCCCCATGCGGCGCGTGATGCTTCTGGCCAATACGCCCGTTGCCGGCGTTTGGCTATCGTCACATGAATGGCGCACGTCCAGGACGGCGCCATTTCAAAGCCCGCATGGTCCCCCGGTCGGCGGGCTTCTTTTTTGGCGCGACGCCTCGTCGTCGTCCGCCGCGATCATCGCGCGCGCGGTGGCCATGTGCCGGGTGGCCTCCCGCTCGCCGAACTCGCACGCGGCGAGGACGGCGGCCGCCTCGGTGGCGAAGCACCGGCCGTGCAGCTCGCCCCGAAACAACAACGGCCCGCCTCCTGCGATGGCGAGCCGAATCTCGAAACAACATGCCCACTTGCCCCGGCCCTCGCGCACGGCAAAGCCATGCACGACCAGGATATTGACTCCGTGTTCCATACGACCCCCTGCGTCGCCACGGCGGCCGGCCTCTCAAAGGCACCGGCTTCAGACCGTGGACTTCTCGCAAGCATAGGTCGCGCGACGCGGCCGCGCCTTCATCCGGTTGCCGTAGTGCCGTCAGCGGAGTGGGGGTGGGGGTAGAGGTGGGAGACGGGCGCGGTGCCGGCATGGCGCGGGTGGGCGCGCAGCAGCGCCAGGGCCGCGCGCGGGAAGCACTGGCCGCCGGCCCAGACCAGCGCGGCGGCGGCACAGACCAGTTCGATCGGGGCGGGCACGGCCAGGCAGCCGCTGGCGCCGATCTGCGCGGCGTAGACCATCAGCGCGGCATCGAGCGAATCGGACAACACGAGCCAGCGATGCGGGGCCAGCCGCTCGCGCACGCGGTCCAGCAGCGCGCGGGGGTCGCCCTCCACGCCGCTGCAGTCGACGATGGCCATGTCCACCGGGGCGTCCGGCACGGTCTCGGAGGCGTCCGGATTGTCGATGGAGGCGGCGCGCGCCTCCGGGTCCGGGGTATCGAGCAGCCAGTCAGGCGCGTGCCATCGCACGGGCATGGAGATGTCCTGCCCCTCCATGCGTCTGGCGAGGATGCGGCACATCATTTCGTTGCTGGCGATCAGGTAGGTCGTCATCGACAGAGATCGGGCATGTTGGACGTCTGCGCGGCGCGGCATGGGTCACCGCTGGCGCGACGGTTATCGGACGTCGGTTCACTGAACGCGTGCCGATTGGGCACACGCACGACCTACCCGCGCGGCAGGCGCAGCCGGGAAGGCACAGATGGCAGGCTGGGGATGGATGACGGTGGCGGCGTGCGTCGGGTGACGCCGTCCGCAATGGGTCTGCAAATCGGCCTGCAATAAAGCTAGCAACCGCAGCCGGTCACCGCCTCATGCTTTCGGATGAGGGCGGGCCGGCAGAAGGGGGACGCGAGCGGATGGCTGCGCGACCGCGCTCAGGCGGCCTCACAGGCCTCCCGGGACTGCAGGACGGCGGACGGGCGGATCGAGGCCGGCGCGGTGACCGTCGGCCCTTGCCAGTTCAGCGTGGCGCCGCGCTGGAGCGCGACGTAGACCGCCTCGCCCTTGTTGCGCACGTGCAGCCGCTGATAAAGCGTGCATGCATGGGTCTTCGCCGTGGCCACCGAGATATTGAGCAGCCGGCTGACGGTCTTGATCGGATAGCCGCGCGCGAGCAGGGCCAGCACTTCGTACTGTCGCTCGGTGATATTGAGCAGATGGGCGCCTGCCGTCGGGGTTTCCAGCGGCGTGGCGTGCGACTGCGGGCCGTGGCTCGGCACACCGTGCAGCGGCACGACGATCGGCGCGGCGGCATGGCGGCTGTCGCGGCCGTCGGCGTAGGCTGCCGGCACCGGCACCGGCGCGGCGTGGGCATGCTCGCCGCCCAGTTGGGCGTACGGATGGGCAGCCGGCTCGGCGCCACGCATGACCGGGAGCTGCGACGGGAAGCATTCGCCCCCGGCCAGCACCAGGCGGATGGCGGCTTCGAGCGCCTCGGCGGAGCAGGCTTTCGCCAGCAGGCCGCGCACGGTCTCGGGCAGGCCGAATTCGGGCAGCGGCGCCGGCACGTGTTCGGCCAGCACCAGCACGCGTTGCGGCTCCAGCCGCTGGCACAGGCCGGCGAGGCCAAGCCAGCCGGCTTCCGCATCGGCGGGCAGGCCATAGATCAGCAGATCGGCGTGGTGCGTCCAGGGATCCGGTTCATGCAGGGACTGGGGGTCGATATCGACGAGATCGCCGGGAACATGCGCCTGTGCCAACAGGTGGCGCAGCCCAAGGCGGAGCAAAGGATGTGGCTCGAGCAACAGGATGGTGGCCATGGCCGCTCACTTCTTATTGGCGCGCGCGGATGCCGCGTACAATCCACTGCGCGCTGATTGGACATGCTCCGCTTTTGGCACGGCTGCACGCCCATACGATAGGTATCGCCTCCTGAGCCTCGCAGCGTTTCCCGTCCTGGCTCGCTGCTGTCCTGCCCGGCCCTCCCTCGGAGGATGCCTACCGCCCCGTTTCGCGTATGACACGCGTTAGATGCTTCGCAACTCAGATTCAAATTAAATTGAATTCTGGTGTTCAGCATAGGAAGCACGCGGAGTGATTGCAAGCGAATGCTGCATTGCGGGGGTTTTCCCGTGTTGGGTTTTTGCCTAGGCTGCTTGCGGCACAAAATGCCTCATTCAGCACTTTTACAGCGGGTGTTTGCCATACATCACATGTATGACACCCGCGCTCACCACGTATATTTCGCCCCGATCCGGGCCGCATACTGGTGGAAACTTTGCGCCCCCCAGGCGCCCGACACGTTGGCCCAGCCGGTCCAGCGCGTCGAGATCGACAGGTTGAGCCCCAGCTTCAATTCATAGCGATTCGACGGATACAGCGTGCCGAGCGGCACCTCGTTGAAGCGGACGCTGCTGTCCGTGCTGGTATGCCACCAGTTCACAGTCACGTACGGCTGCCACTTGCGCGCGTCCGCACGGACATAGGTGCGATGCAGCCGGACGCCGAGCCGCGTGATGAGGCCGGTGGAGTCGGCACCCGCGATACGCGTGCCGTTGGGCTCGGTAATGTCGTGTTCGCGGTAGTCGACGTAGATCAGCTGCCCCTGCGGCTCGATCACCCAGTCGTGGCGCAACGGCACGGCGTAGCCCAGTTCGCCCGAGACCGCCCAGCCCTGCGCGTGGTACTTCACGGTGGGCAGGGTGTCGCCTTCGACCTTGTTGTCGAACCAGCCGTACTGGAACCACGTATCTATATAGGTACCGAGCTTGCGTTCGTCGTTCTGGTACCAGGTGCCGTACGCGCCCACGCTGAAGCCCTCCACCTTGCCGCTGGCGGACGCCGGGTTGCCGGCCGCCTTCGCGTCGCTGCTGGCATAGCCGTAGCTGCCCATCAGCCCCAGATGCAGGCGGTCTTCCTCACTCGCCACCTTCCATTTGGCGAGTTCCGCGCCCCCGTGCAGCAGGAAGCTGTCGGTATCGACCTTGAAATTGCCGTCCTGGCTGCGGCTGCCCTCCCATTTGCCGACCACGCGCAGCCATCCCGAGCGCGGCTTGTCCTCGGCCTTGTCGAACGGCTGGCCTTCCACGTACTGCGGCTCGCCCAGGCGGTCGTGCAGGCTGTGCACGAACATCTGCCCGGCCAGGCGCTGGTTGGCGAGATAGGCGGCCACCTCGGGGCGGAACAGCGCCTGCCCTGGCGTGGGCGGCCCCGGCGGGGGCGGATCGGGTGACGGATCGCGCTCGGAGCGCAGGTACCAGGCATCGGCCTGACTGCCGTCCAGGCTGCCCCGGTACAGGCGGTACTCATAGGGGCCGGCCACGGCGCGGCGGGCCAGCGCGAAGCTGCCGGGAGCGGTGGTGCCGCCGTTGACGGCATCGACGACCAGGATGCCATCGCGCTGCGTGATCGCGCCGGTGCCGCCGGCGTTGGTGATCGTCAGCCCGGTGGTGCCGGACGCGGTGCCGGTGTCGATGACGAGCCTGTCCGACGGTGCGTTGTCGCCGGCCAGCACCGTGTTCAGGCCGATGCCGCCCGCGGCGCCCGTGTAGGTGTTCACCGTCAGCGTCTTGAACGTGCCCGCCGACGGCGGCGTGAACAGGATCTGGCTCGCGGCGTTGGTGAGCGTGGTCAGCGTCGAGTTGCCGGTGAGGTGCCACGTGGTCTGGTCGCGCAGGGTGACGATGGACGTGGTGCCCGGTAGCGTGGTCGCCGCCCCGGTCAGCGTTGAGGCCGAGACATCGACGGTGGCGACATCGCCCACGGCCAGGGGCTTTTTGATCGCTGGCAGGGGGGCTGCGAGCGGCGCGACCGAATCGGACGGCGGGGTTGAGGGATCGTCGACGGACGGCAGCGGCTCCGGCCGGGCGATGGGGGCCTCGGGCGGCGGCAGCGTCGGAAAGTCCCCGATCGAGCCGACGCGGAGCCACTCGACGCCCGAAACCGTCGAGCCGGCCAACGTCACGGTGCCCGGCCCGGCCACGGCGATGGCCGGGCCGCTCCGGCTGGTCAGCGCGGAGGCGGTGAAGTCCGCGCCGGTGGGCACCTGCGCGGTGAACGTGTCGTTGTAGCCGGCCACGTAGAGCGCGGCGGCGTCCGCGTTGCTGGCGGTCACGGTCGCCCGGTTGCCGCTGACCTGGCCGGCGTCCAGCGCCACGGCGCCGTGCGCGCCCACGCCACTGGTGCTCACGGTGGCGTTATCGATCAGGACGAGGCTCAGCGCGTTGCGCGCAAAGGCGCCATGCGCGGCGGCCCCTTCGGTCGTCACGCTGGACCCGGACAGCGCCTCGACCCGGCCTTTCGACACGGCGCGCAGCCCCATCGCGCCCGTGCCGTGCGTGATGACGGTGGTGCCATTCGTCAGGGAGACCCGCGCGGGCACGTCGAGCACGGTACGCGCCTGCGCCAGCGCGCCGTGGGCGATCTCGCCCATCGTCTCGATGTGGGACGCCGTGGCTACCACCGTTGCCACGTTGGGCTTGAGCGGGTCCACCCCCGCGTAGACGGCGATGCCGTTGCGGCCGTCGGTGAGTACTGAGGTCTGGTTGATCTCGATCGTGCCGCCATCGTCGGCGGCCACGCCAATCGCCTCGTCGCCCCGGTTGTGGATGGCGAGGCCATTGGTCACGAGCCGCGCATTGGGCAAGGCGGCCGTGACGCCCTTCACGCGCTGGGCGCGGGCCGTGGTGCCGAAGGTATCGACCGTGCCGCCGTTGATCGTCGCCAGGCCGTCCTGGGTGATAGCGATGCCGGGTGCGTTGGCGCTGCCCGTGGAGACGAT
Organism: Cupriavidus sp. 05T42; assembly: GCF_056396345.1. Lineage (NCBI taxonomy): Bacteria > Pseudomonadati > Pseudomonadota > Betaproteobacteria > Burkholderiales > Burkholderiaceae > Cupriavidus > Cupriavidus sp. 05T42. Next base: position 51,752 of record NZ_JBFTLH010000001.1, read on the forward strand.
CGCCACGCCCTCGGTGGTCAGGGTCGAGCCCACGCCGCCGACATTCACCGTGGGCACCTGCCCGCCACTGCTGAGGGTGCCGCGCGTGATCGACATGCGCGAGCCGGACCCCAGCGCGATGGCGGCACTGCCCGCGCTATCGACCGAGACGTCGGTCAGCATGGCGTCGCTGTTGCCAGTGACCGACACGCCGCGATAGGTTGGCGCGCTGACCGTGCTGTTCGTCAGGGTCGCAATGCCGCCCAGGTCGACCGCGACCCCGGCGGAATTGTTGCCGCTGGCACGGATCGTAGCCTGGTCGATGGTGGCCGAGGAGCCGGTGCCCGACACGAACACGCCGTGCGCCATCGTCGCCGGCCCGCCGGTGAGCAGGTTGCCGCTGCCGCCAATGGCAATGCGACCGCCCGAGACCGCGGCGGCGGCGGCCACGGGGCCGCTCGCGGCATTGCCAGTGCCGGTGGCCGTGAGCGTGCTGCTGGACAGCTCGATGGCGCCGCCCAGTTCGGCGCGCGCGGCATTCGAGAAGTTGGACGCCACCGCGACGGTGTTGCCGGAACCGGTGATCAGGCTGCCCGCGCCGGTGGCCACAAGCCCATGGTTGAAATTGCGCCCGCTGCCGGCGGCGCCCACGGTCAGGTTCGATTGGGTCAGCGTCACGGACCCGCCGCCTTCGGCCCGTACGCCCTGCATCGACACCGAGTTGGCCGGCGCCAGGTTGAGCCGGACGTTATCGGCCACTACGCGGGAGCCCGCGCCAACGGCCTTGAGCCCAACCTGGCTGGCCGCCGCCGCACCGTTGGAGGTGGTATTGATGGCGCCGCCCGTCAGCGAGACCCGGGCCCCGCTCAAGGCGTTGACGCCGTTCGCATTGGCCACGCCGAGGCTCAGCGTGACGCCGGACGCCGTCACATCCGCACCGGCGCCGGTGCCGGTGATCGCCACCGGCGCCGCTGCCGTGGTGCCGATGGCCGAAGCGCTGACCGTGCAGGCTGTGGTGGCGGATACCTGCCCCGTGCCGATGGTCGGGCAGGCCGCCTGCCCGTGCGCGGCGGGAGACAGACTCGCCAGAACGACGCCGCCCACGGCGCCCACGCCGACGCCGGCCTTTCTCCGCCTGCTGACCATGGGTCGCCTCCCTTCGCCCGCTTGGTCTTAACACTGACCAGCGAGGTTTCCTCATTCTGGAGACTGGGCTGAAGAACGGAAGTCGAATGTTTGGCGGTCTGTTTTAAGCGTTTCAGCGAAACCGGCAGACGGTGAGCCCAGGGGGCCATCCCGGGCAAATCCCTTGGCTTCCCATCGAAAATAATTTACATTGCACTTTGATATTCAAAAGTGCCTGGTACGGATTGGCACTCCGCTAAAGTTGTTATAACTCAATCACTTACCACCCCTTCTTCATGAGCACGGATCCCGACACGCTCGCCGCTACCAAGCTCACTCGAACCGAATTTGCAGTGGTCCGGGCGTATGCCCAGGGCATGCGGCCGGTGGACATCGCCAATCGCTACCTGCTCGATCCGGACGATGACGATGTGCTGACCGAGCATCAGGCGGTACAGCGCATCCTGACGCTGCGCGACCGGCTGGTGCAGTTCGCGCTCCAGCACGACCGGCCCGATATCGCGGCCATGTTCGAGGCGCTGCGCGGGCGGTCTGACGCCGGGATGACGCGCCGGGTGGACGCGTTGTCGTCCATCGAGCGGCTCGGCCAGGGCCGGCCGCTGCCGGGGCATCAGGTATCGCTGTGGTTCCGCCCCAGCCTCGCCCGCCGGCTGGCGACGGGGGGCGTGCGCACCATCGCCGATTTGACTGATCTGGCGAACCAGCGCGGCAGTAGTTGGTGGCGTGCCGTGCCACGCATCGGCCAGCAATCCGCCGAAGTCATCACACGATGGTTGGGTCAGCAGCAGTCGGTGATCGCGACGGCGGTGCGGCCATATGTGCTTTCTCCGTCACAACACCGAAGCAGACCCGCACTGGTCCCGGAGCGGCTGGGGCCGGCGATGCGCGAACCCGTTCCGCTCGAACACATGCTGGCGCCATCGTCTGGCGACCCCGGCGCGGCGGTGCTCGGGGATGACCTGCGGTTCATTCGGGACTGGGTAGCCCGCCACAGCGGCTCCCCGCATACGGCCGGGAGCTATCGACGGGAGGCGGAGCGGCTGCTGCTCTGGGTCGCCCAGCAGCGTGGTTCGGTCCGGGGGCTGGAGACGGATGATCTCGTGCGCTACCGCAGCTTTCTGGCGGATCCCCAGCCGGCGGCCTTCTGGTGCGGCCCGGCGGGCGCCCGAGACCGGGCGCACTGGCGGCCGTTCGAGGGACCACTCGGCGCGAGCTCGATCGAGGCTTCCCTGCGTGTGGTTCGCGCCCTGCTCCGGGCGATGGTGCGGGCGGGGGTGCGGCAAGGCGGTGCGGCTGTACCGGCCGGGGGCGTACCCGTTGCTGCGTCGGAATCTATCGAAACGAATCGCTCGAATTTGCTTCCGCCCGGTGTTGTCGATGACTTCCTGGCATGGCTCGGGGCGGTGGAGGCCTCCCCCAGACACCGGGCCGCACGGGCGACGGCGCTGCTGGTGCATCGGCACGGGGTGCGGATTTCGGCACTGCCGGCGATGCGGCTGGGGGATGTCCGGCTCGCCGGACGCGGCGCGCGGCTGCTGCCCGGGGCCCGAAATGAATCCGAAGATTCAGGTTTGCTGCTTGATGAAGACGTCTGGATGGCGCTGCGCGCGCACTGGGCCGATCGCGGGATTCAGGTGGAGGCCGGCTGGAACGCCGACGCCGCCCTGCTCGCACCAAGCGAATTTCCCGCCACGGCGCGGGGTCGCGCCAAGCAGGCGCAGGTCGGTGCGGGCTACGCCGCGAGTGGTTTGGACCAGTTGCTACGGGGTACCTGGAAGCGCTTCGCGGCGGGGCGAGAACTGGCCGAAATTGGGTTCACGCCGCGCCTCCTGGCGCTCGCCGGGCGTCCGTTGCCGGACGGCCCAAAATGACCCCGAGCGTACCTTTTGCTGCGATCCAAATGTTCGATGAAACAATGAGTTAGCGAACGCGACTGCAAAGAACTCAGAGTAGCGTTTTATCCAATCCGAAGCGCGCCTTAAGGACCTCGAGCAGGTCCTCCCGGGCATTGCGGTCGGACAGCTGAACATCGAGCATTACCCGGCCCGAATCCCACTCCTTGATCGTGCCGAGAAGCTGCCCCGACTCGGTCCGGATCTTGTACTGCCGGCTGATCTCCTTGACCTTGCGCGACTTCCCTTCCTGCGCATGTTTACGGATCGCCTCGACCTCGCGGCTGGACAGGCCGTCGTTCATGATGCGCGTCGCCAGATCACGCGTGCGGTCTTCGCCGGCGATCTTGCAGAACAGCGTCAGCTCGTAACCGGCGGCAATCCCGATGGCGCTCGGTCGCTCACGCATCACGCCGAGCACCGAGTCCGGCAGCTTCAGCAGCGCCAGGGTCTTGTTAACCGTGCCCGCCGACATCCCGGTCAGCTCGCAGATCTCCTCCTCCTTCTGGACCTTGCCTTCGTCCAGCAACTGCCGCCAGGCAATCGCGTTGTCGAGTGCGGACTGGTCCGAGCGCTGCTCGTTGAGCAGGAACGAGAGTCGGTAGAAATCGAGGTCGCTGAGGTCGCTCTCGATAAAGCATTCCATCTCGAGCTTGCCGGCCGAGGCCAGGGCGCGCTTGCGATAGTGACCATCGATGAGGATGTAGTGCCCGGGGCGCACCGGGTCCGGCGCCGCCAGACCGGGCGTTTTCTGCCCATGCGTAGCGATCGACGCAGCACGTTCCTGGACCACTGCGGGATCATAAATTCGACGCGCATTGAAAGGATTGTCGTGCAGTTGCGCAATGGGGATCTTGATCAGCGTACGACCCGTTTCAGTCGGCTCCGCACTTTCAGCGCTGAAAGTTTGGATTTCGGCAACTACCGGACGCTCGGGACGCTGGGTCTGGAGCAGGCCATTCGGGTGCTGGGAGATCGCCGCTTCCGCCCTGGCGAAGCGATCCATCGTGTMGTTGCGGGTTTTCTCCGCCGCCATGCCGGCCAGCATGCCGGCCTTCAGGCTTTTCAGTTTCGTTGCCATGGGAATTACTCGATCAGGGACAGGATTTCGTCGACCATCATGTCGACCTCCTGCACGGCCTCGCGGGCGCCCGGCACACCGTGCACGGTGCAGCCAATGGCCTGGCATTCCCGGAACGCCGAACGGGAGCCGATCAGGGCGTTCAGCAGCGGCACATCACCGTCATCCCCCAGGATCTCGATGGCCTGGCGGGCAATCGAGACGCGTCGCTGGACCATATTGGCCATCACGCGTATCTGCAGGGTCTCATTCTGGACCTGTGCATGCTGCGCAAGCGTCTTCGCTGCGACGGCCGCCCACAGGTCAGGCGGCGACGGGACAACCGGAATGATCGCGAGGTCGGAAATCAGGAGCGCGCTCGACGGCGCGGCCGAATGCACGGCGGGCGGGCAGTCGACAAGGATGTAGTCGTAGTCGTGGATGAATTTGCGGACTTCGCGGTGCATCGCGCCGCCGGACGGCGCCAGGCCGATCACGGAAGCGGGAAATGGGCGTTCGTCGGTCGCCTGTGCGGCCCATCGCGTGGCGGTGCCCTGCTCATCCATATCGACAAGCATGGAACGGGCGCCGCGCAGGCCCAGCGTGCCAGCCAGGTGCATGCTTACCGTGGTCTTGCCACAGCCGCCTTTCTGGTTGAACACGGTAATGATTTTTGCTGCCACACTGGCCTCACTTTCAGCGCTGAAAGCGCACATGACGAGTTCTCTACAGGCGGAACTGTAGCCAAATCGGCAGTGCGCTACAACCCATTTTTCATTATTCAAATTTTATGTCTCGTAGCGTGATACCTCCACGCCACGGTGAAAGGGTAAACACCGCCTACCTCAAATTTGCGGAGATTTCCTCTTGAAAAGAGGCAGAGAATCCGCCTAAAGTAAAGATAGTGCGCATTACCCCGCACATGACACAGCAGAACAAACTGGTTATGATGCGCGCTACAGTCGAGTCAAGTCGTGTCAACCTCGTTGGCTTCCGTTCGGTATCTACGAGACCTCAACGTGCTTGAACGGTTGTTTGCGTTGTGTACAAGAACTTGCTTCGAAAGGAAATTCCTATGGCAACCGGTACGGTCAAGTGGTTTAACGAGACCAAGGGCTTCGGCTTCATTACCCCGGACGACGGTGGTGCAGATCTGTTCGCGCACTTCTCGGAAATCCAGGGCTCGGGTTTCAAGACCCTGAAGGATGGTCAGCGTGTGACGTTTGAAGTGAAGCAGGGCCCCAAGGGTCTGCAGGCATCGGCGATCAAGCCCGCCTGACCCTGTCTCACTGAACGTCCTGCCATGCGCGCAAGCGCGTGACGGGTAAAAGAAAAAGGCAAGCGCTCGTCGCTTGCCTTTTTCGTTCCAGCGGTCAGTTCGCCTTCAGGCCAGCTTGCGAACGCTCGTGCGGGACGGCTGCAGGACCAGGGCTTTCGACGAATCGGCGTCGACCTTGGCGCCCGGATACACCACCAGCACATCCTTGAGCGCCTTGCGGAACAGCGCGCGGAACTTGCGCTCGCTCTCGGTCTCGGTACCGAACTGCATCTGGAGCGCTTCCCAAGGGATCTCGGTGCGTCGTTGGATCGTGAAGAACCGGTAGGTCAGCCACGAATACACGTCCAGTGCGAACGGCGACTGCTTGAGCGCCTTGAGCGCGCGCATATCGACCGGTACGGGCCGGTTCACCAGCTCGTTGAAGAACGGCTCGGAGAGCACCACGAAGCTMTCGAACATCGAGCCCTGACCGGGCTGCATCGGGTCCCACCACGTCGACAGCTGGTCGGCCAGCAGGTAGCCCACCCGGTCGATCGACAGGGGTTCGTGATTCGGCGTCTGATTGGGCGTCGGCGTCGACTTGTTCTGCACGATCGCAATGGTMGCCGAGAACAGCCGGATCATTTGCTGGCGCACCAGCGTCATGGTTCCGCGCTTGCCGCCGGTGGCCATCGGAATGCCGAGGTTGTACATGAATTCCGACAGCGAATTGCCGAGCGAGATGCGGCGGTCCTCGACCGTGCCCGTAAACTCGCCGCGCTTCTTCTTCGCCATGATTTCCTTGCCGATCCAGGCAAGCATCAAACGCGGATAGGAGCCGTACGGATACCCGAGTGAAACGGTTTCGGAGACGAGCTTCTGACGACCATTGGCCGCTCGTTCGGAGCGCTGCTGCGTGAAGTAGCCCGGCTGGATCATCAGCGAGATGTTGCCGCTGGTGCGCGTCCACACGGGCGGCGCGCCCTTCGGGGCGMGATACGGCAGGGTTACCTGCACGCTGGCGCGGCTCAGGAAGCCCACTTCGCCACTGTGCCAGGCGTCCTCGCGCTCCATCGCCTGGGCCTCGTCGAAGAGGCGCTGGAATTTCTCGGACGGAACCAGGACGTTCTCGTTACCGGGAACGATGATGCGGGAAGGCTCGTGATCCCCTTGCAGGACGGAGCGATCCCCCTCGGTGGCCAGGGAGCGTTTGATGGGCATATTGACGGGCTTCGGATTACCCGCCTTTTTACGCGAACCCGTAAACGTTGTCACGCAGAAACAGGTACGTATACGTTCTTTGTGTGTTTTGGTTGTCCGGTCGCGTTGCCCCCGAGCTTGCGGTTCCCTGTCAGCGCTGACGGGCTTCTCTGCAAGCGATCTGTTTCGGGTGTCGGGTTTCTCACGACTGGCAGGATGGCCGGCATGCGGTGGGCAACCCGCCAGGGTTGTCCACGGTTGGCGGCGCATCAGCTACAAGTAAACGATACCGTTACGGGTTAACTACTTGTAAACCGTATACGGAGGGAAAACGCCGTTGATTTCAAAAGGGAAAAGTACGCCCCGCGAACCCGATTCTGCGTGGAAGCGTACTCGATTCTGCGAAGCCCCGAACCCGAATCTGCGACTGGGCGAACCCGTTTCAGCGGAAACAGCGAACCGGATTCTGCGGGGATAACTCACTGATCCCACAGGCTTTTCCACAGCGGGATGGGCAAAAAGCGTACCTGTTTCTGCGCGAACCGTACCCGACGGCCGTTTCCCTGCGTGGAGGGGCTGTGAACAACCGCGTTATCCCCGCAGAAATGGGTGCGCCGTGAGGTTTCCAGCCAGTCGATGCGTACCCGATTCTGCGGGCCAAGCGGCTCAAAGCGTACCTATTTCTGCGCTGGGCCGGTTCGAAGCCTCCCAGCCTCGTTGCGTACCAGTTTCTGCGGCGTACCCAATTCTGCGAGTTGGCAGCATTTTGCTGCGCTGCCGGGAACCGTACCCATTTCTGCGGCGATTCCAGCGCCAGCAAATGCCAAGTGCGTACCCAATTCTGCGCAAATTGCGGGCGCAATGCGTCAGCCTGCAAAACCAGTCCGACTATAGCATTAGCTTTGCTTAAAAGCCAGTACTCACTCTCAACGTATACCGAATCAAACCGAGGAATCCGCTGCGTACCCGTTTCTGCGCTACGTTKACGCCCCGCAGTGCCGCTCGGAACGTATACATCTCCCGCGCCCTGAGCGACCGTACCCGTTTCTGCGCGTGCATCCACACCTCCGACGTCACCTGCTGCTGAAACCGTACCCATTTCTGCGACCCCATACGAGGCTGCGGACCGTATACGGCGGGCTTTCGCGGCGTACCCGATTCTGCGGGGACAACTCGCGGGGGATTCCCACCCTAGCCAGGCAAAAATCGAAGGAAACCGGCCTCGAGCGATGGGACGCCACAAGCCAATGCGTACCCGTTTCTGCGTGCGATAGCGGCCTGCCGAGGCGACGGCCAGCCGCCAGCCGTACCCATTTCTGCGGAGATCAATCAGGAAGGCGTACCCGTTTCTGCGGCGCGACTGCGCGGGGCACGAAAAAAGACGCACKACAAATTGAAGCCGGTCGACCTGAAGCCCGATCCGGCGGAAAACAGGCGAAAAAAAACCCCGCCAGTGATGGCGGGGCTCTTTCGGTTGCTGGCACACCTTGCGGCGTGCCGGAGCTACCTTGGCTTACAGCGGCGTGATGTTCGCAGCTTGCAGACCCTTCGGGCCGTTCTTGACTTCGAACGACACGCGTTGGTTTTCCTGCAGCGACTTGAAGCCGTCGGCGCGCACTTCGGAGAAGTGGGCGAACAGATCATCACCGCCTGCGTCCGGCTTGATAAAGCCGAAGCCCTTGGCGTCATTGAACCACTTGACGATACCGGTTTGCATGGTATTGCTTTCCAAAAAAAGATAAAAAAGAAACCGATGGTGCACACACCATCGCACTGCCAACTCAAGGAAAGGACACCATGGACAACCGAAGTACCAACGGTGGCTAACGAATGAACTGTTGCCTCGTCGCTTGAATCTAGCTGTGGTTTATACGGGGGATTCGCGGCTTCGTCAAGGTGGGGATTCCCCGCCAGGGGCTGGCACCGTCACGTTGGCCTATGGGATCATCCCGCCTTTTGCCTATTGTCTGTCATGCAGCCCATGGCTGCCGCCCGGGCCGGGCGAGCCAGACGAAAGCAGGCGCAACACATTCCAGGAGACCCGACATGTCCCTACCGGACCCCGCCGAGCGGCCGGGCAGCGATTCCGCGCCCGCCTTCCAGTCCAGCCAGGCCAGCGCCAGCCTGGCCGAGCGCCTGTTCCGCCTGGCCGAGCACAACACGAACGTGCGCACTGAAGTGCTGGCCGGCGTGACCACGTTCCTGACGATGGCGTACATCATCTTCGTCAATCCGAGCATCCTCGGCGATGCCGGTGTGCCCAAGGACGCGGTGTTCGTCGCCACCTGCTTGGCCGCGGCCATCGGCACGCTGATCATGGGGTTCTTTGCGAATTATCCGATCGCGATGGCGCCGGGCATGGGCCTCAACGCCTACTTTGCCTATACAGTCGTCAAAGGCATGGGCCTGCCGTGGGAAGCGGCGCTCGGCGCGGTGTTTATCTCGGGCTGCCTGTTCCTGCTGGTCACGCTGTTCCGCATCCGGGAGATGATCGTCAATGGCATCCCGCATGCGATTCGGGGTGCGATCACGGCGGGCATCGGGCTGTTCCTGGCGATCATCGCGCTGAAGAACGCCGGCATCATCGCGGCCAGCCCGGCCACCCTGGTGACCATCGGCGATCTGCACCAGCCTCCCGCGATCATGGCGACTATCGGGTTCTTCGTGATCGTCGCGCTGGACCGCCTGAAGGTGAAGGGTGCGATCCTGATCGGCATCCTGCTCACCACCGTGCTCAGTTTCCTGTTCGGCGGCAACACCTTCCACGGCGTGTTCTCGGCCCCGCCGTCGATCGCGCCCACGCTGTTCAAGCTAGATATCGCCGGCGCGCTGTCCATCGGCATCATCAACGTGGTGCTGGTCTTTTTCCTGGTCGAGCTGTTCGATGCCACCGGCACACTGATGGGTGTGGCCAACCGCGCCGGGCTGCTCAAGGCTGGCAAGATGCACCGGCTCAACAAGGCGCTGATGGCCGATAGCACTGCCATCATGGCCGGCTCGCTGCTCGGCACGTCGTCGACCACCGCCTATATCGAGAGCGCGTCTGGCGTGCAGGCCGGCGGCCGCACCGGCCTGACCGCCGTGACCGTGGCCGTGCTGTTCCTGGCCTGCCTGTTTATCGCGCCGCTGGCCGGCACGGTGCCGGCGTATGCCACCGCGCCGGCGTTGCTCTATGTCTCCTGCCTGATGCTGCGCGAGCTGGTCGACATCGACTGGACCGATGTCACCGAGGTCGTTCCCGCCGTGCTCACCGTCCTCGGCATGCCGTTTACGTACTCGGTGGCCAATGGCGTCGCGTTCGGCTTTATTGCCTACGCGGTGCTGAAGCCGCTGACCGGCCGCGCGCGCGAAGTACCGGTCATGGCGTGGATCATCGCCGCCGTGTTTCTGTTCAAGTTCTATTACCTGCCGGGGCACTGAAACCGACCGAAAACGTCCGACGCCGTACCCGATTCTGCGTTAAATGTGAGCGCTCATTAACCTGACGGGTCGCCTGCAGTGTGAGATTMTGATCTCACACTAAAGTATGAGACATGGCTGAAACCGATCACTTCGGGCTGGACAAACCGTCTCAAATGCACTGAACTAGAGGCGAAGTAGAAGAAGGGCGCGTGAGAGCGCCCTTTCTTGACTCCGGCCTATATGGAGGGCCGCGGCCCGCGCGCGGYGGCCGCCATCGGCCGAGAGCGTCCAACGAGACCGTCTCGCAGCGGCGGCGGGGCCACCAGGAAGTCACAGAAGTCATAACAGACCACACGGCCGACACGTGTGGCAGACAACAGACAGCTCAAAACCAAACATAGACAGTGGTAATCGTACGCAGTGCCGGGGGTGTTGTTCAACGGGGAACAAATCATGACCGCAGGAGAGATCCGGCGTCCCGAATTCGGGCCCATCAGTGCATCCGCCAGTCGATCGATTCACCGCGCGCCATTGGCCAGTGACGCGTCCKATATTTCACTACGGGACGCCGACCTAGGCGGCCCGGACACCGAAGTCGCCGTGCTGCTCGCCGAGGACACGGAGATTTCGCCGCGCACGCGCCAGGCCGTCGAGGCCCTGATGCAACGCCATCGCATGCTGGCCGAGGAACTCGCGCGCCAGCGCACGCTGCTCCAGGAATGGATCCTGAGCCAGCTCACCTACAAGGCGCTTTACTTCCAGTACTCCGGCCAGTCGCCCGAAGCGCCCAGCGTGGACCTGATGCGCGAGAAAGACATGGTGCGCCGCCGCATCCGCGACGAACTGCACGCCGGCCGTGACTACGACAGCGTGCTCGAAGAACAGTCTCGCAGTCTGTCCAGACCGTGATGCCGACGTTGCGCGCGKGGGAGCCCCCGCAGCCKGCGGAAACCAGCCGGGCCATGTGGCCCGCTTCCGGCCCGATTGCCGGGGTGGCCGCCGCGAACAAAAAGACAAACGTCAGGGAGAACGGCATGGACCGACTGTGCAAAGCGTCGACACGCTCCGCACAGATCGTGCTGGTGTCGCGTTTCGAAGATTTTGGATTCAGTGCCGAGCAATTCGGCCAGGGCTGGGAGATCCGGCGCGTGCAGCAGGTGCGCGACCTGGAGCGCGTGGTGCGGGGCAGTGCCCCCATGGCGGGCATCCTCGACCTGCAATCGACTTATTCCGATGCGGAGCTGACCCAACTGGAGCAGGGCCTCCAGCATCTGCACGTGACCTGGGTGGCGATCACCTCCAACGAGATGATCGAGGACGAACGCATCCGCCGCATGATCCGCGACTATTGCGTGGATTACGTGCGCACCCCGTTCTCGTTCGATGAACTGGCGTACACGCTCAAGCACGCCCACGGCATGGCCAGCCTGCATGGCGTGCGCGCGCCCGAGCATGTGCCGCACGGCCCGATGATCGGCGACTGCAACGTCATGCGCGTGATGTTCCGCTCGCTGGCCAAGGTGGCCCACAACGACGCGCCGGTCTTCATCTCGGGCGAGTCGGGCACCGGCAAGGAACTGGCCGCGCAGGCCGTCCACGAGGCATCGAGCCGCCGCAAGGGCCCGTTCGTGGCGATCAACTGCGGCGCCATTCCCTCGCACCTGGTGCAGTCGGAACTGTTCGGCTACGAGAAAGGCGCCTTCACCGGCGCCAACGCGCGCAAGATCGGCTGGATCGAGCAGGCGCAGGGCGGCACGCTGTTCCTCGATGAAATCGGCGACCTGCCGCTCGAGAGCCAGGTGGCGCTGCTGCGCTTCCTGCAGCAGGGCTGCATCACGCGGCTGGGCGGGCATCAGTCGATTCCGCTCGACCTGCGCATCATCTCGGCCACGCACGTGGACCTGGTGCTGGCGCAGACGGACGGCCGCTTCCGCTCCGACCTGTTCCACCGACTCTGCGTGCTGACGCTGACGATTCCGCCGCTGCGCGATCGGGGCGAAGACATCCTGCTGCTGGCCAACGCGGTGCTGACCGAGCACGGGCACGAGGCCCACCGGCGTATTCGCGGCTTCTCCGCGTGCGCCACGCAGGCGATGATGCAGTACGCCTGGCCGGGCAACGTGCGGGAGCTGATCAACCGGGTCCGGCGCGCCATCGTCATGACGGACAACCGCAAGATCACTGCGGAAGACCTGCAATTGCATGGGGGCGTGGAGTTGCCGCGCAAGACGCTCGATGCCATCCGCGAGGAGGCGGAGCGCGAGGCGATCCGCACGGTGATGGCCAGCCACGGCTTTCACGTGGTGCCGGCGGCGCGCGAACTCAATGTGTCGCGCGTGACGCTGTACCGGCTCATGCACAAGCACAACATCCGCGTCGATTCGCAACCGGGCGCCGTGGCGGAGTAATTCGCCCCGGGCACGCCCGTGCCGAAGTGCCAGGGGGAACCCGGCGACGTCCGCTCGCCGGACCCCCTTCGTCCCACCGCCCGGACAGCAGCGGCAGGCTAGCGCGGCCTGGCCCGCGCGGAGATCGTCCTCAATCTCGATCGCACACAAGAATCGTTCCTGCCTCCCTCCCTTCGTTCCTTAGTCCATTCAACTMATGCTGATCTTGTCGCGCCGGTGCCTTGGCGGCGTGGCGTCGACTGGCCCGCGCGTGGGCAGCGGGTCGCGCGGCTCGGCGCTGTCGCGCGCCTGGCGCTCGTCGGGGTGGTTCGCGCTCTGGTCGGGCGCGAAGGTCAGATCGCCCCAGGCCCAGGCGAAGCTGYGCACATAGCTGTCATTGCTGAGGGCGGCGTGACTGTTGAGGTTGGCGCAGTCGGGCCGGTCGAAGTACGCGTAGTTGCCGGCGAACGCGGCAGTCGTCGCGGTCGAGAGCAGCGCCAGCGCGATGATGGCGGGGACTCTGGCGTTCATGGGTGGCTCACTCCCTTGCTGGAAAAAGGTGCCCGCCGGGGGACGGAGCACGTAAAGCTTTCAAATACTGCAAGCAATGCCGATGTCGGCTGTCATCTCATGTTGTCCCTGCGGCGTGCCCTCAGCCTGCCGGCAACCCGTTGCGGCGCCGGCTGGCGGACACCGCCAGCGTGCGGCTGGCCGCGGCGCAATACKAGGCGATCGGGCGCAGTGGCTGGCGGGGCGACGGAAGCAGGGGCGGCGACAGCAGGTCAATCACGGACGGTGCGGGGCCCGCCAACCGATGGGCGCGCCTGCGTGCCGTCATTCGCGCGGGCGGATGACGCATGGCGGAGGTTCCTCCTGCGTGTCAGTCGAATAGTTGTCTAAGGCGCGTGCTTCTCCCTGCCCGGTACAGAGCGACAAGTGTGCCAATGCGCGCCGAACGCTTGTTTTATAGGGGCTGCGCGACGTCGGCACCTGTGCCAGCCCCGGAACGGGACGCCAGGCGGCGTCGATCGGTTTCGCCGCTGTAACGCAAGCGGACGGAGGCGCGCGTGGTCGTGTGACATGTGGCAGGGCGGCTGGGGCGATCGGCGCGTCATCGCGCGTTGCCCTGGCCCTTGCCAACGCTGCCAAAGTGGGAGGCGGCAGCACATGTCGCCCCCGAATGACCGCGCGGCGGCACGCCGTTGCGCGTGCCGGTGGGGCGGCAGGGCCGATGGCGCGTCCTGATGCGCAGCCCGGACGCGCCCGCACGGAGGCGCGGCACGCGTGTGCACCCGGTTGCAGGGCTGAAACATGAGGGTGGCGGGGAGGATCGACGCAGAAACGGGTACGCTCGCCGGGCGTCGAGCCGGCGTGGCAGGGCAGGGGAGGATGGGCGCGAGGCGCCGGCGGCTAGCGCGGGGTGCCCGACGGGACCGATGCGCTCGGCGCCATCGGTGCCGGACGGTCGCCCGGGGTCACATTGGACGTGGCGCCGGAAATGGGCTTCGGCCCCGGCTGTCCACGCTGTTGTTCGCAGCCGGCCAGCGCCAGCAGGCCAAGGCAGAGCGCGGCAACGGGGCGCCTGATCGAGGTGCGGATCACGGAAGTCTCCTGTTCCTGGCCGGGCGCGGCGGGTCCGCGCGCCGGCGGGTGTGCCTGAACTTACTGTAGCAGGTTGCACCGGCGCCGCTCCGGATGCGCATTATCATGAACGCAGGTCGGACGCGCGCGGTCAGACAGCCCCGGCCGCGTCGTCCATGCTCTGAACGTGACGAGGTCATCACCCTCCACCATCCGAGATCCGGCATGCCTCCTGAACAAGCTTCCCGGCCGCCCGAGGGCGCGCCGCCCCGGCCCCAGCGTGGACGCATCCTGCCCGACCGCCACACGGCCGCGCGCACCTTCCGCGTGGTCTCGGCCGCCATCCAGTCCTGGTTCGAGCACCGCGCGGCCAGCAAGGGCGCGGCGCTCTCCTTCTATATGTTGTTCTCGCTCGCGCCGATCCTGGTGCTTGTGATCTCGATCKCCGGCCTGTTCTTCGGCGCCGAGGCTGCGCGCGGCGAGATCTTCTCCCAGCTCAACGGTCTGGTGGGCGAGCAGGGCKCCGCCGCCATCCAGGGGATTCTGGCCGCCACGCACCGCGCCGGGGGTAGCGGCGTGGCGGCGACCATCGCGTTCGGCATCCTGATCGTCGGCGCGACGAGTGCCTTCGCCGAACTCAAGAGCAGCCTGGACGACATCTGGCACGCCCCGCCCCCGGCTGGCGCGGGCTGGAAGAAGCTGCTCCGCGCGCGGATGTTGTCGTTCAGCATCGTGCTGGCGCTGGCCTTCATGCTGCTGGTCTCGCTGGTGGTCAACGCGGCCCTGGCCGTCATCGACCGCTTCTGGGGCGCGCTGTGGACGGCCTCCTGGTTCGCCCCGGTGGCGGATGCCATTTCCACGGTGTTCTCGTTCTCGGTGGTTACGGCCCTGTTCGCGGTGATCTTCAAGATGCTGCCGAACGCGCGCATCGCCTGGCGGGATGTGACGATGGGCGCGATCATCACCGCGCTGCTGTTCGCCGTAGGCAAGCGGCTGATCGGGATCTATCTGGGGAATAGCGCGGTGGCGTCGTCCTATGGCGCGGCCGGCTCGGTCGTGGCGCTGATGCTGTGGGTGTACTATTCGGCACAAATCTTCTTCTTCGGCGCCGAGCTGACGCGCCAGTACGCGTTGCAGTTCGGCAGCCTGCGCGGGCGGGATCCGGCGATGGAAAACCGCGCGGGGCCGGGTGCCGCGCACGGCGCCACCMCGCCGGGGGCCGCGAACCGGTAAAATACCGCCCCATTCCCTGTGCCCCGCCCGGGGCCCTCCACCCGATCCTGCCTGTCAGTCACCAGATTCCGTTGCCGTGAGCTCGCTCGTTTCCGAAATTGCGCGTCGTCGCACCTTTGCCATCATCTCCCACCCTGACGCGGGTAAGACCACGCTGACCGAAAAACTGCTGTGGTTCGGCGGCGCCATCCAGGTGGCCGGCGAAGTGCGTGCCCGCAAGGCCGACCGCCACGCCACGTCCGACTGGATGGAACTGGAAAAGCAGCGCGGGATCTCGGTGACCTCGTCGGTCATGCAGTTCCCTTACCGCCGCCGGCCGGACGTCCCCGAGAACATCGTCAACCTGCTGGATACCCCGGGCCACGAGGACTTCTCGGAAGACACCTACCGCACGCTGACCGCCGTCGACTCGGCGGTGATGGTGATCGACTCGGTGAACGGCGTGGAAGCGCAGACCATCAAGCTGCTCAACGTCTGCCGCCTGCGCGACACGCCCATCCTGACCTTCATCAACAAGCTCGACCGCGAAGGCCGTTCGCCGATCGAACTGCTCGATGAAATCGAGGACGTGCTCAAGATCCAGTGCGCGCCGATGACCTGGCCGATCGGCATGGGCAAGGCGTTCCGCGGCGTGTATCACATGATCGAGGACAAGGTGCAGCTGTTCGACCCCAAGGGCGAGAAGGGCACCGCCGCGATCCTGGACGGGCTGGACAACCCCGAACTCGACCGCATCCTGGGCAGCCAGGCGGACGAGTTGCGCGTGGAAATCGAACTGGTACGCGGTGCATCGCATACCTTCGACAGGGAAGCCTTTCTCTCCGGCAAGCAGACCCCGGTCTACTTCGGCTCGGCGATCAACAACTTCGGCGTGCAGTCGATGCTGGACGCGCTGTGCGAGCTGTCGCCCCCGCCGCTGGCCCGCCAGACCGAGAGCCGCGTGGTGGAGCCCGAGGAAGCCAAGTTCACCGGCTTCGTGTTCAAGATCCAGGCGAACATGGACCCGCGCCACCGCGACCGCATCGCCTTCGTGCGCGTCTGCTCGGGCAAGTTCGACCGGGGCATGAAGCTGCTGCACGTCTCGGCCGGCAAGACGGTGGCCATCAACAACGCCATCACCTTCATGGCGCAGGACCGCAACACCACCGAGGAAGCCTACGCAGGCGACATCATCGGCGTGCCGAACCACGGCACGATCCGCCTCGGCGATGTGTTCACCGAGGGCGAGGGACTCAAGTTCACGGGGATTCCGTCATTCGCGCCCGAGTTCTTCCGCCGCGCGCGGCTGAACAACCCGCTCAAGGTCAAGCAGTTGCAGAAGGGGTTGCAGCAGCTGGCCGAAGAGGGCGCGACGCAGATGTTCCGCCCGCTGGCGTCGAACGATCTGGTGCTCGGCGCGGTCGGTATCCTGCAGTTCGATGTGGTGGCGCACCGGCTGGAGCACGAGTACGGGGTCGATGCGATCTTCGAATCGCATGAATGCGCCACGGCGCGCTGGCTGCGTGGCGATGCTGCCGAGATCGAGAAGCTGATCGAGAAGGCCGGCCACAACGTGGCGCTGGACGGCGCCGGTGACCACGTCTACCTGGCACCCAGCATGGTCAACCTGCGCCTGACGCAGGAGCGCTTCCCGAACCTCCAGTTCCTGGAAACGCGCGAGATCGTCTGACCTGGGGAAGTGGGGATCGTGCCGCTGGCTCAATCCCTCTCCCCCGGCCCCTCTCCCGCATGCGGGAGAGGGGAGCAAACCGGCAGCGTTTGAGCTGCCAGCACAATCGCTCAATACGCCAGCGATGCCTGGATGTAGAACGTACGCGGCATGCCCACGTACTTGCCGAAGTTGTTGTCGGTCGAGCGCGTGAAGTAGCGGCGATCGAACACGTTCTTGATCCCCACTGCCAGCTTCAGGTTCTGCGCCGACTTGCCGAAGTCGTAGCCCAGGCGCATGTTCATCAGCGCGTAGCCCGGAATATCGCCCAGCCGGCCATCGGCCGTCTCCGCCGTCTGGTAGGCGGTGGCCGTGGCGGGGTCGCCCGGCGAACGCTGCTTCGACTGCGCGAAGCCATCCAGGTTGAACGCCCAGCGGTTGCGCGCATAGCGCATACCCAGCGTGGCCACGTGGCGCGAGTAGAACGGCAGGTCGCGGCCGGCGAAGTTGCCCTGGTTGTACGTGGCGTCGGTGAACGTGTACGTGGCGTACGCGCTCAGGCCGGCCAGCGTCTTCGACAGCGTGCCGAAGTCATAGCGGATCGACGATTCCACGCCCCGGTGCGTCGTGGCGCCGAGGTTGGTCCACGCGTCCGGCGCGCCGCCTGTGCCGCCACGCAGCTGCAGTTCGTCGTCGAAGTCGATGTTGAACAGCGTCAGCTCGCCGCCCCAGCCGTTGGTGCTGTTGAAGTGCGTGCCGACCTCGTAGGTCTTGGCCTTCTCCGGCACGAGGCCGTTGGTGGTCGAGGCGATCTGGAAATACTGCAGCGGCCCGAACGACACGCCGGCGTTGGCGAACGCGGTCCAGTTGTCGCTGATGTGGTACAGCACGGCCAGCGACGGCAGCGGCTCGTTCGACGACACATCGGTGCGCACGTTGGTGAAGCGGTCGGTCAGGTCCGAGCGGATGAATTCGTAGCGCAGGCCGGGCGTGATGGTCCAGTTGCCGAAATTGATCGTGTCATCGATATAGACCGCATTGGCCGTGGTGCCGCCCGTGCGCCACTGGTAGACCGGCGCGGCGAGGTCCGGCGCGTTCACCGAGCCGGGCCGATAGAACGCCGTGCGAGTGGCTTGTTCATCACTTGCTTCGCGCAGGTAGCGGTAGCCCACGCTCACTTCGTTGCTGACGCTGCCGGTACGGAAGAGCTGCGAGTAGCGCGGCTCGAAGGCGAACACGTGGTAATTACGCGGCGCCGTGGTCAGGCGGCGCTGTCGCTTCCAGGTTGCCGAGCGACAGCGGTGCCATCGACAACTGCGGCTGGCCATACGGCGCCACAGCCAGCGGCACCCCGTCCATCAGGATCGTGGAGCGCGGCGAAAGCCGCGAGGTCAGGCCGCGCACGCCCACGTTCAGCGAGATGTCGCTGCCGCCCGTACCGTTGCTGTCCTGGACCTGCACGCCGGGAATGCGGCGGAGCACATCGCGCACATTGTTCGCGCCGGTCTCCTTGATCGCTTCGCGGTCGACGATGGTCCGCGCGCCCGGGTGCTCAAGCACCTTTTCCTCGTTCGGCGCCTCGAGCCAGTTGCCGACCACCGTCACGGCGTTCAGCGTGCTGCCGTTGGCAGGGGCGTTCGGGGTTTCGGCGGATTCGGGAGCGGTTTGTGCCGAGACCGACACAGAGAGGCAGAGCAGGGCGACGCCAGTGGCGGCGACGTTGAGGCGAAATGCGGGCAGCACGATGAGGTCCAGGGAATACTTGCCAAAAGTTGCCCGGATTATAAATACGAATGATTCCCATGACGGCGCAATTTGTCCCCGGTGTGGCGGGAATGCATCAACATTGATACATGGAGAATTCAGCGCCCTCGGGTCGGGTCGGCTAGAATTCTCAGCTTTGTACGATGACCGACGAGCCGCGCGCCCGTTTGCCATCACGTGTGTCATCCGGCGCACATCGCATCCCTTCCTGCCGCCCCCCATGTCCACCGCCACACCTGTGCCGGCCGCCGAGCCGGACACCGTTTTCCGCGACCCCGCCTTCCGACATTTCTGGTTCGCCAGACTCTGCACGACCATCGGCTACCAGATCTTCACGGTGGCGGTGGGCTGGCAGATGTACGACCTCACGCGCGATCCCTTCATGCTCGGCATGGTCGGGCTGGTGCAGTTCCTGCCGTCGATCGTTTTGCTGCTGATGTCCGGCCACGTGGCCGACCGCTTCGACCGCCGGCGGATCGTGCGTACCTGCCAGGCGCTGGAAGCGGTGATTGCCGTGTCGATGGCCGTGGCGAGCTTCTCGGGCGGGATCACGCGCGAGTACATCTTCCTGTTCGTGGCGGCCATCGGCGCCTGTCGCGCGTTCGAGACGCCCACGCTCCAGGCGCTGCTGCCCAGCGTGGTCACGCCGCGCCAGCTGCCGCGCGCGGTGGCGCTGGCCAGTTCCGCCAGCCAGACCGCCATCATCATCGGCCCGGCGCTGGGCGGCTTCGCCTACGTGGCGGGCCCGGGCGTGGTCTATTCCATCAGCGCCGTGCTGTTCGCCATCGCCGCCGTGCTGGTGGCCACGCTCAAGCTGCGCCAGGCCGCGCAGCGGCTGACCACGCCGGTCAGCATCAAGACGCTGTTTGCCGGCTTTGCCTATATCCGCAGCCATCAGGTGCTGCTGGGCGCGGTGTCACTGGACCTGTTCGYGGTGCTGCTCGGCGGCGCCACCGCGCTGCTGCCGATCTATGCGCGGGACATCCTCCACACCGGCCCCTGGGGGCTGGGGCTGCTGCGCTCCTCGCCAGCCATCGGCGCGCTGGTCACGGCGCTCTGGCTGGCGCGGAACCCGCTGAACCGGCGCGTGGGCCGCGTGATGTTCGGCGCGGTGGCGCTGTTCGGCGTGGCGACGATGGTCTTCGGCATTTCCAGCTGGCTGCCGCTCTCGATGGGGGCGCTGGTGGTGCTGGGCGCGTCGGACATGATCAGCGTGGTGGTGCGCCAGACGCTGGTGCAGCTCGATACCCCGGACGACATGCGGGGTCGCGTGGGGGCGGTCAACTCGGTGTTTATCGGGGCGTCGAACCAGCTTGGCGAGTTCGAATCGGGCGTCACGGCGGCGCTGCTCGGGCCCGTGGGCGCGGTGCTGCTGGGCGGCGCCGGCACGGTGCTGGTGGTGTTCGCGTGGATGCGGCTGTTCCCGGCGCTGGCCGACCGAGACCGCCTGCACGATCATCCCCACGACCGCCCGGCCCCGGCGCGCTGACCGCTTCCGATCCGGGCAAAGCGTACCCGTTTCTGCGCACACCTTCCCGCCGGGCCCTGCTGCCCGCGCTCTCCATGCAGGGATTACAACGGCTCACGGCCGAAAGTTGTAATCCCTGCACTCCCTCTGCCTTTTCTCCCCCGACTGTGATGTAAGCGGCGCGCCGTGCGGGCCGCCGTGAGCCATTGCGTGGCAACGGCCCACGCAGAAACGGGTACGCTTTGGGATTGCCCGGCGGGCTGGCTGGCACGTCCTTCGCAAGTCGGCCCGGGTTGCACTGAGGAGCGAACGCATGGAATTGCCGTATATCGACGCCGACAAAGTCCAGGCCACCTGGGCCTATCTCACCCAGTTCGCGGTCAGTCAGGGGCTGAACTGCCTCGCCGCGCTGGCCATCCTGCTTGCCGGCTGGTGGCTCTCCGGCCGCGCCGCGCGGGCCGTCAGGCAGGGCCTCCATCACACCCATGTGGACGACACACTGCGGCCGATGCTGGCGAGCGTGGCCCAGTGGGTGGTGCGGGTGCTGACCGTGGTGCTTGTGCTGTCGCAGTTCGGCGTGCAGACCGCGAGCATCATCGCCATGCTCGGCGCCGCCGGCCTGGCCATCGGCCTGGCGCTGCAGGGCACGCTCCAGAACATCGCCGCCGGGATCATGCTGGTGCTGCTGCGCCCGTTCCGCGTCGGCCAGTACATCGACGCCCAGGGTGTGGCCGGCACCGTGCGCGAGACCGGGCTGTTCATGACCGAGCTGACGACTTTCGACGGGGTCTGCCTGCGCGTGCCCAACGGCAAGCTCTGGGGCAGTTCGATCATGAACTACAGCGAGAACGTCACGCGGCGCATGGATATCGAGATCGCCGTGACCTTCGACAGCCCCGTGCAGGCTGGGCTGGATGCCCTCAAGGCCATGCTGGCCAAGGAGCCGCGGCTGCTGGCCGAGCCCAGGCCCGAGGTCATGGTGACGAAGTACACCGACCGGGGCATCGCGCTGAACGCGCGCTACTGGACCTCGAATGACGATTTCTGGAACGTGCAGTTCGGCTTCTTCAGCAAGCTGAAGCCCACGCTGGAAGCCGCCGGCTGCCGGATCGCCGTGCCGGTGCAGGAAGTCCACGTGCCGGAGATGGATGAGGAGGCGCTGGCAGACGGGGCCGACGGCGACGGCAAGGCGGACCGCTACGACGCCCGCCGCACCCCGCCGCGCCGGCCGAACTAGCGCGGCTCCACCCCTTCGTCCGCGAACAGCGAGCACGCGCCGGTCTCGGCCGTGCTCACATGGGCGCGGAAGCCGCCGAACAGGTCGCGCCCCACGCCGTGCCGGTTGCGCGAGAGATCAGGCCGATCCGCCTCGCGCGCCGCCAGGTCGGCATCGGCCAGCTTTACGGTCAGCACGCCGGCTGGCGCGTCCACACGCACGATGTCGCCGGTGCGCACCTTGCCGAGGGCCCCGCCCAGCAGCGCCTCCGGGCAGACGTGGATGGCCGCCGGCACCTTGCCCGACGCCCCCGACATCCGCCCATCCGTCACCAGCGCCACGTGGAAGCCACGGTCCTGCAGCAGCGTCAGCGTAGGCGTGAGCTTGTGCAGTTCGGGCATGCCGCACGACGCCGGCCCCTGCCACGGCAGCACCGCCACGAAATCGCGCTCGAGTTCGCCGCGCTTGAAGGCGTCCAGCAGGTCATCCTGCCGTTCGAAGACGATGGCCGGCGCCTCCACCACCTGATGTTCGGGTTTCACGGCGGATGTCTTGATAACACATCGCCCGAGATTGCCGTCGAGCAGCTTGATCCCGCCATCGGGCGCGAACGGCTGGTCGGGCAGGCGCACGATGGTGTCGTCGAGCGAGGCCGTGGGGCCGTCGATCCAGGTCAGCTTGCCGTCGCGCAGCACCGGCTCGCGCGTGTAGTCGGCCAGCCCCTTGCCGGCGATGGTGGTCACGTCGTCGTGCAGCAGCCCCAGCGTCAGCAGGCCGCGAATCACCACTGCCAGCCCGCCGGCCGCCTGGAACTGGTTCACATCGGCCTTGCCGTTCGGGTAGACGCGCGCCAGCAGCGGCACCACGGCGGAGAGTTCATCGAAGTCGTCCCAGGTCAGCTGGATGCCAGCCACGCGCGCCATGGCGATCAGGTGCAGCGTGTGATTGGTGGACCCGCCCGTGGCCACCAGCCCGACGATGCCGTTGACGAATGCGCGTTCGTCKAGCACATCGGCCACCGGGGTGTAGCGCTCGCCGCCATGCACCAGCGTCAGCGCGTGGGTGGCCGCATGGCGCGTCAGCGCCTCGCGCAGCGGCGTGCCGGGGTTGATGAAGGCGGTGCCCGGCAGGTGCAGGCCCATGATCTCCATCAGCATCTGGTTCGAGTTGGCGGTGCCGTAGAAGGTGCAGGTGCCCGGGCCGTGGTAGGACCGGGTCTCGGCTTCCAGCAGCTCCACGCGCCCGATCTTGCCTTCCGCGTAGAGCTGGCGGATGTGCGCCTTCTCCTCGTTGCCGATGCCGGTGGTCATCGGCCCGCCCGGCACGAACACGGCCGGCAGGTGGCCGAAGGACAGCGCGCCCATCACCAGGCCGGGCACGATCTTGTCGCAGACGCCCAGGTACAGCACGCCGTCGAACATCTGGTGGGACAGCGCCACGGCGGTGGCCATGGCGATCACGTCGCGCGAGAACAGCGACAGGTCCATGCCGTCCTGGCCCTGCGTCACGCCATCGCACATGGCCGGGGTGCCCCCGGCGAACTGCGCCGTGCCGCCGGCGGCCAGCGCGGCCTCCTTGATCCAGCGCGGGAACGCTTCCAGCGGCTGGTGGGCGGACAGCATGTCGTTATAGGCCGAGACGATGGCCAGGTT
Source organism: Cupriavidus sp. 05T42 (assembly GCF_056396345.1). NCBI lineage: Bacteria > Pseudomonadati > Pseudomonadota > Betaproteobacteria > Burkholderiales > Burkholderiaceae > Cupriavidus > Cupriavidus sp. 05T42. The sequence continues at coordinate 74,638 of NZ_JBFTLH010000001.1, forward strand.
GGGGCGCTCCTGCGCCTTGAGGCGGATCTTGGCGTCGTCCGGCATGGCGGCCACGCCGTGGGCGAGGTTGGTGCAGGACAGGTTGGCGCGCTCGACCTTCTGCCCGGCCATGGCGCGGGTGCGGTCGAGGTAAGCCTGGCGCGTGGCGTGGCTGCGGGTCACGATGCGGGCCGTAACCCGCTCCAGGACAGGGTGGCGTGGCATGGAGTGTTCTCCTGTGAGGCGTGGGGCGCTTCGTGCGGCGCTCCATCAGCGTAGTCCAAATCGGCCGGATGCGCCCCGGGGCGGCTGGGGCGCGAAGTGAGCGGATACAGGTCGGATCGCTCACACGCCCGGATGTTCCGCGCCGGCCTGTGACAACGGTGTGAACCCCGGTGCGACCCCCGTGTGCCGTCCGCGACGCTACGCAGAAACGGGTACGCTCGGGGTCCGCCCGCCGGCCGAATCCGCCCCGCCCACTGCCCAATCCCGGGCGAGTGACGTAACATGGCCGGAACTTATCCGCCCCTCGCCGGCACTCAGTAGAGGCCGGGGCGCCCACTTCCCCCCGCAAGGAGCCCAGGGTGAGCATGCCCGATTTCGACATGGTGCTGTTCGGCGGCACCGGTGACCTGGCGCGGCGCAAGCTGCTGCCGGCCCTCTTCGACGCCCACCGCTGCGGCGTGCTGCATCCGTCCGCGCGCATCCTCGCCACGGGCAGCCACGCCCAGACCACCGAGCAGTACATCGCCACGCTGGAAGACACCGTGCGGCCCGCGCTGGAGCACGCGCCGCCCGACGCCTGGGCCTCGTTCCTGCAACGCATCTGCTACGTCCAGGCCGACGCGCGCGAGCCCGCCCACTTCGACGCCCTCGCCGAGAAGGTGCTGGCCCGCAAGCCCGAGGTGGTGGTCTGCTACCTGGCCACTGCCCCCCATATCTTCGTGCCGATCTGCGAGCAGCTGGGCCGCACCGGCCTGAACACGCCCAACGTGCGCGTGGTGCTGGAGAAGCCGCTGGGGCACGACCTGGACTCGTCCGAGGCCATCAATTCCTCCGTGGCGAAGTATTTCGCCGAAGACCAGATCTATCGGATCGACCATTACCTGGGCAAGGAATCKGTCCAGAACCTGATGGCGATCCGCTTCGGCAACGCGCTGTTCGAGCCGCTGTGGCGCCGCGAATGGGTGCAGGACGTGCAGATCACCATCGCCGAGGAACTGGGCGTGGAGTCGCGCGGCGACTTCTACGACCGCACCGGCGCACTGCGCGACATGGTGCAGAACCACCTGCTGCAACTGCTGTGCATGGTGGCGATGGAGCCGCCGGCGAGCCTGTCGGAAGACGCCATCCGCGACGAGAAGATCAAGATCCTCAAGGCGCTGCGGCCGATCCAGCCGCAGGACGTGGCCGAGAAGACCGTGCGCGGCCAGTACCGCGCCGGTGCGGTCGGCGGCAAGCCGGTGCCGGGCTATATCGACGAGCCGGGCATCGCCCCGGACAGCCGCACCGAGACCTTCGTCGCCATCAAGGCCGAGATTGCCAACTGGCGATGGGAGGGCGTGCCGTTCTACCTGCGCACCGGCAAGCGCATGCAGTCACGCGTGGCCGAGATCGTGATCCACTTCCGCGATGTGCCGCACGCCATCTTCCCCAAGCCGCTGACGCTGTCGCCGCAGAACCGGCTGGTGATCCAGCTCCAGCCCGAGGAAAGCATCAAGCTGTATTTCCTGGTCAAGCAGCCGGGCGATACCCTCGAACTGACCCCCACCTCGCTCGACCTGGACTTCGCCAACTCGTTCAAGGTGCGCCGCGCCGGCGCCTACGAGCGCCTGCTGCTGGACGTGATCCGCGGCCGGCTGGGCCTGTTCGTGCGTCGTGACGAGCAGGTGCAGGCGTGGCGCTGGGTGGAGCCGATCATCGACACCTGGGCCGACAGCACCGTGCCGCCCAAGTCGTATACCGCCGGCACCTGGGGGCCTGCGGCGTCGTCGGCGCTGATGTCGCGCGACAAAGCGCTCTGGCACGAGGAAGTCTGACCCACCGCCTGTCTATATATAAAAGGGACCGATCATGCGCCAGTACGAACATGCCTCCGTGATGGATCAGGCCGAATCGCTGGCCCTCTCGATCGGCCATGCGCTGGATCTGGTGATCCAGGCCAAAGGCTGGGCGGTGCTGGCGGTGTCCGGCGGGCGCTCGCCGGTGCCGATGTTCGAGCGATTGCGCTATCGGCCCATCCGCTGGGACGCCGTGACCGTGACGCTGGTGGATGAGCGCGCGGTGCCGCCGGACCATCCCGACAGCAACGGCGCGCTGGTGCGCCACAACCTGCTGCGCGAGGCCGCGGGCGTGGCGGCCTGGGTGCCGCTGGTGGAGGATGCCGCCGAGGCGTCTCAGCCGGAGCGCGCCGTGGCGCGGCTCAACGAACGCTTCCAGCAGCCGGACGTGGTGGTGCTGGGCATGGGCGAGGATGGGCACACGGCGTCGCTGTTCCCGGAGGCGCCCGAGCTGCAGACCGCGCTGTCCGAGCCAAAGCCCGGTTTCCTCGTCACCCATCCGACCAGCGCGAACCACGCCCGCGTGACGCTGAACCTCGCCGCGCTGCTGGCCGCCGAACGCACCTTCCTGGCCATCACGGGCGAGAAGAAGGCCGAGGTGCTGGCCCGCGCGCTCCAGGCGCCCACGCCGGCGCTGCCGGTGAGCCTGGTGCTGGCGCGGCACCGCCATGGCGTGGATGTGTTCCGCACCTGATCGCCCGCCAACGTTCGTTTTCGACAAAGGGTCCCGATGCCTCCTCCTGATTCGCAAGCCGACTCGTTTCCCCGCCTGCTGGCCGACGTGGGCGGCACCAACGTGCGGATGGCGCTGGAGACGGCGCCGCTGCGAATTGGTGCGGTCACCGCGCTGAAGGTGGCGGATTTTCCGTCGCTCGAAGCCGCCATGCAGCAGTACCTGCGCGGCCTGCACGACCTGCCGCGCCCGCGCCATGCGGCCATCGGTCTGGCCAATCCGGTGACCGGCGACCACGTCAAGCTGACCAACCACAACTGGGCGTTCTCGATCGACGCCACGCGCCGCGCACTCAACTTCGACACGCTGGTCGCCATCAACGATTTCACCGCGCTGGCGCTGGGGCTACCCTACTTGCCCGCCGAGGACCTCGCGCTGGTGCGCGACGGCACGGCGGTGCCCACGGCGCCACGCGCGCTGCTGGGGCCGGGCACGGGGCTGGGCGTCTCGGGACTGGTTCCCGCGCCCGGCGGCGGCGCGGTGGCGCTGGCCGGCGAGGGCGGCCATATCGAAATCATGCCGGACACCGACGACGAGTGGACCGCCTGGCGCTACGCCCATCAGCATCTGGGCCGGGTCTCGGCGGAGCGGATGCTGTCGGGCATGGGCCTGTCCCAGATCCATGCCGCGCTGGTCGCAGAAACGGGTACGCCCCTGGCCCAGCCACTGACGCCGGCCGAGGTCACGGATGGTGCGATCAAGACCGGCGACCCGCTGTGCCAGCGCGCCTTCGCGGCGTTCTGCGGCCTGCTCGGCTCGGTGGCGGGCGATGTCGCGCTGGTGCTCGGTGCGCGCGGCGGGGTCTACCTCGGCGGCGGTATCGTGCCGCGTTTCGTCGATGCCTTCCGGGCCTCGCCGTTCGCCGCGCGCTTCGCCGCCAAGGGTCGCATGGGCGCCTATCTGGCCGACATCCCGGTCTACGTGATCACGGCCGCCTACCCGGCGCTGCCCGGGCTGGCGCGCGCGCTGGCAGACCGCCTGGAGGGCGACATGCGCCATGCCGGCGCCGCCCACCCCTGACTGATTGATCCCGATATGCGTGTACTGCTGGTGGAAGATGACGCCATGATTGGCGAAAGCGTGAAGGTGGCGCTGCGCCAGGAGGGCTTTACCGTCGATTGGGTGCGCGATGGCGATGCCGGCCTCGACGCCGCGTCTGACCAGCACGGCCCCCGCGCCGACGGCGGCTACGATCTCGTGCTACTCGACCTCGGCCTGCCGCGCCGCTCGGGCCTGGACGTGCTCAAGACGCTGCGCGCCCGCAACGTGCGCACACCGGTGCTGATCCTGACCGCCCGCGACGCCGTGGCGGACCGCGTGGCCGGCCTCAACGCCGGCGCGGACGACTACCTCGTCAAGCCCTTCGACCTCCAGGAACTGGCCGCGCGCATGCACGCACTGGCGCGCCGGGCTGAGGGCCGAGCCGAGCCGCTGCTGCGCTATGGCGACATCGTGCTCAACCCCGCCACGCGCGAGGCCACGCAGGCCGGCACGGCGGTGCGGCTGTCCGCGCGCGAGTTCGCGCTGCTCTCCGCGCTGATGGCGCGCCCCGGGCAGGTCTGGTCGGTGGCGCAACTGCAGGAGCGCCTCTACGGCTGGGACGACGAGGTGGGCAGCAACACGGTCGAGGTCTATATCCACGCGCTGCGCCGCAAGTTCGGCGCCGCCCTGATCCGCAATATCCGTGGCGTGGGCTACATGGTGCCGAAGCAAGACGGCGCCGACGAGGAGCATCCGTCCTGATGCGCTCGATCCAACGTACGTTGTTGTGGTGGCTGGCCGCCGGGCTGGCGGCGGGCATCGCCGTGGCCACCGGGCTGATCTACGCGCAGGCCCGGCAGGAGGCCAACGCGCTGTTCGACTACCAGATGAAGCAGGTGGCGGCGGCGTTGCCGAGCCAGTTCCCGAGCCCGATGGCGCCGCCGTTCGACGGCGGCAATGGCAGCGGCGCCAGCGCGGACCTGCTCCATGCGGACGAGGACGTGGTCATCCACATCTGGGACGGCACGGGCCGCAGTCTCTACCTGTCTCACTCCCACCCGGTGCTCCCGCCACGCGCGGAACTCGGCTTCTCCAGCGTGCTGACGGATTCCGGCGAATGGCGCATCTACAGCGTGCAGCTGGGCCCGACCGTGGTCCAGATCGCCCAGCCGATGAGCGCGCGCCGCACGCTGGCCGCGCATATGGCGCTGCGCACGGTCGCCCCGCTGTTGCTGCTGCTGCCGCTGCTGGCGTGGTTGATCTGGATGGCGGTGGGACGGGGTTTGCGCCCGCTGCGCGAGATTGCCACCGAGGTGCGCGCGCGCGACGCCAACACGCTGGCGCCGCTGGCCTTGCGCCAGATGCCGGACGAAATCGCCCCGCTTTCCGACGCGCTGAACCAGTTGCTGGCGCGGCTGGCGCAGGCCATCGACACCCAGCGCGCCTTCGTGGCCGACGCTGCCCACGCGCTGCGCACGCCGCTGGCGGCGCTGCAATTGCAGGCGCAACTGGTGGAGCGCGCCGACAGCGCGCCGGCCCGGCAGGAAGCCGTGTCGCAGCTGCGGCAGGGGCTGGAGCGGCTGACGCACCTCGTCGCGCAGTTGCTGACGCTGGCGCGGCAGGAGCCCGGCGCCGCACCGCCGCCGCATGAGCCGGTGGACCTGCGCGCGCTGGCTGCGGGGGTGATCGCGGAAATGTCCCAGGCGGCCATCGACCGCGATATCGATCTGGGGCTGGAGGCCGATGATGCCGAAGGTGCCATGGTGCGGGGCGATGCAGACGCGMTGCGCATCCTGCTGACCAATCTCATCGACAACGCCCTGCACTACATTCCGGCCGGCGGGCGGATCGATGTGCGGGTGGCGAGGTTGTCTGATGGCGGCGTGGAACTGCAGGTCAGCGACAACGGCCCGGGCATTCCCGCCGACGAACGCGCGCGCGTGTTCGACCGTTTCTACCGCGTACCGGAGGCGCCCACGGGCGGCAGCGGGCTGGGGCTGGCCATCGTGGCCGAGATCGTCCAGTCGCACGGCGCCCGCGTGGCGCTGGAAGACGCCGCGCCGGGGCTGCGCGTGCGCGTGACTTTCCCCGTCGCGGCCTGAGCCTGTCGGTGCTTAGCCGACAGGCGCGAACAGCGGCTCGCCCGCGAAGTGCCGGCGCGCGTTCTCCAGGAACTGGCTGACCGACGCCAGCACCGCTTCCGGCGACCAGCCGGCCATGTGCGGGGTCAGCACCACGTTCGGGCAATCGAACAATTCCTTGGGCGGCAGCGGCTCGCTCTCATAGACATCGAGCCCGGCGCCGCCCAGCTCGCCGGCGCGCAAGGCATCGGCCAGCGCCGCCGTGTTCACCACGCTGCCCCGCGCGATATTGACGAGGTAGCCGTGCGGCCCCAGCGCGCGCAGCACCGGCGTATCGACCAGATGCCGCGTCTCCGCGCCGCCCGGCGTGGCGATGATCAGATAGTCGGCCCACTCGGCCAGCGCGCCCACATCGGCAAAGTACGAGAACGACACGTCCTCGCGCACCCGGCGGTTGTGATAGCCGATCTCGAGGTCGAAGCCCTGGCCGCGCTGGGCAATGCGCCGCCCGATGGTGCCGAGGCCGATGATGCCGAGCCGCTTGCCCGAGAAGTTCGGCGGCAGCGGCAGCGTGTTGCGCCAGATGCCGTCGCGCGTGGCGTGGTCCAGCGCCGGCACGCGGCGCACGGTGGCCAGCAGCAGCGCCATGGCGTGATCGGCCACGCAGCTGTCGTTGGTGCCCGCGCCGTTGCCTACGGCAATCCCGCGCGCCCGGCAGGCGGCCAGGTCGATGTTCTCGTAGCCGGCGCCCAGCGCGCACACCACCTCCACAGCCGGCATGGCCGCGATCTCGGCAGCAGTCAGGCCGACCGTGCCATTGGTCAACACGGCGCGGAACGTCTTGCCGTGCGCCGCCACCTCCGCCGCCCGGCCCTCGGCCGTGGGCGCGTAGCGGACGTCGTACTGGGCGGAGACAAGTTCAAGATGAGCGGGTTCGAGCTGGATCAGGACAAGCAGGGCGGGCTTCATGACGTAACGGCGAGGGAAGTGAATGGAGGATGCCGGCGGACCGACGCGACATTCTATGCCCGACGCCGGATCAATGCTTGACCACGCAAGGGTCGGGGCGCGCAGAAATGGGTACGGTTTGGGGGCGGGGGAGGCGGAAGGCGGCGGAAACGCCTGCGCAGAAACGGGTACGCTTTGGCCCCATCCGGGCCGGATCAGGCGACCGCGAGATCGGCGTCGAGTACCTTCTGGGCCAGGGTTTCCGCACGCCGCAGGAACTGCGCGGCCAGCGCGGGATTGGCGATCTGGCTCGCCACGCCCGCATCGACGAATCGCGTCATTTCCGCGTGGAACGCCTTGGCCGTCTCGGGTTGGGACAGGAGCGCCAGCCGCTCGCGCAGACGGTCTTTGTACGACGGCACGGTCCAGCCATAGTCGATCAGCTTCCTGCCGATCAGCGCCATGTCAGGCGTGAGCTGGCGGTCCGTCAGGAACTTGATGTCCCAGACGTCGCGCGCCTTGATGTAGGGGCGGGCGCCCAGTGCCACCATCTTGTCGGCAAGGATTTCGCGCGGCGTCTCCGCCGTGACGATCATCTGGCGGAGGGGTTCCGGCAAGTGCGGATAGTTGGCGCTGACCGCGACCAGATCGGGATCGTGCGCCGGCACATTGGCAACCTCGATATGGATGACCTGACCCTGCGGCACGCTGCGGTCGGCCTGTGGCATCTGCACGCGTGCGCTCCAGCGCGCGACGTGAACGTCCGACGGGGCCGCATCCTTCGCGGGCGTGCGGATCTCCACCTCCAGGCCGTAGGCATTGGCAATTTCCCGTCGGAGCAGGGCCTCGAACGGCGCCATGACAGTAGGATCGAATGCGCGTCCGGCAACGAAGTCCAGGTCCTCGGAATAGCGCGTGCCCTGATAGCAGAGCCGCAACGCGGTGCCGCCCTGGAAGGTCAGCGCGGCGGCCGCGCCGCTCTGCAGCAGGGCGTAGAGGATTTCGTAGTGGAGGATTTCCTTGGCGATCGTGCCCGCCGGCACGCGCCGCTCGGTGGCGTATCGGCCGGCCAGTGCCAGGAGATCAGTACGGGTGCGAAATGGCATGGTCCGAATGGGGAGACTGCGAGGGAATCTGCACGAGATCGACATTGCGCCCGGCGCGGCGCAGGTCCTTCAGCGCGCGTTCGGGCTTGGCGACATACATTTTGCGCCGTGCATCGAAGACGAGATCGTCGCGCAGGGTGTCGATGTGCCGCGCCGTATGGGTGAATTCGAGCGTCCCGTACGGCGTGTGGAACGTCTGGCTGCGGCCTGTCGTCATCAGCGTCAGCCGCGAAGGGAGTTGCGACAGCCATCCCGCCTCGGATAACGCCGATTCGAGGCTCAGGTAGTTAAGGTCCCACGGGCGCAGGAACGCCGGCAGGGCGCTGAGCACGTCGGGCGGCAGGGAGCGTGCCCGCGGATTGATATAGAGCCCACGGGCGATCCGCTCGATCATCCCGGTGCGCTGGTGACGGGACAGCGACTTGTTGAGCGTGTCGCCGGACTCCCCAAAAAGCTGGCTGAGGACGGGAAGCGAAAAGCTCCAGATGCCGGCGCGATCCCAATGCTCCAGGGTGGCCAACAAGGCACTGAGGATCATTATCTCTACGATAAATGGACAGATTTGGTCATTATATGTGCAGATCCTGCGGGTGCCCAGCTTATCTATACAGTAACAGGACATAAATAGGCGGTTTTCGTATAGATACCATGCCTTCACCGCACGGTGGCGTCCGCGCCACTATGCTTGGGAGCATTCACGTCCGGAATCTCATGTCCACCCTCCTCACCACTCCCCGCTGGCRCTGGCTGCCCGCCCCTGATACCTGGCAATACCACGCCCTGCTTGGCGCGGCGGGGATGCTGGTGCTTGGGCCGCTCGGCTGCGTGGCGGCGGCCTATATGAACTTCTCGCTCGGGTTCTTTATTGGCGGGCAGGTGCTGGCCGGCATTCTGGGTTCGGCGGTGACGGCGGGCTATGGCGCGGCGGGGCGGCATGGGGCGAACTACATCCAGACGGCGGCGGCGTCCGTGGCCGGGATGGGCGGGATGGTCGTGGTGATMCAGGCGATGGGCTGGATGGGCATGGATGCGCCGCCGCTCTGGCACCTGATCGGCTACATGCTGTGCATCGGCATGTATGGCGTGGGTGTGGGCATGCTCTACACGCCCTTGCTGGTGGACCGCATGCAGCTGACGTTCCCGTCCGGGCTGGCCGTGGCCAACATCCTGCGCGCGTTGACCGATCCGGTGCTGCTGCGGCGCTCGGTGGCGCGGCTGGGTGGCGGCATCGCGCTTGGGGCGGTGGCCGGGGTGGGGGTCACGCGCGTGGCGTGGCTGGGCGCCATCGACCTGTCCGCGTCCACCTTCGGCGCCGGGATGATCGTCGGCGCGCGCATCGGTATCGCGGCGCTGGTCGGGGGGCTGGCGGGATGGGCGCTGACGCCGTATTTCGTGTCGATTGGCTGGCTGGCGCCGGGCGACCCCTATCGCAAGATCACCTTCCTGATCGCGCTGGGCATGATCATGGGCGCGGCGCTGATCGATGTGTCGATGCTGCTCGTGCGGGCCTGGCGGGAGCGGCAGCCGGCCAACCCGGCGCCGGCCCCCGCCTCCCAACAACGCGGCCTGCCGATGCGCTGGATCTGGCTCTGGGTGGTGGTCTGGGGCGCGGCGGTGGTGGCGGCCGGCGCGGTGTGGTTCGGCCAGCCGGTGGGCTACCAGCTGATGGCCGTGGCGCTGGTGCTGGTGTTCGCGCTGGTCAACGGCATCTCGGTCGGCATGGTGGACTCCAATCCGATCTCGTCGGCCTTCGTGCTCACGGTGATCCTGATGGCCGCCGTGGGGCTGCGCGAGCCCCATATCGGCCTGATCGCCGCGACCGTGCTGCTCGTCTCCACGGCCGAGGCGTGCGACATGCAGCAGGACCGCTCCACCGGCTGGCGGCTCGGCACCAACCGGATGACGCAGTTCGGCTATCAGGTGGCCGGCATCGTCGTGGGCGCAGTGCTGGCGGTGCTGCTGGCGCGGCTGTTCATGCAGGCGTATCCGGTGCTGCGGCTCGACCAGACCCTGCTGCCGGCCGATCAGCAGCCGGCGCGCTGGACCTCCGCGATGACCTACAAGATCGTCGGCGCGCTGCGCAGCATGACCGAGGACCGGCCCTACCAGCGGCTGGCGGTGTGGATCGGGGTGGGTATCGGCCTGGTGACCGAGGTCGCGCGCAAGACGATCCGCGCATCGGCCCGCTACCGGCGCTTCGCGCAGTCCGGCGGCACCGGCAAGACCGTCGATTTCCTGCTCGATGCCGCCGTGCTGCCGTCGCCGTACGCGTCGTCGTTCGGGGGCTTCGTGAACCTGCCGGCCGCTGCGTGGATGGCGGCGGGCGGGGTGCTGGCCAGCGTGGTGAATAGTGTGGCGAACAGCGTGGCGAAAAACCGCTCGGCGCCCGCCGGCGATGCCGCGCTGCCCGAGGACATGAGCACGACCTCGCTGGTGGGCGGCGGGCTGATCGCCGGCGATGCCTTGGCGGCGCTGGCGCTGGGCGTGGCAGGGTTGGTGGCGGTCGTGGGCTGACCGCCTTCGAGCCGGGCGCTCACACCTCCTTCGTCATCCCCTTGAAGTCGATCCACTGGCCGAACTGTTCCTCGGTGACGTGGCCGGAGGCGATGGCGGCTTCGCGCAGGGACAGGTTCTTCTTCACGGCCAGCTTGGCGATTTCGGCGGCCTTGTCGTAGCCGATATGCGGGTTCAGCGCGGTCACGGACATCAGGGAGCGTTCGAGCAGTTCCTGGATGCGCGCGCGGTCGGGCTCCACGCCTTCCACCATGTGTTCGGCGAAGCTCGACGCTGCGTCGGCCAGCAGTACCACAGACTGCAACAGGCTATAGACGATCACCGGCTTGTAGGCGTTGAGTTCGAGCGTGCCGAGGCTGTTGGCCAGCGTCACCGTCGTATGGTTGCCGATGATGCGGCAGCAGACCATGGCGAGGGCCTCGGCCTGGGTCGGGTTGACCTTGCCGGGCATGATCGACGAACCGGGTTCGTTGGCCGGCAGTTGCAGTTCGGCAAACCCGGCGCGCGGGCCTGAGCCGAGCAGCATAAAGTCCCGCGCGATCTTCAGGAACGACGACGCCGTGGTGTTCAGCGCGCCCGACAGATCGACCAGCGCGTCATGGGCGGCCTGGAGCGCGAAGCGGTTCGCCGCGGGCTCGAACGGCAGGCCGGTGTAGCCGGCCAGCGAGCGGGCAAACGCGGCGGCGAATCCCGGGGGCGCGTTCAGGCCGGTGCCGACGGCCGTGCCGCCCTGCGCCACCGGCATCGCGCGCAGCATGGCCTGTTGCAGGCGCGATTGCGCGTCCGCCACCTGCGTCATGTAGCCGGAAAATTCCTGGCCGAGGGTCAGCGGCACCGCGTCCTGCAGGTGCGTGCGGCCCACCTTCACGATGTCGGCAAACGCTTCCACCTTCTTTGCGAAGGTTTGTTGCAGTTTTTCGAGCGAGGGGAGCAGGGTCTGCTGGATAGCGCGCGTGGCGGCGATGTGCATCGCCGTGGGAAAGCTGTCGTTGGACGACTGGCTCGCGTTGACGTGGTCGTTCGGGTGAACCGGTTTCTTGCTGCCGACCTCGCCGCCCAGCAGCTGGATGGCGCGGTTGGAGATCACCTCGTTGAGGTTCATGTTGGTCTGCGTGCCCGAGCCGGTCTGCCAGACCGAGAGCGGGAACTCGGCCGGCCACTTGCCGGCGATGACTTCCTCGGCGGCCTGCTCGATGGCTTCGGCAATCTCGGGCTTCAGCACGCCCAGGTCGCGATTCGCACGGGCCGCGCAGAGCTTGAGCACGGCGAACGCCTCGATCAGCGCCGGGGGCATCTTCTCAGTGCCGATGCGGAAATTCTGGCGGGAGCGCTCGGTCTGGGCGCCCCAGAGATGATCGGCCGGCACGGCCACATCCCCGAGGCTGTCTTTTTCGATGCGGGTGGCTGACGAGGGGTTTGCGGGCTTGGCGGACATGGACGGACTCCTTGAGGGAAGGCTGCAGGATCAGGCAGGACTGCTAGCATAGCCTTCCCGCGTCACATTCGCGCTGAAGCCCCTTTCGCCGTCAGGCGGTTAGATTGCCGTGGAGATTGCTGTCGATGCCGGCGGGTCAGGCGGTCATCTTGAGGCACATTTCCATGCAGGCCTGGCACGCCGCGGCGCATTCCTGGCAGTGCCAATGGTCATGTCGTTCACATTCTTCCTTGCACCATTTACACACTTCGGCGCAGTCTTCACAGACGAGGGGAGCAAATTCGCTATTGCGCAGCATGTAGGAGGCGGCGAGGGTGCAGATGCCGGCGCAGTCCATGTCCAGGGCGATGCAGCGGGTCATCTTCCGGGCGTCTTGCTCCTCGAGGCAGGCGGCCGCGCACTTCAGGCTGGCGGCCGCACAGGCATTGCAGGCGGCGATACAGTCGGCATACCGGTCAAAATTCTCTCGCACTGTGGGTCGAATCATCGGGTGTCCTCCTTGGGGGTGGGTGGTCGACAACCAGCAACCGTTATCCACAATAGCAGGCGCCTCGGCGTCCTGCCGCAATGTGGCGTGGTCTACAATGGCCGCCTCAGGTTCGGCGCCGTCAGCGTTGGATAGTTCCGGTCCATCGATTTGAATGGCCGGAGAAGCGTGAAGAAGTTGCAAATTGGCAGCGATAAGCTGCGAGAAAGGACGGCATCATGGGTGAAGCAAAACGGCGGGGCACGCCCGAGGAACGGGCGCAGCAGGCGCAGGCACGAATCGACGCCCTGCGGCCCGCACAACTGGTCTGCGGCGCGTGCAAGACCTCGTTCACCAATTTCGATGCGATTCCGGCCCCCGGCCTGCGCGGCATCGACGCCGTATTCGGCGGCGAGTGCCCGAGCTGCGGCAACGATGTAGTCGTATTCAAGGGCGAACCCCAGGCGGTGGCCGAGGCCATGCTGGCCTACGAGCGGATGATGGGCGAGAGCGCGCGGCTGGGCTACCAGTCGGCCGATGGCCGGCACGTGCCGTTCGACGAGGCCGCGCCGCAGGCATCGGACGCGTCCGACGACTCGACCAAGCACTGAGCCCCCGGGCGGGTGGCGCTTTCAGCGCCGAAAGTCCGCCGGTGATGCCCCTTCAGGGCGTCAGGCTTCCAGCGCCATCAGCTCCGCCGGGCCAATCTCGTAGCGGCCCCGGCCGAGCGCCTTGGCGCGGTAGAGCAGCGCGTCCGCCATGCGCTTGAGCGTCTCGTCCGTCATCGGGCTGCCGCGATAGAGCGCCACGCCGATGCTGACGTCCACATCGGCCATCACGCCGTCGAAGTAAAAGCGCTGGCCGATGGAGTCCAGGATGGACTCGGCAATGCGCTGGGCCGTGGCGGGCGAGGGGATGTCTTCCAGGATGACCGCGAATTCATCGCCGCCCAGCCGTGCGACGTGGTCCTGGTCGCGCACGCAGCGGCGCACGCGCAGGGCGAACGACTGCAGCAGCATGTCGCCCGTGGCATGGCCGTGCGCGTCGTTCACCGCCTTGAAGCGGTCCATGTCGAGGAACAGCAGCGCTATCAGACTATTCTCATCACGGCTGCGCGCCATGGCCGCGTGGAGCTGGCTCTCGAAGGCGCTCCGGTTCTCGAGCTGCGTCAGGTGATCGGTTTGGGAGATCCGCGCYAGCCGCTGGTGCTCCAGCTTGCGCTGGGTGATGTCCTGCACGTGGATGTGCACCCCCACCACCTGCTTGCCGTCCTCGCTCCATTCGGGGCGGTAGCTCATTTCCATCCAGTGCGGCTGCGGCGTGCGGTATTCGCTCTCGAACGTGATCACCGCGCCCGCCAGCGCCTGTTGCAGGAAGGGGCGCGCCAGCGCGTAGCGCTCCTCGCCCAGCAGCTCCCGCACAGTCTTGCCCCGGATCGCCTCCACCGGCATGCCGAATGCCTGCTCGTAGGCGATGTTGTTGAAGACGTAGCGCTCGTCGTTGTCGACAAAGGCCAGCAGCGAAGGCAGGTTGTCCGTGACCGCGCGCAGCCGGCGCTCGCTGCGCGCCAGTTGCTGGCCGCGCTGGCGCACATCGCGCATCAGGCGGATGAACGCGCGCGTTACGTCGCCGATTTCATCGCGCTGGGGGCGGCGCGGCAGGCGCTCGAAGGCGTCGGCGTCGTCGGCGCTGGCCTGCACCACCTGATGCAGCCGCGACAGCGGCATGAGCAGCCGCCGCACCGCCAGCCAGATCGCCAGTGCCACGCCGCCCAGCACCAGCCCCGCCATCATCAGGAAGCGTCGCTCCGTCTCGCCGCAGGTGTCGCCCACGGCGCGGGCCGGCTGGCGGGCCTGGCGGGTGTCCGGATGCTGCACGTAGACCGGCTTGGCACCCGCTGACACCAGACAGTAGAACCCGGTGCTACCCAGCCGGCTACGCGCGATCTCGACCAGGAAGTTCGAGCGCGACAGATCGAGCCAGCCGCCCACCAGGCCGAGGAACTGCTTCGACGCCGAGACCACCGGCATCGCCACCAGCACGCCAATCGTGCCATCGACGCGCGCGTGGATCGGCGCGGCCACCACCGGGTTCAGCGTGCGCACCGCCTCGCGGAAGTAGTCGCGGTCGGACACCTCGATCGGCGGGCCGGAGGATGTCAGCACGCTGCCCGTGGCATCGGTCACCACCACCGAATTGAACGCCGCCGGCACCGGGATGGTCTTGCCGATGACGTCGAGCAGGTCGGCGCGCACGTCCTCCCGAGCCCGGCCGTGTGCGCCCTCCAGCACCGCGCCGATCTGCGGTGCCATATGGGCCAGCATCACGATGCGGTCGTCCATGGCCGTGTCGAGCTGGTCGGCAGAAAGCTTGACGATGGAGTCCTGCTGGTTCTGGAGGGCGTCCTCCAGGTCCCGGTGCGCGTAATAGAGCGAGCCGAGTACGATGCCCGTCCCCAGCACGGCGGCGAGCACCGTGGTGATCAGCGCGATGCGCGCCTTCAGGGAGGGTTGGATGCGGGGCATGCTGACAAACGCGGGCAATACGGAGGGCGAGGGCGCGCGGGAGTGGAAAACAATGCTGCTCACGCACTTCCCGTGCCTGATTCCGGGGGTGCGGCAGCGGGGGGAACCTATCACGCATCACCCGTTTGAGTCAGCCGGGAGAAACGGCGTTGACAACGGCCGCGCATTTCTGCTGGCGGCCCGCGCATGTGTGTGCGGAAGCACTGTGCGCCGTTGGGCCGGCACGGTATAGTGCGGCCGGCGTGTCGAAATTGCCCCCCAAACGAGGGGGGGCCGGCGCCATTTTCCACCGTCTTTTATCCTGCCTTCATGACTTTGTCCGCGTGGTTGCCCGTTCTGCCCTGGCTGCTGGTTGCAGCGGGCGGCGCTTTGGCGGGCTGGGCGGCGCGGGCTTGGTGGAGCCGCCGGGCGTCCGGGCAGGTGACCCAGGCCCAGGCGACGCAGGACCAGACCGAACGCCGCCGCGTGGACGAGTACATCCGCCATCTGGCGCAGCACGATGCGCTGACCGGGCTGCTGAACCGCGCCGCGCTGCACAGCCGCACCGAGGCCGTCCTCGACGATGCGCGCCGCCATGGCGAGCGCGTGGCGCTACTGCTGCTCGACCTCGACCACTTCAAGCACATCAACGAAACCCTCGGGCACCCGGTGGGCGACGACGTATTGCGCACGATTGCCCAGCGCCTGCGCGGCACGGTGCAGCCGCGCGACGTGGTGGCACGCATGGGCGGCGACGAATTCGCCGTGGTGCTGGGCGGCCTGCGCCATGACAGCGAGGCCGAACTGACGGCGGCCAAGATCCTGGCGCGCGTCTCCGAAGGCTTGCAGCTGGCCGGGCACCTGGCCGGGCAGCCGCTGCGGGTGACGCCTTCGCTCGGCATGGCGATCTATCCCGACGATGGCGAGACGCTGACCGACCTCCTGAAATCCGCCGATTCGGCCATGTACGCGGCCAAGCGCGGCGGCCGGGCGCAGCTGCGGCGCTTTGCGAGCGAGATGGCCGAGGCTTCGCTGACCCGCTTCACGATCGAGGCGCTGCTGCGCCGCGCGCTGGCCGAACAGGAATTCCGGCTGCGCTACCAGCCCATCGTCGACCTCGCCACGCTGAACGTGGTGGGCGTGGAGGCGCTGATCGCCTGGGAAACCCCCGAGCGCGGCGTGATGCAGCCATCCGAATTCATCCCGATTGCCGAGCAGTGCGGGATGATCGACGCGCTGGGCGAGTGGACGCTGGCCACCGCATGCCGCGACATCCAGACCCTGCGCAACGAACTGGGCCGCGACATCGACGTGGCGGTGAACATCTCGCCCTTGCAACTGCGCCGGGCGGACTTCCCGGAGACCGTCGCGCGCTGCCTCCAGGCGGCCAGCCTGCCGGCCCCGAGCCTGACCATCGAGGTCACCGAAGGCATTCTCGTGGATGGCGGCGAGACCACGATCGAGTCGTTCCGGCGCGTGCGCCAGTTGGGCGTGAGTGTGTCCATCGACGACTTCGGCACGGGTTATTCGGGCCTGGGCTACCTGACGCGGCTGCCGATCAGCAAGCTCAAGATCGACAAGTCATTTGTCGATGACCTGGCCGTGCCCGGCCACGACCGCGCGGTGGCGGCCGCCATCATCGCGCTCGGCCATCAACTGCACCTGCACGTGGTGGCGGA
Source organism: Cupriavidus sp. 05T42 (assembly GCF_056396345.1). Classification (NCBI taxonomy): domain Bacteria; kingdom Pseudomonadati; phylum Pseudomonadota; class Betaproteobacteria; order Burkholderiales; family Burkholderiaceae; genus Cupriavidus; species Cupriavidus sp. 05T42. The sequence continues at coordinate 91,124 of NZ_JBFTLH010000001.1, forward strand.
AGGTGTGGAGTCGACCGCGCAGCTGGATTTCCTGCGTGGCGAGGGCTGCGACGCGGTGCAGGGTTTCCTGTTCTCCCAACCGCTGGGGCTGAACGCGCTGCGCGACCTGTTGCTGGCCGGGGACGGCTTCTCGCGCGTCGCCTGAGGCCCCTCCGGCACCCATCCGGCGCCGCAGAAACGGGTACGCTTCAGGTTCGCTGTGGCCATGAAAAAACCCGGCTGGCGCTCAGGCGCACAGCCGGGTTTGTCTTGTCTGGGGATCAGTCGGGGCTCAGCCGTTGACGATGGACGCCGCCGCGTCCTCGCCGTTGGGCGAATGGAGCCGGCGGTACAGTTCGTCGATGCGCAGCCGGCTGCTCGCCAGTTCCTCGCGTCCCTGTTCGGTCAGTTGGTAGACCCGCCCGATACCGTCGCGCAATACACTTTCCAGATACCCATCCATCTGCAACGCGCGCAGCAAAGGCCGCACCGTGCCGATATCCACCTGGAATCCGTACTCCATCAGCATTTCTGCAAGCATGGCCACGGTGGCGGGCACCTCCATGGCGAATTGCAAGACGTAGACGCGGGCTAACAAGCCGAGGAACTGTCGTTTCATGAGGCAGGCAACGCAAAGGGGGGACTGGCGGTTGACGCGGATTTTACCGCGCGCGCTGCGGCGCTGCCCAAGAGATGCCGAAGTCGCATACGATAGGCGCTTTCCGACGGCAGAAAAAAAAGAAGCCGCCAGGGTTGCCTGGCGGCTTGTCGGGAATGCGTCGGAGGGGTCAATTAACTCTGGCGCAGAACAGAGTTTAGCGGAATCGAATACGCGATGTCACGCCCTGTGCTAGGGCTCCCCACATATGGGGGGTAGGTATGAAAGGCATCCGAAAGCGATTCTGCGGCGATTCCGCAACAATGGTGATCTTTGCCCCACTTTTGGGCAGACTTTGCGACTTTTAGCGCGTGTTCTTTGGCCATTTTCGTGGTCAGGATCAGGTCCGATTCCAGCGCGCAGCCTGCCGTCGGGCGCGGTGTAATGGCAGTACGGTGTCGCGCGTCGTGTTGTTCAATCAACCTACGGCACGGGGCATATCGATCGATTTTTCGTCGTTTTGTATCCAATGCGCAACGGTTTCGCGGCAGGCGCCCGAATCGTTGCTTCTCACGAAGCCCATGAAACCCTCCGACCTGATTCGTCTGCTGTCGCTGTCCGCCATCTGGGGCGCCAGTTTCCTGTTCGTGCGCATCGGCGCGCCGGTGCTGGGGCCGCTGCCGACAGCGTTCTTCCGCGTGCTGATCGGTGCCGTCACGCTGGCGGCCTGCCTGATGCTGATGAAAGTGAAATGGGATATGCAGGGCAAGTGGCGCCCGGTGATCGCGCTGGGCATCATCAACTCGGGTATCCCGTTCGTGATGTATTCGGTGGCTGCGTTGTGGCTGCCGGCGGGCTATTCGGCCATTTTCAACGCCATGACGCCGCTGATGGGCGTGCTGATCGGCAGTCTGTTCTTCGCCGAGAAGCTGACGCGCGCCAAGGGGATGGGGGTGCTGATCGGGCTGGCCGGGGTGGCGGTGCTCACGCGCACTGGCCCGGTGGTGTTCTCGCACGACGTGTTGCTCGGCGCGCTGGCCTGCCTGGTGGCGACCTCGTGCTACGGGCTGGCCGGCTTCCTGACGCGCCGCTGGATCACCGCGCGCGGCGGCCTGGATAACCGGCTCGTGGCGGCGGGCAGCATGGTCGGCGCGACGCTGTTCCTGCTGCCGTTCAGCCTGGCCGCGCTGGTGCGCGAGAACACGCTGCCGGCCGCTGGCCTGGGCGTGTGGGCGGCCATGCTCGGCCTCGGCATGGTCTGCACGGCCATCGCCTACGTGCTGTATTTCCGGCTGGTGGCGGATCTGGGCCCGGTGCGGTCGCTGACGGTGACCTTCCTGATTCCGCCGTTCGGCATCGTCTGGGGCTGGATGTTCCTGGGCGAGACGCTGTCGTGGGCGCATGCCGCCGGAATGCTGCTGATCGGCGCGGCGGTCTGGCTGGTGCTGAAGCCGGCCGCGCCGGCGGTCAAGCCCGCTGCGGCAAGCTCCTGACGACTGGCTTATTGGTCTGACTTAGTGGCGGTGGTCGCCACGGTCACCATGGTCGCGGTGGTCGTCATGGCCGCGATGGTCATCGTGACGGTCGCGGCCATACCCATAGCCATGGCCGTTGTCGTGACGATGCCACGCCTGGTACTGGCGGCGGTCATACCAGCGGCCGCCATCCCAGTAGCGATCGCCATGCCAGCCGATCACGACCGGCGCCACCACCACCGGCGCCGGACGATAGACCACCGGCGGCGGCGGCATGTAGACCGGGGCCGGACGGGGCTCGACATAGACGGGAGCGGGTGCCACGTAGACCGGGGCCGGCGCGCCGAGGTTGACGTCGATATCGACGCGCGCCACGGCGGCAGTGGAAGCTGCCAGCGCGGCGGCGCCAGCGACGAAAACCAGCAGGGAAAGAGGACGCTTGTTCATAGTATTCACCAGGGGGTGAGAGGTTATGACTCCACTCTACCCATCTGGCGTATTACTATTCACGCACATTTGTAACAGAATCGGCCAATTCTGTAAGAGATCCGGCCGGCACTTCTGCCCGGCCGATTACTCGCTTCCCGGCACCACCTGGCAGGCCGGGCACAGGCCATAGAGCACCAGCATGTGCTCGCGCAACTCGAAATCATTCTCGGCCGCCACCTTGCGCTGGCGTTGCTCGATCCCCTCGTCACGGAATTCCTCCACCACCCCGCAGCTCACGCAGATCAGGTGGTCATGGTGGCCGCCTTCGTTCAGTTCGAACACGGCGTGGTCGGCTTCGAACGTGTGCCGCAGGAGGATATTGGCCTGCACCAGCTGGTTCAGCACGCGATAGACCGTGGACAGGCCCGCATCCACTTCCTGCGCCAGCAGGATCCGGTAGACATCTTCCGCGCTCAGGTGGCGGCGGTCGCTGCGCCGGAACGCCTCCAGCACATGCATGCGGGGCGACGTGGCTTTGAGGCCGGCGCGTTGGAGAGGGGTAGGGCTGGACTTCACGGATGACAGGGACATGCGGCGGCTCGCACCGGGCGGGGTGCGCTCAGTTAGTTGACTCCACGAGGATTCCGAAGGCGGTGGGCGCGGGTATCGAGGTATCGATGGCCCACCGGCCGAGGCGTGCTGGAAATCAGGCGAGAAGCACCCGGGCCGGACGACGCAGACTGGCAGCCCGTCCCGGGCGGCGCGCCGTGCCTGACGGCGCGCGGAATAAAAAGGTGGCCTGGCTTGTCGCAGGATGACGCGATCGGGAAAACGGGGTCTGGATGTTTTCCCGATCTTCCTGCGACTGGCTACTACCAAACGCTCCGTGTGTCGGAGCGGTCCCCACAAAAGTCGGTAACAGGCGCCGCATTGCTGCCACGCCCTGAAAACTGTTTTGTCTGCGCCGGCGGTGCCGTTCGTCAGACAGTGAAAGCAGTGTAAATGGGAATCGATCTCATTTCAAGAGGAATTTTCAGGAATTTTTGATGGGCGAGTCCGTTGTGAAAAATGGACAAAGCGGCCGCTGCACGGGCGACAGTACCCAATAGGGGGGATGCCGTAGGCGCCACTTTCGCTTATGGTCTGCCCGGTCTGAAAAAAGAACAGCCCCCTAAATAAAAGCGGGGTTGCGGGAGAAATCGGGTGCAAAACAACAAAAAACGAGGCGGTTGCCAGCACGGCGCCGCAGGGGTGGCGCGCGCAGGGTCCACGGGCATGGCGAGGGTCTTCCGGCGATGGCTGGGAACGATCCTGGCGCTGTGGCTGATGGCTGTCGCGCAACTGGCATGGGCGGTGCCGCCCACGGTGACGTCGATCAGCCCTTCCAGCGGATCCACCGCCGGCGGCACGATTGTGACGATCATCGGGACCGATTTCACAGGCATACCCGACGTCAGGTTCGGCGCGACCTCGGCCAGCTTCGTCGTGGGCAGTTCGACGAATATCACCGCCACAGCGCCCCCCGGGGCCGCCGGCACGGTCGATGTGACCGTGACCACGGCAGACGGCACCAGCGCCATCAGCGCCGCAGACAGGTTCACCTATGTCACGCTGCCCACGGCGGGGGCGGTATCCGCCACGGTGGCCTACGGGAGCACCAACAACCCGATCACGCTGAATCTGACCGGCGGCGCGGCCACCAGCGTCGCGGTGGCGACGGGGGCCTCCCATGGCACCGCTACGCCGTCGGGCACGACGATCACCTATACGCCCACTGCCGGCTATGCCGGCCCGGACAGCTTCACCTACACGGCGACGAACGGGGCGGGTACCTCGGCGCCGGCCACGGTCACGGTCACGGTTTCGGCGCCGACGATCAACTATGCGCTGCCCTCGCCAACCGCCGCCACCGCAGGCGTGCCGTACAGCCAGTCGCTGGCCATGGCGTCCGGCGGCGCCGCGCCGTACACCTATACGCTCGCCTCAGGCGCACTGCCGTCTGGGATCAGCCTCGCCTCCAACGGTACGCTGGCCGGCACGGCCACGAGCGCCGGCACCTACGTCTTCACGGTCAAAGCGACCGACAGCAGCACAGGTGTCGGCCCGTTCTCCAAGACGAGCAGTCCGCTGACGTTGTCGGTCCTTCCGCCAACCCTCTCGATGAGTCCGAGCACCTTGCCGACTCCCGTGGTCGCCATCGCCTACAGCCAGACCATGTCGACAAGCGGCGGGACCGCGCCGTACAGCTATGCCGTGACGAGCGGTACGCTCCCGTCCGGGCTGGCGCTAAGCCCGAGTGGGGTGTTAGCGGGCACGCCAACCGGGGGCGGCGCTGTCGCTTTCAGCATCACCGCGACCGACACCGCAGGCTTCTCGACTACGCAGAGCTACGTGATGACCGTCGGCGTGCCGATGGTGACCATGAGTCCGACGGCCGTGCCAAACGGCACCGTGGGTGCGCCCTACAACCAGGTCCTGACGGCAGGTGGGGGCACGGCGCCGTATACCTATGCCGTGACCAGCGGGGCGCTGCCGGCTGGCGTAACGCTGTCCCCGGCGGGCTTGCTGTCGGGGACGCCGACAGCGAGTGGCGCCTTCAACGTCACCGTAACCGCCACGGACAGCAGCACCGGCGGCGGCCCATACACGGGCAGCCGGCCCTACACGCTGATCGTGGGAACGCCCACGCTGACGCTGTCGCCCGCCACGCTACCCACGCCGACCCTCGGCACCGCCTACAGCCAGACGCTGACCGGCGCTGGCGGTGTGGCACCCTACACCTTCAGCATCTCGGCCGGCACGCTGCCGCCCGGATTGTCGTTGAACGCGAGCACTGGTGTGCTGAGCGGTACCCCGACCACGCCGGGCGCCTCCACCTTTACCGTGAAGATCATGGACAGCAGCACGGGGGTGGGCGCGCCATTCACCACCACCCGCAGCTTCACGCTGGCCACGGCGCAGACGATTCCCACAGCGCCGCCGGTGGCGGTGACCACGGCCTCCAACGGACCAGTGACGATCCATGCCGCCGCCAACGCCACGGGCGCGCCGTTCTCGGGCGTGACGATCACCACGCCGCCGGCCAGTGGCAGCGTGGTCGTCAATGGGCTGGACATTGTCTACACCCCCACGCCGACCACCTCGGGCGCGGTGACGTTCGCCTACGCGCTGAACAATAGCGCCGGGGCCTCGGCGCCGGTGACGGTCACCGTCAACGTGAACGCGGTGCCGATCGCGGTGGCCCAGCGGCAGCTCTCGACCCTCGCCAACCGGCCGGTCAGCGTGGACGTGACCGAGGGCGCCACGGGTGGCCCGTTCACGGGCGTGACCATCGTCTCGGTGACGCCGGCCAACGCCGGCAGTGCCACCGTGGCCGCCAGCGCGACCAAGAGCCCCGCCAGCGCGGACAAGCAGGTGGCTGCCGCCGCCGGCTACACGGTGACGTTCACGCCGGCTGCCGCGTTCTCGGGCGCCGCCGTGGTGACCTACACGCTGAGCAATGCCATCGCCACCTCGTCGCCAGCCGTGCTCGAGCTGAGCGTGGCCGCGCGCCGCGATCCGTCGACCGACCCGGACGTCTCGGGCCTGATCAACGCCCAGATCCAGGCCGCGCGCCGCTTTGCGACGGCGCAGCTCAGCAATTACAACCAGCGTCTGGAGCAGCTGCACGGCAAGGGCCGGGCGCCGTCTGGCAACCAGATCACGGTGCAGATGCCGCGCACCGAGGGCGATACGCGGCGCTGCGAGTCCGAGCAGAACCTGACCGCGCGCGATGCCTGCCTGCGCGGCGTGCTGCCCGCGAGCCGGCTGGCCGACACGGGCCGGCGCGGTGGGATGGATAGGGGAGCGGGATCGCGCGAGGCCGCGGTGGCCGCCGAAGCCGGCGCCGGCGATGGGACCGGCGAGGGCACCGCACCAGACCTGCCGAATGCCGGCGCCGCGTCGACGCCGGACAATGACGATATCCGCCTGGCCTTCTGGACCGCCGGCACGGTGGACTTCGGCTTCGCCAACACCACGGCGCAACGGTCTGGCTTCCGCTTCACCACGGGCGGCGTGACCGCCGGCGCGGACTACCGGTTCTCGGACGAATTCACGCTCGGCCTCGGCTTTGGCTACGGGCGCGATTCGACGGACGTCGGGGCCTCCGGCACGCAAAGCAAGGCCGACGCCTTCAGCGTGGCGCTCTACGGCAGCTATCGCCCGAAGCCCTCGCTGTTTATCGACGGGGTGGCCGGCTACGGCTCGCTGAATTTCGATTCGCGCCGCTGGGTGGGCGACGAAAGCGCCTTCGCCTATGGCAGCCGCGACGGGCATCAGGTCTTCGCCTCGGTCTCCACCGGCTACGAGTACCGCGACTCGGCGTGGCTGGTGTCGCCCTACGGCCGCCTGTCGGTCTCGGAAAGCACGCTCGACCGGTATTCGGAAACGGGCGCCGGCTTCAGTTCGCTGACCTACTTCGGGCAGACCGTGACCGCGGTGTCCGGCACGCTGGGCCTGCGCACCGAGTACGCGCAGCCCACGCGCTGGGGCCTGTTCCTGCCGTTCGCGCGGGTCGAATTCCAGCATGACTTCAACGGCCAGAGCGGGGCCGGGCTGGCCTATGCCGACCTGGCCGGCGCCGGGCCGGCCTACACTGTGAACGGCTCGCCGTACGGTCGCGACCGCGTGCAGGTGGGTCTGGGCGCCAAGCTGCGCACCCGCTCGATGCGCTTCGGGCTGGACTACAACGTGATGTTCGGCATGGGCGGATTGCAGCAGGGCGTGCGGCTGACCTTGGCGGCGCCGTTCTGATTTACGCCGCCTTCACGAAATCGATAAAAGCGCGCAGCGGCGCGGGCACGTGGCGATGGCCGGGGTAGTAGAGGAACGGTCCGGAGAACGTCTGCCACCACGGCTCCAGGATGGGCTCCAGCGCGCCGCTATCGAGGTAGCGGCGCAGGCCGCCCTCGAAGAAATGGACCACGCCGCCGCCCGCCAGGGCGATCTCGAAGGCGAGGTGGAAGGCGGCGGCCGGCTTCACGACCAGCGGGCCGGGCGGGTCCAGCGTCACGACCTCGCCATCGCGCTCGAAGATCCACGGCGGCATCGCGCCGCCCGCGAACTGGCCGCGCAGGCAGGCATGGCCGAGGAGTTCGCGCGGATGGCTGGGCCGGCCGTGCCGATCCAGATAGGACGGCGCCGCAGCCGTCGCAAAGCGCTGCACGCGCGCGCCAATCGGCACGGCGATCATGTCCTGCTCCAGCCGCTCGTCATAGCGGATGCCGGCGTCGCAGCCAATCGTCAGCAGATCGACAAAGCTGTCCTCGACGATCACCTCGACGCGGATATCGGGATAAGTCTCAAGAAAGCGGGGCAGCAGCGCGGTCAGCTCCAGCGTGGCCACGCTCGACGGCACGTTGAGCCGGAGCGTGCCGGTGGGTTTGTCGCGGAACAGGTTCAGCACGTCGAGCGAGGCTTCCATCTCGCTGAACAGCGGCGTCAGCTTCTCCAGCAGGCGCAGCCCGGCTTCGGTCGCCGCCACGCTGCGCGTGGTGCGGTTCAGCAGCCGCAGGCCGAGCCGCGCTTCCAGCCGGCGCACGGCAATGCTCAGGCTCGATGCGGATACCCCGCCGATCCGTGCAGCATCCCGGAACCCGCCCGCGCGGGCGACTGAAACAAAGGCGGCAAGGTCGTTGAATTCCATCGCAGCAATGGCACGGACTGTGCAGATTATTGAACAACCTGTGCAATCTAGATGGGATTATCGAACAGCGCAATCGCTCTCATACTCGCTTCACCCACTTCCAAGGAGCGCGTCATGTCGGCATCCCAACCCCTGAACACCTTTTCGCTGGCCGGTCGGACCATTCGCCGCCTCGGCTACGGCGCGATGCAACTGGCCGGCCCCGGCGTATTCGGCCCGCCGAAGGACCGCGACGCCGCCATCGCCGTCCTGCGCGAGGCCGTGGCGCTGGGCGTGAACCATATCGACACCAGCGATTACTACGGCCCGCATATCACTAACCAGCTGATTCGCGAGGCGCTGCACCCGTATCCGGACGATCTGCTGATCGTGACCAAGCTGGGCGCGGTGCGCGGCGCGGATGCCGCCTGGATTCCGGCGCTGGAGCCGGAAGACCTCGCGCGCGGCGTGCACGACAACCTGCGCAACCTGGGGCTGGAGGCGCTGGATATCGTCAATCTGCGGGCGATGGGCGATATCCACGCGCCGTCCGAAGGATCGCTGGAGCGGCAGGTGGTGGCGCTGGCCGAACTGCAGCAAAAGGGCCTGATTCGCCACATCGGTCTGAGCAATGTCACTGCCACGCAGGTGGCGGAGGCGCAGCGCATCACGAAGATTGTCTGCGTGCAGAACCAGTACAACCTCGTGCACCGGCACGACGAGGCGCTGATCGACGATCTGGCGCGGCAGGGCATCGCTTACACGCCGTTCTTCCCGCTGGGTGGGTTTTCGCCGATCCAGTCCACGGCGCTGGCGGATATCGCGCGCTCGCTGGGCGCTACGCCGATGCAGGTGGCGCTGGCCTGGCTGCTGCACCGGTCGCCCAATATCCTGCTGATCCCGGGCACCTCGTCGGTCGGCCATCTGCGCGAAAACCTGCAGGCAGCCACGCTGGCGCCGGCGCCGGACGTGCTCGCGGCGCTCGACCGCATCGGCGCGCCGGACCCCGCCTCACGTTGAGGACTTGCCCTCCACCTCCACCATTGCTGCCGGCTTGCGCCATGGCCAGCCCAGCGTCATGCCGGCGGCGGCCAGCAGGATCAGCGTCGCCCCGACCAACTGGGTCGGGTGCAACTGGTGGCCGAACGCCACCCGGTCCACCAGGATGGCGACGATCGGATAGATGAAGGACAGCGCGCCGGTCAGGTGCGTAGGCAATTTCTGAATCGCGCCGTAGAGCAGGATGTACATCAGGCCGGTATGGACCACGCCCATGGTGGTCAGCGTGGCCCACGGCACGAGGCCGGACGGCAAATCCGACKACACCGCCATCGGCAGCAGCATCACGGTGCCGACGATCACATGGATCAGGGCGATCAGATGCGGCGGCGTGCCCTTGAGCTGTTTCGCAAACATCGCGGCCAGCGCGTAGCAGAACGCCGCGCCCAGCGCCAGCAGGATGCCGACCAGGTAGTCGCCGTGCGGCGCGCCGGCGCCGGGCTTGGCCTGCACGATCAGCAGCATGCCGCCGAAGGACAGCAGCAGCCAGCCGAGCTTGGCCAGTGTGAGCCGCTCGCGCAGGAACACCGCGCCGAGCGCCACCAGCATGAACGGCTGGGTGTTGTAGACCGCCGTGGCAATCGAGATGGACGCCCCCGCGTAGGCCGAAAACAGCAGCAGCCAGTTGGCGACGATGGCCACGCCGCCCGCCACCGCGAGCAGCAACTGGCGGCGGTTCAGCGTGCCCGGCTTGAGGTAGCCCTTGGCGGCGCAGACCGCCAGCAGCACGGCCGCGCCGAACGCGCAGCGCCAGAACACCACCTGCGTCACCGGGCGGCCCGACACCACCACCAGCCAGCCGATGGTGCCGGAGATGACCATCGCCGCCACCATTTCCATCATCCCGCGTTTGCGCTCGTCCACTGCGAATCCTCCTATCGAGGCTAGGCAGTTTACGAGGTCGTCCGCCCGCTGCCCATGCCGGAATGTAGGCAAGTCGCCTATATTCCTTACTTAATTAGGCAAAAGGGGGAAATTTCCTATGTCGATCGACGATCTGGACCGCCGTATCCTGGCGCTGCTCCAGCAGGACGCGCGCATGCCGGTGAAGGCGCTGGCGGAGCAGGTGGGGCTGTCGTCGCCGGCGGCGTCGGAGCGGCTGCGGCGGCTGGAGGAGCGCGGGGTGATCCGCGCCTTTACCGTGGATGCCGAACCGCGCACGCTCGGCTACCCGATGCAGGCCATCGTCCGCATCCGGCCGCTGCCGGGGAAGCTCCAGCAGGTGMAGAAGCTGATCGAATCGATTCCCGAATTCGGCGAATGCGACAAGGTGACCGGGGACGACTGCTTTATCGGACGGCTGTACCTCCGCTCCATCGAACACCTGGACCATATTCTCGAGCGGATTACCGATATGGCGGAGACCAGTTCGTCCATCGTCAAATCCCAGCCGGTCAGGCGGCGGCTGCCGCCGCTCTGACAAGGATTCAGGTGTCGAATAACGCATTATTGCGATTTGAGACAAAGTCGCCGAAATGTGCCAATCCTGTTGTGTTGTCAATCCCCCCACAGCGGGTTGGCCGGCGCAAGACCACTCCCTGACACTCCACGCCGCCGGGCATCGTAGATTTGCCCGCGGGTACGCGCTGCGGGTCGCTGCGCGGGGAAAGACATCATAAGAAAGAGGTCAGGGATGAAATCGAGGATTTTGTTGACGGGTTTGGCGGCTGCGGTGCTTTCGGCCTGCGGCGGCGGCTCCGGGGATGGCATCACCAGCACGCCGGCCGGCGGTTCGGGCAGCGCGCCGGTGACCACAAAGATCAGCGGCACGGCTGCGGTCGGTGCGGCGCTGGCTGGCGCCACGGTCCAGGCGAAATGCGCCACGGGTAGCGGCACGGCCACCACGGCCGCTGACGGCACGTTCACCCTCAATATCGACAACGCTGTGCGTCCGTGCGTGCTGGCCGTGACCACGCCGGACGGCACGACGCTGCACTCGGTGGTGGAAGGCGGCTCCGGCACCAGCGCCGTGGCCAACATCACGCCGCTGACCGAACTGCTGACCGCCTCGCTGGCGGGCGGGAGCACCACGACCTTCTTCACCCAGTTCGACAAGAATGCCCAGAACCTCATCACCGCGGACGGCCTGACCAAGGCCAACAATGCCGTGAGCCTGGTCCTGACCGGCGTGGTCGACCTGACGGGCATCGACCCGTTCAAGGCACCGCTGGTGGCCGCCAATGGCGGCAACGCCGGCAATGCGCTGGACAAGCTGCTGGACCAACTGATGGCACGCCTGGCCACGGCGAAGACCACGCTGGCCGACCTGTCGGCAGCGGTGGGCAGCAACGCCGGTGCAACCGCCATCGGCACGATCCTGCAGCCGGCCTCGGCCACCTGCGCGGGGCTGCGCACGGGCAACTATTTCCTGATGGCGGTAGGCGGCGGTGGCGGTGCGTTCAAGTTTGACGCCAACACCACGTCGCTCATCCCGCTGACCAGCTTCAGCCCGGATGCCGAACCGGGCCCCGCCCTGCCGCTTACGCCCGTTGGCGGCGATGACTGCCACTTCGCTGCCGGCATCGCCCCATACGGGTTCGACATCATGATGGCGAAGTCGGGCATGGGCATGTTCGTGCCGCCGACCACCTCCGGCGTCATTCCCGCCCTGATCGTCCCGGCGCAGACCCTGCCGCTGGCGGAACTGGCCGGCAACTGGAACGGCCTGGGCTTCGAGCGGGATGACTCCACCGTGGCGTTCGCCCCGACGCGCGTGACGTTCACCCTGAACGCGGACGGCAAGATGACCGCGGGCTCGGATTGCACGGGGACCAGCGCCTGCACGCCATGGGCCGCCGAGGAACTGGCCGAGGTCTCTGCCAACCCCCAGGGCGGCTTCAGCCTGACCTATACCTCGGGCGGTGTGGCGCAAGCCGTGGCCTTCAAGGGCACCGATGGCCTGATCACCGCCGTGATCTCGCATGGCAACGGCATCGTGGTCGCCACCAAGGCGATCGCGCGCGCGGTGCCGGTGGTCGGCACGACCAATTCGTACTGGGACACCACGGCCTTCGCCGACGGCACGATCCTGATGGAACAGGCGTCGACGACGATCACTGCGGCAGATCCGGTGACCGGCGTCTACTCGCGCCTGCGCGGCGACGGCCGTCCGGACACCTGGACGCAGAACAGCCCGCTGCCGGGCCTGCGTTATCGCGCGGCCGCCGCCAGCGTGCGCGAGGGCATTGCCATGACGCTGAACAACACCGGCGTGGGCGTGATGATCAGCCTCAGCGCGCCGGTGCCGTTCTTCGACATCTCGGTGAACCGTCCGCAGTAAGCACTACACCGCTGTACGCATGACAGAAGCCCGCCTTCCGGCGGGCTTCTTCGTTTCTGCGCCCGGATCAGCCGGCTCAGGTCAGCGAGATGCCGCCGTCCACGCGCAGGTTCACGCCGGTGATGAAGCTCCCGGCATTGCCTGCCAGCATCACGGCGGCCGATGCCACCTCGTCGGCGCGGCCCAGCCGGCCCAGCGGGATGGCGGCGGCCATGGCGGCCTCGAAGCCGGGGCGCTCGGCCGGGCCGACGCCCAGCTTGGCCAGGATCGGCGTCTCGGTCGGGCCCGGGCTGATCACGTTGACGCGAATGCCGCGTCCCTTGAACTCCAGCGCCCAGTTCCGCGCGAACGCTTCGATGGCGGCCTTGCTGCCGGCATAGACCGCGTGGCCGTCGAGCACCTTGCCGCTGGCAATCGAGCTGACCAGCAGCACCGCGCCGCCGTTGCGCAGCACCGGCGCAATCTTCTGCACGCCGAAGAACACCGCCCGGGTGTTGGTGGCGAAGTGGGTGTCGTACTCGTCGATGCCGACCTGTGCGGATTCGGTGATGATGTTCATCCCGGCGTTGGCCACGTAGATGTCGGCGCTGCCGAAGCGCTCGGCAACGAGGGCGGCCACGCGGTCGTGGGTGGCGAGATCGGCGATGTCGCCGGTCAGGCCGACTGCCTTCGCGCCCAGTTCGGCCACGGCGGCCTCCACGGCGTCGTTGCGGCGCCCGACGATCACCACATGGGCGCCCTGGTCGACGAATTGACGGGCGATGGCGAAACCGATGCCACTGTTGCCGCCGGTAACGACGGCGACCTTTCCTGCTAGCGTGTTCATATGCGTTCCTCGATAACCCTGATGGGTTTGCCTACGCATTTAGCCAGAGCGGGCCGGGGCCTCCCAGCCCTACAATAGACCCATCACTTGTGCCAACCTGTCATCAATGTCGATCGAACGCCTGCATGGCTTGTCCGCCTTCGTCCGCGCCGTGGAAGCGGGCTCGTTCACGGCCGCCGCGCGGCGGCTCGGCACCACGCCCTCGGCGGTGTCCAAGAGCATTGCGCGGCTGGAGGCGCGGCTGGGCGTGAAGCTGTTCCACCGCTCGACGCGCGCCTTCGAGCTGACCGACGAGGGGCAGGCCTACTACGGGCGCGTGGCGTCGCTGGTGCGGGGGCTGGAGGAGGCCGCCGAGGTGCTGGGCACCCCGTCCACGGCGGTGGGCACGCTGCGCATCAGCATGCCGAGCGACCTCGCGCGCTCGCTGCTGGGGCCGGTCACGGCGATCCTGATGCCGCGCCATCCCCGGCTGGCGCTGGAGGTCAGCGTCAGCGACCAGCATGTCGATTTGATCCGTGAAGGCTTCGACCTGGCCCTGCGCGCCGGGCAGGTGGTCGACAGCGGCCTGTTCGCCAAGCCGCTGGCGGACCTGCCGCTGGTGCTGGTGGCCTCCCCGGACTATCTGGAGCGGCACGGCGTGCCACGCACGGTGGCGGATCTGGCCGCGCACCGGCACGTGCGCTACCGGCTGGCCGGGCAGGTGGTGCCGATCGCCTTTGCCGATGGGGCGCGCGTGCCGCTGGAAGGCGCGTTCGACTCGGACAGCGGCGAGGCGCTGCGCACCGCCGCCGTCAACGGGCTGGGCATCGCCCAGATCCTGCGCACGGCTGTGCAGGCCGATCTCGACGCCGACCGCCTGCGCGTGGTGCTACCCGATGTCGGCCTGCGGCCCGTGCCGCTGCAGGTGCTGCACAGCTTCGGGCGGCGCCTGCCCGCCCGCGCGAAGGTGTTCATCGACTTCGTCGCGGCGGCACTCAACCGATCGGCGCCGGGATCAGATCCGGCTCGGGGTTGAAGTCGGTCAGGCAGTTCAGCGCCTGCGCGCGGATCGCATCGGTCATGAAGTCGATAAACACGCGGATGCGCGTGGGCAGGTGCTGCCGGCTCAGGTAGCAGAGGTAGTGCCCGCGGTCGTCGGGCGCGTAGCGGCCCATCGCCACCACCAGTTGCCCGGCGGCCAGGGGCTCGGCGATCTGGTACCCGGCCAGCTGCGCGATGCCCCAGCCCTGCAGGACCGCATGCAGGACCAGGTCGGCGTCGTTGAACGTGAGCCGCGCGGTCGGCATGACCTTGCGCAGTTGCCCCTCCACCTTGAACTCCCATTCGAAGACCCGCCCGCTGGCAAAGCGGAAGTTGATGCAGGTATGCCGGCTCAGGTCTTCCAGCGCATCGGGCAGGCCGTGCCGCGCCACGTAGGCGGGCGACGCGCACAGCGCCATCTGCATCGGAATCAGCTGCTTGGCGATGATGCTGGAGTCCTCGATGCGCCCGTTGCGGAAGGCCACGTCGACCTGCTCGGAGGCGAAGTCGGTGGGCCGGTCGTCGAGCAGCAATTCGATGGCGATCTCGGGATAGGCGGCCATGAATGGCTCCAGCAGCGGTGCCACCACCTTCCGGCCAAAGCCCACGGTKGCGCTGATGCGGATCATGCCGCGCGKCGGGCCTTCGCGCAGCTCCAGCATGTCGTTCATGGCCTCGACGATATGCGTGACGCCCTGATGACAATTCTCGAAAAAGCGCTGGCCCTCGCGTGTCAGCTGTGTGGTGCGCGTGGTACGCAGGAACAGCCGCGTGCTCAGCTGCGTCTCCAGCTTCTGCACGTTGCGGCTCACCGCCGAGCGGCCGATGCCGAGGCGCTCGCCGGCCTTGGCGAAGCTGCCCTCGCTGGCCACCGCCATGAAGGCCATGATGCCGGCGTAGCTCGCCGCAAAGCCCGTGGACAGCGCATCGGCGCGATTCGGGAGGCTGACGCGGAAGCCACGTTCCATGGCCTCCCCGGGCGCCAAGGGCGTCGCCGGGACGATCGATGCCACGCCTGCCGCCGGGTCCAATGTGTCGGATCGGTTCATTCCTGCTGTTCCCCAGTCGAAGCGGTTGCGGATCGATATACGTAAGTCGTACGGGAGTCGCCGAGTGCATGACTGAGTTTCCGKGGCCGGACTGCTACTCTGCAATCCAAGCCCACCTCACCCTCGAAAACGCCATGGACACCCTCCCGAACCCCCTCACTTCCGCCACCGCCGCTGGCGATGCGTCGGGAGAGCAACCGGGCGCTCCGGTCATTGCGTTTCATCGTCGGCAGATGTACCCGCACCTGACCGCCGCAGACATCGCCCGGATCGCGCCTTATGGCGCTGAACGGACCTGGCGTGCCGGCGAACTGGTGGTGCGCACCGGCGACCCGGCCAGCGGGCTGGTGCTGGTGGTGGAAGGGCGGGTGCGCATCGTCCAGCGTGACGGCATCGGCGACAGCACGCTGGTCACGGAACACGGCCCGGGCAACTTCCTGGCCGAGATCGGCCAGCTTTCCGGCATGCCGGAACTGGTGGACGGCATCGCCATGGAGGATGTGCGCGCCATCGTCGTGCGCCCGGCCTGCCTGCGCTCCCTGATGGTGGCGGAGGCGGTGCTCGGCGAACTGATCATGCAGGCGCTGATCCTGCGCCGCACGGCGATGATCCAGCGCGGGCGCGGCCCGTCGCTGGTCGGCCACGGCAGCGACGCCGCCATGGTCGAACTCCAGGCCTTGCTGCGCCGCAACAATTACCCCTACTCGGTGTTCGATCTCGACACCGACGAGGACGCCGCCGGCATGCTGCGCAAGTTCGACGCCCACGAGGCCGACCTCCCGCTGATGATCTGCCCCAACGGCACGGTGCTGCGCCGGCCCGATACCACGCAGGTGCTGGCCTGCCTCGGCTTGCTGCCCGAACTCGACAAGGACCGCGTCTACGACGTCGGCATCATCGGCGCCGGCCCGGCGGGACTCGCCGCCGCCGTCTACGCGGCGTCCGAAGGCCTGCGCGTGATCGTGCTGGACGCCCTCTCGCCCGGCGGGCAGGCGGGCGCCAGCGCGCGCATCGAGAACTACCTCGGCTTTCCGGCGGGCATCTCGGGCCACACGCTGACCGCCAATGCCTACGCCCAGGCGCAGAAGTTCGGCGCGCATATCGCGAGCCCCGTCGAAGTCGCCCGGCTGGACTGCGGCACGGTGCACAAGGTGCGTACCAAGGCCGGCGATACGGTGCGCGCGCGCACGATGATCATCGCCAGCGGCGCCGCCTACCGTCGCCCGCCGATCCCGAACCGGGCGATGTTCGAGGGCCGGGGACTCTATTACTGGGCATCGCCGGTGGAAGCCAAGCTCTGCGCCAGCCAGGAAGTGGTGCTGGTGGGCGGCGGCAACTCGGCCGGCCAGGCCGCCGTGTTCCTCGGCGCGCACGCCGCGCACGTGCATATCGTGATCCGGGGGGCGAGCCTCGAACAGAGCATGTCCCGGTACCTGATCGACCGCATCGCCGCGCAGCCCAACATCACCGTCCATGCGCATACCGAAGTGACGAACCTGAGCGGCGACGCCCGGCTCACCGGCGTGGTACTCCGCAACCGCGAGACGGGTGTGGAAGAGAAGAAAGCGATTCAGCATGTGTTCCTGTTCACCGGCGCCGACCCGAATACGGCATGGCTGGGCGGTTGCCAGGTGGGCCTGGATCAGAAGGGCTTCGTGCTGACAGGCACCCTGGCCGGACAGCCGACCAACACGCTGGAAACCTGCGTGCCGGGCATCTTCGCCATCGGCGATGTGAGGTCCGGATCGACCAAACGCGTGGCCACCGCCGTGGGCGAAGGGGCTGTGGTCGTCTCGCAGATTCACGGCTACCTGGCTGCCGCGCAGGAAGCGGCCTGAGCGTGCCCACCTGAGGGTGCCCACCTAGGGCACCCACCCGGAGCCGGTGCGCGGGCCGCCGCGGTGATTACGCCGCCAGCGACAGCTTGGCCAGCTCGGCCCGGCCGGCCGCCAGTTGCAGGGCCACACGCGCCACGCGCGCACCCAGGTAGGCTGAAGTCTTGAGGTCCGCCGCGGTGGCGCCGTCATCGGCGCAGACATCCGCATCGCTCTGGGCCGCCGCGCCAAGGAAGTAGCCATGACGATTCATGCTGTCCTCGGTGGAGCCGGAGTGGTTGTGGCCGGGCGGCAGGCCCAGGTTGACCCAGTGCATGCCGAGCTGCGCGGCGTAAATCGCCAGTTGCTGCAGCGTGTTCAGCTTGTCACCGGAGCGCGAGGCCGCGTTGGTGAAACCGGCGGCCACCTTGTCTTTCCAGGCGCCGGTGGCGAACACGGTCTGCGACGAGGCGTCCATGAACGCCTTGAACTGCGCGGAGGCGCTACCCATATAGGTGGGCGTGCCGAAGATGACCGCGTCGACCGATTCCAGGTCCTTCCAGTGCGCGTCGACGTCTTCCACGGGAATCAGCACGCTCCTTACCCCCATGACACTGGCGGCGCCCGCGTGCACGGCTTCCGCCTGTCGGCGCGTGTGACCATACCCACTGTGGTACACCACCGCGACGCGTACTGCATTGTTCATGCTTGCTTCTCACTAAAGACTTCGATGCCGGCCGGTTTTTCGGCCTGTTCTGGACTTGCTTCGATGGTAATTAGGGGCCAATGTGACGTAAATGACAGCGTTCCCATAATTCCTGCCAAGCTGCCCGCCGCGTTCGGCACGTACCGGGCATCGGCCGGGCGATTGGTGCGTACGGGGAAACTTCGTGGCCGCGCCAGGTGTCTTGTTCACCATCCCGCGCCTGACTAGACTCGCTCTGACAGTGTCCCGATCCAGCCTGCGCCAGCGTGGGCCCCCCGACTCCCCGATGAGACAAGACCCGTATCGCGTGCCAACGGCTGTGCTGCCGACCCTGCTGCGCCGAATTCCCGCCGTGCAGCACACGCAGTCCCTGGGTGACGCGCTGCGGATCCTGGCCCAGCATCCCACCGCCAGCGCGGTGGCCGTGCTGAGGGGGGAGGTGCCGGTGGGGGTGATCTGCCGCGAGCTGATTGGCGATGTGGTGCGGCTGCCGTGCTACCGGGGCTGGATCCATCGCGAACACTGCGTGCAGTTCGTCTCGCACGCGCCGCACCGGCTCTGCATCGATGCCACGGTCATCGAGCTGGCGCGGGCACTGACGCCGACGCTGCACCGGCACCCGGCGGACCCGCTGGTCGTGACCCGGGACGGTGCCTACCTCGGCATGGTCGAACGCCCTGCGCTGATGCAGGCCGTGATCGATCTGCGCCACGTGCCGCCGGGTCCGCCGGGTCCACCAGGCAGCCCGACATCCGCCCGTCACGGTCTTGCGCCAGATTGTCCGCAAGACTTAACATCCACCGATTTCAGCGCTACCAGCCATGGGCCAGACACCTACGCCGTACGCAGGGAACATTGAACAGATGCCACGCAATATTCTTTTCGTGGTCTATCCCGAAGTGAGCCTGCTCGACCTGGCCGGACCGCAAACCGTGTTCTGGGCCGCTTCCCGCTACGCGCACGAGCACGGGCTGGCGGGCTACCGTTGTCATACCGCCAGCCTGGATGGGGGCGCCGTACCGTCGGCGGAAGGCACGATGCTGCAGGTCGAGTCGCTGGAGACGTTCGATCTGCGCCTTGTCGACACGGTGATCGTGCCGGGCTCCCCGAAGATCATCGACGTAGCCCAGCATTCCGCGTCGCTGATCGCCTGGCTGCACGACGCGCCGTGCAAGGTGCGGCGCGTGGCGTCCGTGTGCACCGGCGCCTTCCTGCTGGGCTTCGCCGGCCTGCTCGACGGCAAGCGTGCCACCACCCACTGGGCGATGCGCGACCGCTTCCACGAGCTGTTTCCCAGCGTGGACCTGGACGCCGACGCCATCTTCGTGCAACAGCAGCATCTCTGGACCTCGGCCGGCGTCACCACCGGCATCGACCTCGCGCTCGCCATGGTGGAGGCCGACTACGGCCACGAGGTGGCGCTGAACACCGCCAAGGAACTCGCGGTGTACATGAAGCGGCCCGGCGCGCAACCGCAACTGAGCGAGATGCTGATCACGCAGAGCCGGCAGGTGCCGGTGTTCGAGTCGCTCCATATGTGGATCGTGCAAAACCTGTCCCGGGCCGAGCTTTCCGTCGAGCAGCTGGCCGACTATGTCGGCATGAGCCCGCGCAACTTCGCACGGGTCTACAAGCAGAAGACCGGCCGCACGCCGGCCAAGGGCGTGGAGCTGTTCCGGCTCGAAGCCGCCCGGCGGGCGCTCCAGGACCAGAACCGGGCCATCGACCAGATTGCCAACGAATGCGGCTTCGGCAGCGAGGAGCGCATGCGCGTGACCTTCCAGCGCCACTTCGGCCTCTCCCCCAGCGAATACCGCCTGCAGGTGAACCGCTAGCCTTCTTTTTGTACGTCTCCTTGTGATTGGTGCGAAACAGGAAACACCGTGCGCTTGGCGTCGGTCTGGCGCCACGCGCCGCCGGTGTCTAGCATGAGGGTGAATTCATCCCCCCTCGGCAACGCAGCACTCAGCAAGGAGAAGCATCATGAAGATTGTGGTCATTGGCGGAACCGGCCTCATTGGCACGAAGGTCGTGGCGCGTCTCGTCGCGCAAGGGCATGACGTGGTGGCGGCCTCGCCGAAGTCGGGCGTCAACGCGCTGACCGGCGAAGGGCTGGACAAGGCGCTGGCCGGTGCCAAGGTGGTGGTGGACGTGGCGAACTCGCCCTCGTTCGCCGACGACGCGGTGCTGCACTTCTTCGAGACGTCCGGCCGCAACCTGGCCGCCGCCGAGAAGGCCGCCGGGGTCGCCCATCATGTGGCGTTGTCGGTGGTCGGCACGGACAAGCTCGCGCAGAGCGGCTATTTCCGCGGCAAGATCGCCCAGGAAGCGCTGATCCGGGGCGCCGGCATCCCCTACACCATCGTCCGCTCCACGCAGTTCCTCGAATTCCTCGGCGCCATCGTCCAGTCGGCGGGAGACAGCGACACGCTGCGCATCACGCCCGCGCTGATCCAGCCGATTGCCTCGGATGACGTGGCAGACGCCGTGGCGGACGCCGCCCTGGCCGCGCCGGTCAACGGCATCGTCGACATCGCCGGCCCGGAGCGTTTCCAGATGAGCGACCTCGTACAGCGCTACCTCAAGGCCACCGGCGCTACCAAGACCGCCGTGGCGGATCCGGACGCGCGCTACTTCGGCGCCGAACTCCAGGAGGGCACGCTGGTGCCGGAAGGGGAGGCGCGGCTCGGCCACATCAGCTTCAGCGACTGGATGCATCGATAACAACCAGCCGGGAGACACGATGGATAACGAGAGGCTGGAACCTCCACCGCTGACGCTGCTCGACCGATACCGGGGCCAGGGCTTCACCGCGCTGTATACGACCACCGTCACGGTATCGGGCGGCACGGCGGAGCACGGCCGTGCATCCGGGGTGGCGAGATCCGATGACGGCAATCTGATGCTGGACCTGCGGCTGCCCGCCGCGCTGGGCGGCCCGGGCAGCGGCACCAATCCCGAGCAGCTCTTCGCGGCGGGCTTTGCCGCCTGCTTCCACGGCGCGCTGAGCCTGATCGCGAAGCGCGCGCACGTCGATGTCGCAGCAATGACCGTGGCCGTCGAGGTCGCGTTCGGGCGCGACCCCGCCGATGGCGCCTACGCGCTGATCGCGGACGTCCGCATCCGCATGCCGGGTGTGGAACGGCACGTGGCCGAGGAGCTTGTGCGCAATACCGAGCGCATGTGCCCCTACGCCAAGATGGCCCGCGAGGGCATGCGAAGCGTCATCGCCATCGCCCACTGAGTACACCCTCGATTGGTGCCTGCGCGGCAACAGCATGCGTACCGTGGCGGTACTTCCGGTCCACCGCCCCTCCACCTACGATTCATCCCAAGCAGGACGGCAACCAAGCCGCACCGCCGCAGTGTCCCCGCACTGCAGCGGTGCCCTGCCCTCCCGTAGGTATCCCATCGCTGCCGTGCCCGGCGGCACCCCTGGCTGAGATAAAGAGGAAACGACCATGAAACAAAGGATTCTGATTGTGGGCGGCGGCTTCGCCGGCGTCTGGTCCGCACTCGGTGCGGCGCGTGTCGTGGACATGGAGCGCAACGCGGACACCGTGGTCGAGATCACGCTGGTGTCGCCCAAGGCCGAGCTGCACGTGCGTCCCCGCCTGCATGAAGCCCAGCCTGAG
Source organism: Cupriavidus sp. 05T42 (assembly GCF_056396345.1). Classification (NCBI taxonomy): domain Bacteria; kingdom Pseudomonadati; phylum Pseudomonadota; class Betaproteobacteria; order Burkholderiales; family Burkholderiaceae; genus Cupriavidus; species Cupriavidus sp. 05T42. The sequence continues at coordinate 112,659 of NZ_JBFTLH010000001.1, forward strand.
CAGATGGCCGTGCCCCTGCTGCCGCTGCTGAACGCGGTCAACGTGAAGTTCATCGAAGGCACCGTCGACCGGGTTCACCCGGGCGACCGCAGCGTCGATGTGACCACCACCTCCGGCGACACGCAGTCGGTCAGCTATGACCGCCTGGTGCTGACCAGCGGCAGCCGCCTGTTCCGTCCGCCCCTGCCGGGCCTGACCGAGCATGCCTTCGCGGTGGACCAGATCGACGAGGCCGTGAAGCTGCGCGAGCACCTGCAGGGCCTGGCCGCGCGCCCGAGCACGGCCTCCCGCAATACCTTCGTGGTGGTCGGCGGCGGCTTCACCGGCCTGGAAGTGGCGACCGAGCTGCCCGAGCGCCTGCGCGCCATCTTCGGCAAGGACTACCAGCCGCGCATCGTGGTGGTGGAGCGTAACGAGGCCATCGGCCCCGACCTCGGCCCGGGCCCGCGTCCGCAGATTCTGGAAGCGCTGGACCAGCTTCGCATCGAAACCCGCCTGGGTGCGGGTGTGGTGTCGATGGACGCCACCGGCGTGGTCACGGCCACCGGCGAGCGCATCGATACCGACACCATCATCTGGACCGGCGGCATGGTCGCCAGCACGCTGACCAAGCAGGTGTCCCCGAACCTGGACCGCCAGGGCCGCATGGACGTGACGCCTGACCTCCGCGTGATCGGCGCCAAGGACGTCTTCGGCGCCGGCGACGTGGTGCGCGCGCTCACCGACGACCAGGACCACTACTCGCTGATGTCCTGCCAGCACGCGCTGTTCATGGGCCGCTTTGCCGGCCACAACGTGGCCGCCGACCTGCTGGGCCTGCCGACGCTTGACTACAGCCAGCCGTTCTACGCCACCTGCCTGGACCTGGGCAGCTGGGGCGCGGTCTACACCGAAGGCTGGGACCGTCAGGTCAAGCTGACGCACGCCGAAGGCAAGGAACGCAAGATGATGATCAACACCCAGTGGATCTACCCGCCCGCGCCAGTGCGCGAGCAGGCGCTGGCCGCCGGGAACCCGAACATCACGTTCTAAGCCGTCCCGCTTCTCTCCATCCTGTCTCCTCCATCCCGTTTGACCGACGGCTTCCTCCTCCGGGGCCGTCGGTTCTTTTTTTGTCGTCCGTATCCGGGGCGATTGGTGCGGACTTGGAAACGCGGCCTCCCGGGCATGCGTCTTGTTGGCTGCCGTCTGCCTGCCTAGACTTCCAGCAACTGAAATTGTTGTCTGCAAGACCCGGAGCCCATCGTGAAATCCCTGCCACCGAAGTCCCCTCACGGCTGCGCCCCCCTCGAACCGCTGATCTACATCGTCGATGACGACCCCGGCATGAACGACGCCCTGGCGAACCTGCTGCGCTCCGTCGGCATGCGCTCGCGCTCCTTCCTCACGGCGGAAGAGTTCCTGGCGGTGAAAATCGACGACTCGCCCAGTTGCGTGGTGCTCGACGTGCGCCTGCGGGTGGCCAACGGGCTGGAGGTGCAGCGCGAGATGAACCAGCGCGGCATGTGCCTGCCGGTGGTCTTCATCACCGGCTATGGCGATATCGAGATGTCGGTGCGGGCGATGAAGGCCGGCGCGGTGGACTTCCTGACCAAGCCGTTCCGGGACCAGGATTTCCTCGACGCGGTGTCGGCGGCAATTGCCGTCGATCGCACCAAGCGTCACGCGCTGCAATGCGGCGACGACCTGCGCGCCCGTTATGCCACGCTCAGCGAGCGCGAGCGGGAAGTGATGACGCTGGCCGCCTCGGGCCTGATGAACAAGCAGATTGCCGGGAAGATGGGGATCAGCGAGGTCACCATCAAGATCCATCGCGCCCGGGCCATGCGCAAGATGGCAGCGCGCACCTTCGCCGATTTGGTGAAGATGGCGCTGGAACTCGGCCTGTGCCCGCCACGCGGGGCCAGCCCGGCCGCGCCGCGCCCGGGAGATGGCGCGGCCCAGCCGGCGGCGATGGGTTACTGAGTTACTGAGCGTCCTCGGCCTCTTGCCGATGGATGTCGTGCGTCACGAACGGTTCCTCATGCGTGGGCATGGCCAGCCATTCCGGACGGCTCAGCGTGTCGCGGATATCGTCCAACCCGCTGGTCCAGTGTTCCCGCATCGTCAGCGGCCCGAACTGGAAGTCCTTCGCGCTGCCTTCGAACGATTTATCGCGGTAAATCAGCTGKATCACGTTGCGGCGCGCATCGCAGGCGCTTGCCGCCGCGCGCAGGTAGGCCTCGGTCTGGCGGCGCGCCGGGGGCACCAGCGCCAGCACGTCGTTGAGCAGGCGGCGGAAGTTCTGCTGCTCGCTCATCGAGTCGGTAATGAGGCGCGTGCGGCTGGAATACTGCACGTCCTTCTGGCGCGTGGCCACCGCCATCAGGTCTTCCGGTAGCGCGCCCTGGGCGCTCCACAGGTCCACCTGGAAGATCAGCGCGTTGCGGCGCGGCTTGGCCTGCAGGATGGCCGACAGCGGGGTATTGGAGACCAGGCCGCCGTCCCAGTAGTACTCGCCGTCGATCTCCACGGCCGGAAAGCCGGGCGGGAGCGCGCCGGAGGCCATGAAGTGCTCGGCGCGCAGCGTGATCTGGGTATTGTCGAAATAGACGAAGTTGCCCGTGCGCACGTTCACGGCGCCCACCGACACGCGCATGTCGGCATGGCGGTTGATGCGGTCGAAGTCGGCAAAGCGCTCCAGCGTGGCCTTCAGCGGCKAGGTGTCGTAGTAGCTCGCGCTGTGGGCGCCCGGCGTGCGCCACACGCGCGGCGAGAAGAAGCCGCGCTGGCCCTCGACCAGTGCGCGTGCGGCCTCGATGCCATCGAACCAGATGCGCAGCGGGTCTGGCCAGTGCTGGGCGCTGTCGGCAATCGTCTCGTACGGGAACAGGCTGGGCAGCCAGGGCTGCCGGCAGATATGGGCCCAGAACTCGCGCAGCCGCGCCACCCGGTGCTCGGGGGCGTTGCCGGCGATGATGGCCGCATTCAGCGCGCCGATGGAGATGCCCGCCACCCAGTTCGGCTCGATGCCGGCCTCGGCCAGCCCTTCGTAGACGCCCGCCTGATAGGAGCCCAGCGCGCCGCCGCCTTGCAGCACCAGCGCCCGCACGGCATAGCCGCGATCCACTTCGATTCTTGCCCGCGCGGCGCCGGAGCTGCCCTGCAGGGGTTGCTTCTCGAGAAACATGTCTTCTCCTCGCCTCGGTTGGCGTGTGGCGCCCCGGGGTTTCCCACGGGGCGCCCGTCGCCCTTACTGCATGTACCAGCCGTGGCTGACCACGAACGACTGCCCGGTCAGCGCGGTGGAGGGGAAGGCGCACAGGAACAGCGCCGTCTCGGCCACGTCCTCCACGGTAGTGAACACGCCATCCACGGTGCCGCCCAACATCACGCGGCGCACCACCTCTTCCTCGCTGATGCCCAGCTCGCGCGCCTGCTCCGGAATCTGCTTGTCCACCAGCGGCGTGCGCACGAAGCCGGGGCAGATCACGTGCGAGCGCACGTTGTGCTCGCCGCCTTCCTTGGCCACCACGCGCGCCAGGCCCAGCAGCCCGTGCTTGGCGGCCACGTAGGCGCACTTCAGCGGGGAGGCTTCGTGCGAATGGACCGAGCCCATGTAGATCACMGTACCGCCCCGGTTGTCGCGGTACATGTGCTTGAGCGCCGCGCGCGTGGTCAGGAAGGCGCCATCGAGGTGGATGGCCTGCATGCGCTTCCAGTCCGCGAAGCTGTATTCGTGGATCGGGGCGACGATCTGGATGCCGGCGTTGGAGATCAGGATGTCCACGCCGCCGAAGCGCTCCGCCACCGCCGCCGTGGCGGACTCGACGGCATCCTCGTTGGTCACGTCCATGGCCACGCCCATGGCCAGGCCGCCAGCGGCCTCGATCTCGGCCGCGACCTTGTTGGCGGCGTCCGCGTTGAGATCGGCCACGGCTACGGCCGCGCCCTCACGGGCCAACGTTTCTGCGATGGCCTTGCCGATGCCGCTTGCCGCGCCGGTCACGATGGCCGATTTGCCTTGGAGCTTCATGTTTGTTTCTCCGAAAGAGGGGAAGGGAAAGAGAAAAGGGATTGGGGCTAGCGCTGGAGGTAGTCGAAGACCACCTCGCCCAGCCCGAGGGTCAGGTCGGCCACGTAGTGCTTCGCGCCCAGCACCTCCAGCACGGGCAGGTCTGCCACCGGGGCCAGCGCGTGCGGGAACAGCGACAGCGCGGCCGGGCCGCTCCAGGCGCCCTTCACGTCCACATCCTTGAGGAAGTAGCAGACCAGCTCGCAGATGCGGGCCGTGCCGTCCACATGGGGGATGATCTTCAGCAGGTAGTTGGGCGTGTTCGCCAGCGCGTCGTGCACCTCCTGCTGGTCCAGCGCCTTGTGCTTGTAGCCCATGGTGCCGGTGGCCACGCGTACCGGACCGTAGTCGAGGGTGCCCAGCAGCGTGTCGGTCTCTACCGCCAAGCGTGGCGTGGCCAGCTTCTTCGGAAAACCCCACAGCTCGCGCCCCGCCGCCAGCGGCGGGTGATCGTCGAGGAACATCGCATGGGTGTAGTTGCCGCGCCGGCCCTGGTAGATCACCGGAATCACCTGGCCGGACTCGGTGTAGTCGCCAAAGCCGGTGGAGTCCGGCATGCGGATGAATTCGTAGTGGACCACCGGTTCGGCAATCTCGAGCGGCTCCGGCACCACGGCGCGCAGCCGCTCGGGGTCGGTGCGGTAGGTGATGACGAAGAACTCCCGATGGAGAAAGCGGTACGGTCCCATCGGATAGGCCGGGCTGCAAAGCGGCGCGGCGAACGCGCGCTCCCGGATGGTCTGGACGTCCATGTGCTTGTGCCTCCTGAAGGCGGTCCGTGCGGCGCGGTCGCTGTCCCCATGACAGTGAGCCGTGACGGTCCGGTTCATTCTGGAAGGCCGGCGGGGGGGAATCCATCAGACGTGGGTATCGACCGCCGCGCGGCCAGTGCTGGCAAGGGCTGGCGGCGAATTGCGGCGGATGGGGACGGGCCGGCGCTATACCGACGGCGCCGCCATCATCCCTGAGGCGTAGCCGATGGCGTCGGACGGATGATCGATTGTGACGACGACGGCACAGCCGGGGCCGCGCCCTACGCAATCCCGTCAGCCTTGTTACTCCCCAATCCCGACTCCGGGTGCCAAACTAGGCTGGGATCGCCCCGTACAGGACGCATAGGAGATAGCGAACCATGACGACATCAACCAAGGACATGAAGACCCCGCCGGTGGTATCGCCGGACGCCTGGGAGGCAGCGCGCCAGGCGCTGCTGGTGAAGGAGAAGGCCCAGACCCGCGCGCGCGACGCGCTGGCCGCCGAGCGCCGCCGCATGCCGTGGATGGCGGTGGACACCCCCTACACATTCGAGGGGCCCGACGGCAAGCGCAGCCTGGCGGAACTCTTCGACGGCCGGCGCCAGCTCATCGTCTACCGCGCCTTCTACGAGCCCGGCGTGCACGACTGGCCCGAGCATGCCTGCCGGGGCTGCTCGCTGGTGGCCGACCAGATCGCCCATCCGGCCCACCTGAACGCCCGGGACACGACGATGGTGTTCGTCTCGCGCGCGCCGCAGGCGGAGATTGCGGGGCTGAAGGCGCGCATGGGCTGGAAGGACATTCCGTGGTTCACCATCACGGACCGCTTCGATGCCGACTTTGGTGTAGACGAATGGCATGGCACCAACGTCTTTTTCCGCGACGGCGACCGCATCTTCCGCACCTACTTCCTGAACAATCGCGGCGACGAGCAGATGGGCAACACCTGGAACTGCCTCGACATCACCCCGCTGGGGCGTCAGGAACTCTGGGAGGATTCGCCCGAAGGCTACCCGCAGACGCCCACCTACAAATGGTGGAACTGGCACGACAGCTACGTGGACGGCGCAGCGCCCGACAAGAAGTGGGTCGAGATATCCACCGCCGGCGAGAAGGCATTCCGCGAAGCCTCGGCGGCGGAGAAGAATCCCTGAACGCCGCCGCACCCTGCGGCGGCTTTCGGCAAGCCGCTTACGCCATCAGCACCGCCAGCGCGTCGCGTGCCTCCTGGCGCAACTTCTCCACGTCGAGCCCTACCACCTCGCCCTGGCGCACGACGTGCCGGCCGCGCACGAACACATCGCGTACTGGGGTCGGTTCGCCCGCCGCCACCGGGGCCGTGGCGATGTCGTGGAAGCCGGCAAAGCGCAGGCCGCCCACGTCGTAGATCGCCAGATCGGCGGACTGCCCCGGCGCCAGCGTGCCCACGCCGGGCAGGCCCAGCACCTGCGCGCCGCCGGCCGTGCCCCAGTGGATGACCTCTTCCACGCGGGTCTGCGTCGCGCCGCCGAGCGCCCGGTGCACCAGCCAAGCGAAATTAGCCTCGTGCACCATGCTGCCGGACTCGTTCGACGCCACGCCATCCACGCCGATCGACACCGGCACGCCGGCATCGGCCATCGCCCGCACCGGCGCGATGCCGCTGCCGAGCCGCGCGTTGCTGACCGGGCAGTGGGCCATGCCGGTGCCGGTACTGCCGAGCATGCGGATCTCGTCCGGCGTGACGGTGACGAGGTGGGCGAACCAGACGTCAGGGCCGAGCCAGTCGTGGTCGGCCACGAACTGCACCGGCGTGCAGCGGTACTTCTCCGCGCAGAAGCGCACGTAGTTGTCGGTCTCCGACAGATGCGTGTGCAGCCGCAGCCCCATGCCACGGGCGAAGCCGGCTACCTCGCGCAGCAGCACGGGCGGCAGCGAGAACGTGGGCGTGGTGGGCGCCACGGCCACGCGGCGCAGCCCGTCTGGCGCGGCGTCGTGGTAGCGGGCTTTCAGGCGTTCGATATCGCCGAGCATCTCGTCGAGCGTCTCCGGCACCAGCGCGGTCGCGCGCATGCCGGGATGGTCGCTGGCCGACTGGATCGCACCGCCCCGGCACAGCACCAGCCGCATGCCGAGCGCTTCGGCTTCCTCGAACAACGCGTCGCCGGTTTCCGCGCCGTGGCCGTGGTGGTAGAGGTAGTGATGGTCGGCGCAGGTGGTGGTGCCGGACAGCAGCAGCTCGGCGATGCCCAGCCGCACCGCCGTGCGGAACAGCTCGGGCGTGAAGCGCGCCAGCCGGGGGTAGGGCACGCTCGCCAGCCATGCCTGGAGATCGGCATTCATGCCCGCCGGCACCGCCTTGAGCAGGTTCTGGAACAGGTGATGGTGGGTGTTGACCCAGCCGGGATAGACCACGCAGCCGGTGGCGTCGATGACCGTCTCGTCGGCGCCCGGCACGAGCCCGGCCGCCAGTTCGGCGATGCGCCCATCACGGATGCGGATGTCGACGGCGCCCGCGCGTGCCGCGGCGCCGGCCCGGCCGGTCATCACGGCCGCCGCGCCGCGCACCAGCAGGTTGCCTTGCGGGGAAGGGGAGAGGGGAGGGGTCATGGCTTACATCTCCGGGATGTGCTCGGGCGCGACGGCCAGCGCCGGCTCCTCGTCGCGCGCCGGGATGCCGTTGAGCAGCAGGTTGAGGAAGACCGACACCACGCAGGCAATGATCACGCTGCTGTGGACGAACGGCTGCAGCGCGGCCGGCAGCTTGGCGAGCAGGGACGGCATGATCACCGGCATCAACGCGCAGCCCAGCGTGATGGCCACCACGCTGAGGTTGGCCGGCTTGCGCTCGTAGTCCACCTGGCCGAGCGTGCGGATGCCCGCCGCGACCACCACGCCGAACATCACCAGCGTGGCCCCGCCGAGCGCGGCCGAGGGGATCGACGAGAACAGCGCGCCGATCTTCGGCACCAGCGCCACCGCGCAGAGCATCACGCCGCAGGTGGCCACCACCCAGCGGCTGCGCACGCCGGTGACGATCACCAGGCCCACGTTCTCCATGAAGGCGATGAACGGGAACGCGGCGAACATGCCGCCGATGGCACTGGCCAGCCCGTTGGCGCGCAGGCCGTTGGTGGCCTCGCGCTCGGTGACGGGCCGTTTGACGATGTCGCCAATGGCCACGAACAACCCCATCGACTCGACCATCTGCACCACCATCACGATCACCATGGTGGCGATGGCGCCGGCGTTGAAGGTCGGCARCCCGAACGCGAACGGCGTGACGAGGGTGAACCACGGCGCGCGCGCCACTTCGTCGAAATTGCCCATGCCGAGCAGCCACGCCGCCACGCCACCGACCAGCAGGCCGATCAGCACCGCCAGGCTGCGCACGAGCTTGCCGCCGTGGCTGTTCACGAACAGGATCAGCGCGACCGTGCCGAACGCCACCACGAAGAACATCGGCGAGCCGAACTCCTTGGCGCCGTGCCCGCCGCCGGTCCACTGGTAGGCCACCGGGAACAGCGACAGCCCCACTGCAGTGATGATGCAGCCGCTCACCACCGGCGGAAAGAAGCGCTTGAGCCGGCCGATCACCGGCGCCAGGAACAGCGTGAGGATGCCGGCGCCGATCACCGCGCCGCAGACGCCGTTGAAGCCCAGTGCGGGGTCGCTGCCGATGGCGATGACCGGCCCCACCGAGCCGAACGCCACGCCCTGCATCAACGGCAGCCGCACGCCGAACTTCCAGAACCCCACGGTCTGCAGCAGCGTGGCGATGCCCGAGGTGAACAGCGCGGTGCTGATCAGCAGCGTGGTCTGGGCAGGCGTCATCTTGAGCGCGCCGGCCACGATCATGGGCACCGCGATGGCGCCGAGGTAGCTGACCAGCATGTGCTGGAAGCCGAGCGAGACCATCGCCCGGGCGGGCAGCATCTGGTCGACGGGGTGGATTGGGGGTTGCATGGGGTTGTCTCCTGCCATGTTGGAAGGGCGGGCCGGCCGATCGTGGTCGGGCCGTGCTGCCGCCGGCAGCCGCGTGGCCGCCTGCCCTGACAGTAGCGAGCGCGGCGCGGCGGCCGTAGCATCGATACGAAGCCGCCAGCATCGAAACGAAACCGCGCGAGATCCGGACAGGGGCACGGCACAGCGGGTTTCCCTGACTTGCCCGAGCGGAGCGTGGCTCCTACGATGGCCGCACCTCACCGGAGACGTGCCATGACGCAGCGCGCCGCATCGCAGACAGGCAACACGGCCCACGCTGGCCGCGCGCGGGCGCTGGACCACGTGCAGTCGCTCTCCGCGCGGGTGTTCGGGCCCACGCGGCTCGATGTAGGGGAAAGCGTCGGAAATGCCGAAGACGCGACGCCCGACGTGCAGCTGCGCACGTGCCAGATCGGTCACCTGACGCTGGCCACCACGCGCTATGGCCGGGCGATGGAGATCGAGCCGCGCGTCGGCAAGGACGAGTTCGTGATCCAGACCGTGACGGCGGGCCGCTGCCGGCTGGTGATGGAGGGCAGCGCCGACGAGATGCCGGTGGGCGCGGTGCGCGTGTTCTCGCCTTCGCTGCCGGTGCGGCTACAGCCTGATGCCGACTGCGAGCGCTTCAGCGTGGTCATCCGTCGGCAGGCGCTGGAAGCGGCGTTCCTGGAATGCTTCAGCTTCGACGCGCCGGCGCCGCTGGTCTTCGATTTCCACGCCGTGGATACGCCGCGCTGGCAGGCCATGATGGTGTGGCTGCGCACCGAGTTCGACGCCCGCGCGCATGGCGCCGCGCTGCCGGCCACTGACGCCGCCATCGAGCGGATGATCCTGGGCACGCTGCTGGTGGACCAGTTCGGCCATGACGGCAGCCTGCTCCCGCGCGGCTTCCACGCCGCCCTGCCGGCCTACGTGCGCTGCGCCATCCGCTACCTGCGCGCCCACCTCGACAAGCCAATCACGCTCGGCGCGCTGGCCGCCCATTGCGGCGTCTGCGAGCGCACCCTGCAACTGGGCTTCCGCAAGGCCAAGAACACCACGCCGATGGAATACTTGCGCGTGCTGCGCCTCCAGGCCGCGCGCGCGGACCTCCAGCGCGCCACCCTGGAACGGGGCGCGGTATCCGCCATCGCCCTAAGGCATGGCTTCACCCACCTGAGCCTGTTCTCGCGCGAGTACCAGCGGGAGTTTGGGGAGCTGCCTTCGGTGACGTTGCGGGGCTGAGGGGGATCGCCTGCCGCCACGCTCGCTAGGCGGCGATCAGCGTCCTGGCATCCCTGCGCAATTCTTGCGGGCTTGCGCCATAGGTGCGAACAAAGACCTCTCGCAGATGATTGCGATCGCGGAAGCCAGTTTCCCGCGCGATCACTTCCAGGGAATGGCGCCCGCGCTCGATCATGGTGCGTGCCGTTTCGATGCGAAGCTGCTGAACCGCTTTCGCCGGGGAGTGGCCCGTCTCGGACTGGAAGATGCGTTGGAACTGCCGGGTGCTGAGATGTGCGGCCCGCGCCAGTTCATCGATGCGTAAGGGCCGCGACAGGTTCTGGCGCGCATATTCGAGCGCCGTCTGGATGCGGTCGGATTTGGGGGCGAGCTTGAGCAGCTCGGACTGCTGGGGCTGGCCGCCCGCGCGCCGCTGGTTCATCACCATGACGCGAGCGACTTTGGTGGCTACCTCGCTGCCCAGGTCCTTCTCGACCAGCCCGAGGGCCAGGTCCATCGCTGCCGTCAGGCCGGCGGACGTCCAGATGGCGCCATCCGCCACGAAGATATGGTCAGGCTCGATACGCGCAGCAGGGCAGCGCGCCTGCAGCGCCTCGGCGAACGCCCAGTGTGTGGTCGCCCGCTTGCCGTCGAGCAGGCCGGCATCTGCCAGCACGAAGGCCCCAGTGCAGAGGCCCGCCGTGCGGCGCGACTGCTCCGACGCCGTCCGCACGAAATCCAGTTCCTGGGCGGTGCTGGTGCGTTGGGTCGGATCGACGATGCCGCTGATCATCCAGGTGTCGGCCTCGGTGCTCGCATGCACGGGTGTCGTCTTGACGGAAACGCCGAGGGACGCTTGCACCTCGCCGCCATCCAGAGAGTAGTTCGTCACGCTGTAGACACGCTCACGCGCCACGACGTTGGCGAACTCGAACACCGATTGGGTGCCGATGGCCATGACCTGGAAGCCATCTGTCAGGAAGTAGCCGATCCGATGCATCCTTTCCACCCCTACCGCTGCCTGAAAACCCGGATTATAGATGTCAAGCGAAATGTACGTGCGGCATCGTGGAGACTGGGAATGGTGCCAGGCGATCCTGACCGCCGGCTCAATGCTCGGCTTCGAGCGCGGCGGACAGCCAGTCGACGAACACGCGCAGCGACATGGATTCCCGCGTTCGGCACGAGTGGACGGCGTGAATCGGGAGGACGCCGGGTCGGCAATCGGCGAGAACTTCCTCGAGCCGGCCGCTGGCCAGATAGGGTCGTGCCACCGCATCCCAGACCTGAATGACGCCACCATGCTGGAGACCGTAGTGCAACAGCAGGTCCATGTCGTCGAAGGCGATGGACTCCGGCACAGGATGCCGCGTGTGGCGGCCGCCAAGCTCGAACGCGAACTCCCAAGGGCGGCCGGCACCGTGCTGTGCGGCGTGAGCCGTGCGATGCCCCGCCAGGTCTTCTACCTTGGCAGGACATCCATGCCGCGACAGATAGAGCCGGCTTGCCACGGTGATCAGGCGGTAGCTCCCTATCCGGCGGCTGAAACTGTAGGAATCCTCGAGTTCGCCCAGCCTGATCGCGCAGTCCATGCCATCGCGGATCAGGTTCGAGGCGTGCCGCGGTGTCGAGATCTGCAGGCTGACGTCCGGATACTCATGCCGGAATTGGGTCAGGTGCGGCATCAGCTGGCGTGCGATATCGCCCGGCAGCTCCACACGCAGCTTGCCGCTCGCCTTGCCCGCGCTGGACCCGATCACGGATTTCACGTCGGTGATGGCGAGGAGTATCTTGAGGCAGTGTTCGTAGAAGGTCATGCCGGCCGGGGTGGGTCGAACCTGGCGCGTCGTCCGGTGCAGCAGCTTCACTTGCAGATGGACTTCGAGCTGCTGGATCAGCAAGCTCGCCGAGGCCTTCGGTATGCCGAGAAGACTCGACGCACGCGTGAAATTCTCGCACTCGACGATCCGCGCAAATACCTCCATCGCTTGCAGCATGCGTTCCATGGCCGGTTTCCCCTGTGCATCAGCTCGATTGGTGATGCCGTCGAGTGTAGGGACGGCAGCACGCCCGCAATAGTCGCGATTGGCGCATGGTGGGCGACACGTTCGTATAACCGTGCGCAACGTGGCGGCACGGGCCGGGCGCGTGTCGCGTCAGGGTATCGAACCCAGGATGCGTGACATCCAGTCGACCAGCTCATCAGGATCCACCGGCTTGTCGAGCATGCATGCCGCACCGAGCTGCATGGCCTCGGAACGGTTTCGAGGCGTGCCATGGGCGGTGACGAAGATGCACGGTGTTACGTGCCCCGCATGACGGAACCGTCGCAGCAGTTCGAGGCCGGAGATACCTTCCAGCGCGATATCGCAGATCAGGCAGTCGTAGGCGGTGCTGCTCGGATGGGCGATGAAGCTTTCGGCACACGAGAAAAAGGAGACGCCCCAACCCAGCGCGCGGATCAGCGCGCCGGTGGAACTCCGGACGGACGGTTCATCATCGATGACACAGACAATCTTGGCAGGCACGGGCGTCAGGACTGACACGACATATCGGTAGCGCAACGCGGCGAAGGGTCTCTCGTCCGGACATTAGCGCAATCGCGGTGCCGGGGACACTTATACGGACGTATCGCGGCACGTACGCCATGGCACATCGGGTTTGTCCCGAAGAAGCCTCCGGCCTCGGGGCTGGTGGCGCCGTAGCTTCAAGGCCCACAGGGCGGCAGACTATACGTTCGTATAGATGCCGGTACATCCACKGTCCGGCATGATTGCCATGGCGCCCGCGTGACCTGCCGCCCATATCCGTCTTCCATGATCCATCCCAGCCCCGAAGCTTCCACGCCCCAGATCGCAATCGACCCCGACGCCTGTCCACGCCTGGCATCGTGTAGCCATCCTGGGGATGAGACCTTTCGGTTCGCGCCGATTCCCATCCTGATCGAGGACTGGTCCGGGATCCGGCAATGGGTTGACGCGCGCAAGGCGGAGGGCGTGACGGATCTGGAGGCCTATCTGGACGCCAATCCGATGGCCATCCAGGAATTGCGCGATCGTCATCACGTTTTCGTGGACGCCAATGACGCCGCGCTGGCGTTGTTCGATGCGGACTCCCGGGCATCTTTCTTCGCGAAGGCCAGGGACCTGCTTCCCGCCAGCCGGCTTAGCAACTCGAAGGTACTCAAGGCGATGTTCGATGGCGCGACAGCCTGTCAGGGCGAGCGCACGCTGACGTCGCTGACCGGACGGACGATCCCCATCGTATGGCGCTGCTCGTTGCCGGCCCAGCCTGCCCGCTATGCGCGGCTGCAGTTCTTCGCGTTCGACATCTCCGAGTACCAGGAGAACATCAGCCGCCTGCAGTCGATGCGCGCCGAGATGGCACGCGCCGGACGCATTGCACTGATCGGACAATTGGCGGCGTCGATCACGCATGAGATCAGCCAGCCGCTGTCCGCGACCAGGACGTCGATCGAAGCCGCAGCCCGATGGCTGGAGCGCGACCAGCCGGAGATGGAGGAGGCCAAGTCATCCGTGCGCGACGCAGCGCGCTGGGCCCGCGACGCCACCGAGATCTGCCACAAGCTGCGCGGTTTCATKACACATACGCCGCCGCAGGCCAGGTTGCAGTCGGCGGCCGAAGTGGTGGCGTCGGCGATCTTCCTGATCACGCCTGAAGCGGAGGCGAAGGGCATCGTCGTGGAAACTGACGTGGATGCCGGCCTGCGAGTGTTCGTGGACCGTCTGCAGCTGCAGCAAGTCCTGGGCAACCTGCTACTGAACGGTATCCACGCCATCGAAGCGAGAACGAATGCGCCGGTACGCCGTCTCGCCGTGCAGGCGGAGCCGGAAGGCGAGGACAGCATTCGGTTCAAGGTGGCCGATTCCGGGCCGGGTATCGACGCTGAAGCGTTCCAGAGGCTGTTCCAGCCCTTCGCGACGTCCAAGGCCGAAGGCATGGGCCTGGGCCTGTCCATCTCGAAGTCGATCATCGAGGCCCACGGCGGCCGCATCTGGGCCGAGTCGATGGGAGGCGAGGGCGCGACGCTCTGCTTTACGCTGCCGGGCGTGCAAGGACAGGCGCGGCGGCCCTGATCAGCGCCACATCGGCTCGATGCCAAGCATCTGCGCCTTGCGCACGATGTCGGCGACGGAGTTCGATTTCATTTTCCGCATGGCAGTGCCACGATGCACCTTGACAGTGACTTCGCTGATGCCGATGCCGGCAGCGATCTGCTTGTTCAGCGCGCCGCCTACCACGTAGGCCAGCACCTCGCGCTCGCGCGCGGTCAGCGAGTCATAGAGCTGCGCCAGCTTGTTGCGCGCGTGATCCGCATCGAGCAGGGTCTTGTCCAATGCCAGGGCGGCCGTCACGGCGTCGATGACATCCTGCTCTGCCAATGGCTTGAGAAGAAAGTCCGCAGCTCCGGCCTTCATCGCCTTGATGCAGATGCTCACGTCGGCATATCCCGTCATGAAGATGATCGGCATCCGGTGGTTCGCCTTCTCCTGCTGCTGAAAGAACAATCCGCTCTCTCCACGCAGGCGAACATCGAGTAGCAGGCAGCCCGGTACGTTCGCGCTCGCCGATGCCTTGAACGCCGCTGTCCCTTCGAAGCTGCGGACGGTGAATCCCACGGAACGCAGGAGGTTGGTCAATGACGAGCGGGTCGATTCCTCGTCGTCGACGATGTAGACGACTGACGTCGCGTCCTGTGTCTTGGCATCCATGGACATGCTTCACTTCACGGGTTTAAAAAACGCACCAACCGCGATGACAGCGTTGTGTTTCTGTCTTCAAGGTCGCGGCGATTGTCGCATATCCCCCCTGTGCGAAGTGAACGTGTCATGCCCCGGAAACGTGCGGGAAACTGGCGTCAGCGCGGCATTGGAGACCCATTGTTCGGCCCGCACGGATGTACTGTTCAGGCGTCCACGCTTTATCCGGTCTGGCTTTGCGGCTAGTTTTGATGCTGGCGCGGCGCGCATCGAAAGCGCCGCGATTGGGAGGGCGCGGCACGGCATTCAGGGTCCGCATGTCCGAAAACCTCACGATAAATGTCGTTTGAGATTTTCTGCGGAGCGGGAATCATGAAGGCCTGGCATCCGTGCCTCACAGTGCATCGATGGTCATGCAAGGTTGGACTCAATGAATGCTTCAACGGCCGAAGTCTCGGCAAGCCTCACCGCGAAAACCCGGTTCGCCGACGTGCCGGGACGGCGCCTCGCCTATCGCACCTTCGGGCGTGGAAAGCCGGTCGTGCTCTGCGTGCGGTTCCGGGGCACCATGGACGCCTGGGATCCTCTCTTCCTCGATTCCCTGGCCAGCCAGGGCTTCCAGGTGACCGTGTTCGACTACAGTGGCATGGGGCAATCCACCGGTGAGCCGACTTATCAGCCTGCGTCGCTGGCCCGTGATGCGATCGACCTGATCGCCGCGCTAGACCTCGGCAAGGTCATCATCGGCGGTTGGTCGGTCGGCGGTATTGCTGCCCAACTCGTGATGACACTGGCGCCTCAGCTCGTCAGCCACGCCGTGCTGCTCGCCACGACACCGCCGGGCGAGCTGGCCAAACCGGGCGAGGCGCTGTTCTATACGCTGGCCAAGCGCGAGAACGACTTCGACGATTTCGTCAGCCTGTTCTTCGAGCCGGCCTCTCCGGAGAGCCGGGAGGCGGCCAGGCAATCCGCAGAGCGGCTCGCCGCGCGCAAAGCCGACGTCAGCCCCGAGGTGCCATGGCAATGGGCCGGCGCCCAACTTGGCGATGGGCCGCGGAACCCCGCCTTCCCGGTCGAAGCCGTGATTCACGCGCTCAAGTCCACGCACATTCCGGTGCTGCATGTGGGCGGCGATCACGACATCGTGTTCCCGGTCGAGAACTGGTATGCGCTGAACAACCAGTTGCCGACCCTCCACCTGGTGACGTTCCCGCGCGCCGGGCACGGTCCCCACCTCCAGTTTCCTGTTGCGGCTGCTCGGCACGTGGCCGCTTTCATCGATACCCACGCTTAGCGGATACCGACCGGCACACGGCGCGCCGGTCGCACCATTTCCCCACCTTCGCGCGTCAGCGTCGAAGTGGATCGTTTCGTCTTCAGAAAGGTAAAGCATGTCGGATTTGATCAGTTTCGCCATCGAGGCCGCGGGTGGCCTCGAACGCTTCCAGGGTTTCCAGCGCGTGTCGGCGCGCCTGCACCACACGGGTGTCCTGTGGACGCTGAAGCAACGTGAAGGGGTCTTGACGGATTCACGCGTGACCGTCGACCTTCACGCACAACGGGTGTCGCACGAACCCTTCGCACCGACCACGAACCACTCGGTCTTCACGCCGGCGCGCGTGGAGATCCTGCAACCGGACGGTACGCCGGTCGAGACCCTCTCGAACCCCCGTGCCTCATTCGCCGGCTTCGAGCTTGAGACCCCCTGGTCGAATGCCCAACTGGCGTACTTCGCTGGCTACACGATGTGGACGTATCTGACGTCGCCATTCGTGCTGCGCCACCCCGGCGTGCGTGCCACCGAGATCGAGCCGTGGGTGGTGGACGGCCTCTCCTGGCGGCGTCTGCGTGTGACCTTCCCCGATGCCGTGGCCACGCATAGCGCGGAGCAGACCTACTACTTCGACGCGGACGGCCTGCTGCGCCGTCATGACTACGAGGTGGACATCCAGGGCCGTAACGCCGCCGCCCGCTACCTTTCCGACTATGTCGAGGTGCAGGGCATTCGCATGCCGACGCGCATGCGCATCTACCCGCGCACGCCCGAGAACCTGGCGATGGCGGAGCCGCTGATCGTGGGCGTGGATCTGTCGGACTTCCGCTTCGAGTGAGGGCGCAACCATGACTGCAACGCAAACCTATCGCGCCGCCGTAGTGGTGGCGCCTGGCAAGCTGGCGCTGATCGATCGCCCGGTGACCGAGCCTGGACACGGACAGGTCCGTATCCGCGTGGAAGCGTGCGGCGTCTGCCACTCGGACAGCGCCACGGTGGGGCGCGCTCCCGCCGACCCGGAGCGGCCCATGGTGCCCGGCCACGAGGTCGTGGGCCGGATCGAGGCACTGGGCCATGGTGTCGATGGTTGGCGCATCGGCCAGCGCGTGGGCGTAGGCTTCCTGGCCGGCGAAGACCGTAGCTGCCCGTCATGCCGGCAGGGCGATATCGTCAACTGCGAGAGCCCGGTCATTACGGGCATGACGACGGATGGCGGCTACGCCGAACGGATGCTCGCCGAAGCGCGCGGGCTGGTACGTGTGCCGGAAGAACTCGACGCTGCCGAGGCGGCTCCGCTGCTGTKCGCCGGCCTGACCACCTTCAACGCCTTGCGTAACGCCAATGCGCGGGCCGGCGACGTGGTGGCGGTCCATGGACTGGGCGGCCTCGGCCATCTCGCGGTGCAGTTCGCGCGCAAGATGGGCTTCCATACCGTGGCGATTGCGCGTGGCGCCGACAAGGCGGAACTGGCGGCCGAGCTGGGCGCCCATCGCTATATCGACTCGGAAAGCGAAGACGCTGTGGCCGTGCTGCGCAGTCTCGGCGGGGCCAAGGTGGTGTTGGGAACGGCACCTACGGGCGCCGGCATGTCGGCGCTCGTTCCCGGCCTGGCGGCGCGCGGACGGCTGGTCGTCGTGGCAGTCCCGGGCGACCCCATCTCGCTGACGGCAATGGACCTCGTGTTCGGCGCGCGTGCGGTGGTAGGCGCTCTCACGGGAACGGTCTTCGACAACGAGCAGACCCTGGCCTTTGCCAACTTGCAGGGCATCCGGCCCATGATCGAGACCTTCCCGTTGGAGCAGGCGCAGGCAGCCTACGACCGCATGATGCGTGCCGATGTCCKGTTCCGGGCGGTGCTGGTCATGCCCGCGTACGACGGCTCCGCGGCGGCATGACAACGATGGCTGAACAACACTGGACACGAGCATGACACCCGTAACCTCATCCAATGCCCCGACGCAGTATGCCGAAGCCGAGGGCGTCCGCTACGCCTATCGGCGCTTCGGCAACGCAAACGGCGGCTTCCCCCTGCTTTGCCTCCAGCATTTCACTGGCACGCTCGACAACTGGGACCCGGCGATCATCGATGCGCTGTCCGCGGACCGGGAGATCATCCTCTTCGAGAACGCGGGGGTGGGACGCTCCGGCGGTGCCGTGCCGGCCACCATCGAGGCCATGGCCCGGCATGTCCTGCGGTTCGCCGACGCCATCGCACTCCGCAAGTGCCACATCCTGGGCTACTCGCTCGGCGGCTTTCTCGCGCAGGATATCGCGATCGCCAGACCGGAACTGGTGGCGCGTGTGATCCTGTCGGGCAGTGCGCCGCAGGGCGGCGAGGGTGCCGGCATGGATCGTCCCGAACTGGTTGCGATCTACACGGATGGCGAGATGCCGATGCCGGAAAAACTCAAGCGGCTCTTCTTCCCGGCGACGCCCGCCGGCACCGCCGCTGCGCAAGCTTTCCTGGAGCGCCTTGCATCGCGAACCGGCGAGCCGGACCTGCCGGCCAGCACCGAGGTTGCGCCGGCGCAACTTGGCGCGATGATCGCCTGGGCGAACTGGGAGGGTGACGTCACCGGCAAGCTCGGCAAGATTTCGCATCCCGTGCTCGTGACCAATGGGGACAACGACACCATGATCCCTACGCGTAACAGCTTTGTGCTGGCGGAGGGTCTGCCAGATGCGACATTGATCGTCTATCCGAACGCCGGTCACGGGGCCCTCTTCCAGTATGCCCCCACCTACGTCGCGCACGTGCGCGAGTTCCTGCGCGGCGCGTAGCCTGTTCTACCTATCGAGGAGTCAAGCAGAATGAAAGCGATTGTTTACGACAAGGCCGGGCTGCCCATCGAGGATCCGCGTGCCTTGTACGAGGTGGACCTCCCGCGGCCGGAACCGGATTCCCGTGATCTGCGGGTCCGGATCGAGGCGATTGCAGTGAATCCGGTGGACAGCAAGCTACGCCTCGGTGTGCAGCCGGGCGCGCCGCGCGTGTTGGGATGGGACGCCGTCGGCACGGTGGAGGCCGTTGGCGCTGCGGTGGAGTTCTTCAAGGTGGGCGACAAGGTCTGGTACGCCGGCGATATCACGCGCCAGGGCAGCTACGCCGAGTATGGCCTTGTCGACGAACGGATTGCGGGGCATCGGCCCACTTCGCTCGCGCCCGCCGAGGCCGCGGCGCTGCCGCTGACCAGCATTACGGCGTGGGAGCTGCTGTTCGATCGGCTGCGCATCCCCGAGGGTGGCGGCCAGGGACAGAGCCTGCTGGTGATCGGCGCGAGCGGTGGTGTCGGCTCGATCCTGATCCAGTTGGCGCGCAGGCTCACCGGCGTGACGGTCATTGGCACGGCTTCCCGGCCCGCGACCCGGAAGTGGGTGAGCGAGCGAGGCGCGCACCATGTGATCGACCACAGCCAGCCGCTGCAGCCGCAACTGGCGGCGTTGGGGCTGCCTCAGGTCGAGCATGTCATCAGCCTGACGCACACGGACAGCTACTACGCCCAGATCGTCGACCTGCTCAAGCCCCAGGGACAACTGGCGCTGATCGACGATCCCGCAACGCTGGACGCGATGCCGCTCAAGCGCAAGTCGATCTCGCTGCATTGGGAATTCATGTTCACGCGGTCGATGTACCGGGCCGCCGACATGATCGCGCAGCACAAGCTGCTCGGGCGCGTGGCGGCATTGCTCGATGAGGGTGTGCTGAAGACCACGGTTGGCGAGCACTACGGCGATATCACGGCCGAAAACCTCCGTCGTGCCCATGCAGCGCTGGAGAGCAACAAGACCGTCGGGAAGATAGTCCTCGAGCGTAGCTAGCCGAGGCAAGGCAGGCGCAACGCCCAGAACCGCGTTTGCGGTCCTGGGCGCGCTTTCGTGACTGCCGGTTAAGTGGTGCGACGGAACAGACGACCTTGCAGCAACAGGCGCAGTGTCATCAGGAACAGCGCGCCGACAAAGAGATTGACGAAGACGAACAGGGGCAATGCGAGGTTCGMGAATAGAGAAGCAGGTGCGATGGTCGCGGCGCGCATGCAGGACAGCCCCAGCGCGGTGACCCCGAAGCTGAACGCCCAGAAGCCCGGTGTCGCGCCCGCCGCCGAAAACCAGGTTGCGAGCCGCGCCAGGAACAGTAGCTGCAGGACGCCATAACCGAACATTGCGTAGAAGGGCCAGTCCAGGCTGCCACCTGTGACGGCAAGGTATGCCACCGCGCCAACTACCGGTGGCGCCAACTGGATACCCAGTGTCGGTCGCACCGCAGTGGCCAGTTCGTCGCCAAGATGCAGTCGGTAGGTGAGGATCGACTCGATCGCGAGCCACGAGAACAGGCCGGCGCCGAAGAAAAGCTTGGCGAGATCCATCCAGCCAAGCGAACTCATGGCCATCGCGGAGACAAAGTTGCCCGCCACGGTGGGTAGATACATCACCGCGGTGGTATCGCCGAGCTTGCGACCCCCTCGCATCATGCCGCCGCTGCGGAACGTCGAGAAGGCCAGTTGGGCAACCACGCCCACCACGATCAGGGCGCGCCCCAACGTTGGAACGTAACCGTGTAGCCAGACCGCAATCAGCAGCGTGGCCACCGGGATCAAGCCGATAAAGCAACAGGCGACGGGATGTCGTGCCTCCGCCAATGCTTCGCTACGATGCCCCACCCACTTGGCGGCGTACAAGAGCACGAGCACGGCCCAGATGAGCGTGGTGACCGCAAAGAGCGCGTCAGAAATCTCCGCGCTGACACCCCATAGCGTATGAGCGACCCGCCGACAGTTCGATAGGCCGGCCATGCCGAGCACAATGCCCATGGCAGAGGCCGGAACGGCGAACCCGGCACGCGTGGMGGCGACGGGGGCGGATATATTGCTGGGGGTCATGAGGTTCCTCCGGATGTCGAACAAAACGTGCGACTGATAGCCGGAATGTTAGACAGATGGAGGTCGGACGCCAATTCTCAGTCTGTATCCGCATCATTGTTCGAAGAGCCATCGACACCTATGCCAAAGCATAGGGGCGGAAGCGGCTGCCACTGGCCAGCGAATTCGCTCACACCGACTTCGCGGCKAGCAGATCCACCATCCGGTTCGCGAGCGGGGACAGGTAGGCGCCCGCCCGCGACAGCACGCCGACGCGGCGGCCCAGGTCGAGTGCATCGGCGCGCAGCGCGATCGGGTGCAGTCCGGCAATCCGGCTGTTGCCGTTGGCAGCGGCCATGCACAGGATGTGGGTGCCGCGCACGAGGTCGAACAGCGTGGCGCTGCCGAAATCCGTCTCCACGCGCAGGATGGGCGGTGGCAGGCCAAGCTCGGCAAACGCGGCCTCGAGTTGTTGGCGAATCAATACGTGGGCGCTGGGCAGCATCCATTGCTGGCCGACCAGATCGGCCAGCGTGAGGTTGCGCCGCTGCTGCAGCGGATGGGCCTCATCGGCGACCACGGCGAGGCGGTCGGTGAACAGTTCCCGCATCTCTAGCGCCGGGTTGGGCTGGCGCGGCAGGGGAGCCAAGGCCAGGTCCAGTTCGCCGGTCTCCACCAGATCCATCAGTTCGCGCGCTACGCGCATTGTCAGCCGCAGCCTGGCTACCGGCCGCTCCCGGATCAACTGGCGGCACGCGCCGAGCACCAGCCCGGTTGGCATCGACGGCGAATAGCCCAGCCGCAGCAAGCCCAGTTCCCCCGTCTGGATGCCGCGCATCTCCTTGAGCGCGTCTTCGTATTCCAGCCGGATGCGGCGCGCCCGTTCCAGGAACACCGCTCCAGCCGGCGTCACCCGCATGCCGAGCGCCGTGCGCTCGAACAGCGACACGCCGAGTTGCGCTTCCACGCGCTGGATGGCCTTGGTCAGCGCGGGCTGGGTCATGCCCAGCGCGTCTGCCGCCCGCCCGATTCCGCCGTGCGTGCCCACTGCCAGCACGTAGTCCAGATCCCGCGTCTCCATATGGCATTCCTGATGGTTATGGCTTCATGCCACTTACCTCATTGTGGTGATGGGCCGCAGCTTACAGACTGGGGGCACAAAAACCAAGCCATCAAGGAGACACCCATGTCCTTCGCCTATTTCCTCAGGCGCGCGGCGCGTTACTGGGGCGATAACCCCGCTGTGCTGTACCGAGACCGCGTGCTGACCTATCGCCAGCTTGAAGACCGTTCGACCCGGCTGGCCAACGCGCTGCTGGCGCTGGGCCTGCGCAAGGGCGACCGCGTGGCGATTCAGTCACGCAACTGCCCCGAGATCGTCGAGATTGAATGCGCGCTGTACAAGGCCGGGCTCGTCAAGGCGGCGCTGAACCCGCGCTTCACCGCCGCCGAGGCTTCCGACGTGGTGGAGAACTGCACGCCGCGCGTGATGATCGTGGGGCCCGGATATACCGGCTACTCGCGGGATACCCAAGGCTTTGGCAGCGTGGAGCACTTCTTCGCCATCGAGACCGTGGCACCGGGCCATGGTGACTATGAGTCGCTCGTGGCCGGTGGCGGCATGGCAGCGATCGACTACACGCCGCACCCCGACGATCTGGCGGTGCTGCATTTCTCCTCGGGCTCCACGGGCAAGATCAAGGCGGCCATGCAGAGCTATGGCAACCGGCTGGCGGCGCTGCGCAAGATGATCCTGACCATGGACCGGCCCGCGCGCCCCGGCGACCGCCTCGCGCTGATCGGCCCAGTCACGCATGCCTCCGGCATGCTGATGCAGCCGTACCTGTTCCTCGGCGCCACGCTGGTGTTGTTCGAGAAGTTCGAGCCCGCGCATTTCCTGGCCGAGGTCGCGCGCCTGCAGTTGACCCATGTCTTCATGGTGCCGGCGATGATCAACATGTTGCTGGCCGAGCCGACGCTTGCCACTGCCGACCTGAGCAGCCTCAAGACGCTGGCCTATGGCGCCGCACCGATGGCGCCGGCGCGCATCCGCGAGGCGTGGCAGCGCATCGGCCCGGTGCTGTCGCAGGGCTATGGCGCGAGCGAATCGACGTCCGGCGTCACGCGGCTTTCCACGGTCGACCATGCACTGGCCATCGACGAATACCCCGAGCGGCTGGCGTCCTGCGGCCGCGCGCTGGGCGAGACCGAAGTCCGCGTGGTCAACGAGCGCGGCGAGGAGGTCAGCGGCGAAGAGATCGGCGAACTGGTGATTCGCGGCGCAGACGTGTTCCAGGGCTATTGGGGCGAGCCGGCGTTGACCAGCGAGGTGCTGGTCGATGGCTGGCTCCATACCGGCGATCTCGCCCGCGTGGATGCGGAGGGTTATATCTATCTCGTCGACCGCAAGAAGGACATGATCATCTCGGGCGGCTTCAACGTCTATCCGAACGAAGTGGAGGCCACGCTGTACCAGCACCCCGACGTGATGGAGGCGTGCGTGATCAGCGTGCCGGACGATACCTGGGGCGAAAGCGTCAAGGCTGTCGTGGCGTTGTGGCCGGGCCGGCAGGCCAGCGCGAACGAACTGATCGGCCATTGCCGCGCGCGCATTGCGGACTACAAGTCGCCGCGCTCGGTGGACTTCGTGGCGGAACTACCCAAGAACGCCAGCGGCAAGCTGGCCCGCAAGCTCGTGCGCGAGCAGTACTGGGCCGGCGCCGGCCGCCGCGTGAACTGAGGAGTGCTTATGTTCGACCATCTGACCAATCCGGTGCTGATCGATACGCGGGCCGCCGTGGCGCGCTTCATCGACGATGAACTGCGCCCGCTCGAACAGGAGCTCGGTCTGGGCACTGAAGACCCATGGCCGCGCGAGGTGCTGCGCAAGGTATGGCGCCGTTCGAGCGAACTGGGCCTCTACGCCGCGTGCCTGCCGGTAGAACTTGGCGGAAAGGGACTCAACATCCAGGAGCAGTGCGCGCTCAAGGCCGACCTTGCCGCCAGCGGCGCGGTACTGGCACCGCACGTGCTGGGCGATCTGGGTGGCCCGCCCCGCGTGGGCAATATGCTCAAGTACGCCACGCCAGACCAGGTGGCGCGCTACTTCCGCCCGGTGATCCGGGGCGAGAAGTCCACTTGCTTCGCGCTGACGGAACCCCATTCCGGATCTGACGCGCAGAGCATTCGGACCACCGMCGTCGCAGATGGCGACGATCTGGTCGTCAATGGCCAGAAGCACTACATCAGCGGGGCACCGTTTGCGGACTTCGCCATCGTGATGTGCGTGACCGATGCAAGCACCACGCCGCCCGCGATCACCGCAGTGCTGGTCGACCTTGACCTGCCCGGCGTCACCGTCGAACAGGCCTACGTGCCGATGTCCGGCCAGCATATCGATGCGGATATCCGTTTCGAGAACGTGCGTGTGCCGCGCGCCAACATCTTCGGCGGGGAAGGGCGGGGCTTCAAGCTCGGCATGTCGCGCATCAACGTGAACCGACTGCTGCATTGCCCCTCGATGCTCGGGCTGGCGACGCGCGCGTACCAGGCATCGGTCGAGTACGCGGGACAACGGCGGCAGTTTGGCGGTCCGATCGCGCGCTTCCAGGCCATCCAGCATATGCTGGCCGATATGGCGGCAGCGCTGTGGGCCTGCGAGAGCATGATTGCGCAGACGGCGATGCTGGCCGATGCCGGCGCCGACCTGCGCATGAAGGCCGCCGCCTGCAAGCTGTTCGTGTCCGAGCGCTGTTTCGAAGTGGCCGACAAGGCCGTGCAGATCCACGGTAACGTGGGCGTGACACGCGGACATCCCGTGGAGCAGACCTGGCGCAAGCTGCGCATGTTCCGCATCTTCACCGGCACCAGCGAGATCCAGCGCAACACGATTGCCAAGGCGATCCTCGATCCCGCTGCTGCCTGAACGCAGACCGGTGACGCGGCCCAGACCGCGCGCCTATCAGGAGACAACCATGAATCGTCGTCAATGGCTTGCCAGCGCAGGCGCCGCCGCCGGCGCCGCGGCGCTGGGCGGCACGTTTGGCCGCGTGGCGCTGGCCGCCGCACCGTATCCCAGCCGGCCCATCCGGCTCGTCGTGCCGTTTGTCGCGGGCACCGCGCCGGATTCCATCGCCCGAACCATCTCGGCCGAACTCGGGCCGGTGCTGGGGCAACCGCTGGTGGTGGAGAACGTCGGCGGGGCCGGCGGCATCATCGGCGCGCGCGCCTTGAAGCGGGCGGCTCCCGATGGCTACACGCTGGGCGTGCTGGCCAACCAGCACGTGATCAATGTGCACCTGTATCGCGAACCGCCCTACGATCCGTCGCGCGATTTCACGGCGATCTCGGCGCTGTCGGGCGGGCCCGTGGTGCTTGCCGTGCCGGCTTCGTCGCCCTACAAGTCGGCCCGCGAACTGATCGACGCGATGCGCAAGAGACCCGGCGCGCTGAACTATGGTTCGGGCGGCAAAGGCAGTGTGTCGCATCTGGCGGTGGAAACGCTGCTGCATGACACGCACACGGAAGCGGTGCACATCCCGTACAAGGGCGCCAACGAAATCCTCACCGCGATGATCAGCGGGCAGACGCAGTTCGGCATGCCTGTGCTCAGCACGGCCGCGCCGATGATCCGGCAGGGACAGGTGCGCGCGCTGGCCGTGTCCGCGGCGGCGCGTTCCATACATTTTCCGGAAGTGCCGACGCTGGCGGAATCGCTACCGCCCGGCTTCGTGCTCGACAACTGGAGTGGACTGTTCGCGCCAGCGGGCCTCCCTGCCCCGATCGCCAGGCGGCTGTTCGAGGCGGTAGCCGCCTTGCAAGCCAGCGGCAAGCTGGACGCCACGATGAAGGCCAATGGCGGGGAGATTCGCAAGAGCGCCTCGACTGCACAGTTCGCGGAGCTGGTTGCAGCGGAAACCTCACGCTACGGGGCGCTGGTGACGAAGATCGGGATGAAAGGCGAGGCTGGATAGCGATCAGCGTGGCGCTGCGGCCAGGCCGACGAATGAAGGGAGCGCTGCCGTCTTGTACTGCATGGTACATTTTGCACCCCGCGCCCTATTCCTGACTCCGAAGCCAAGGATGCCAAAAACCAAAGCCTCGCCGCCCGACCGCTCCGCTAGCGAGCAGGCCATTCAATTGCTCGATGCGGCAACCGTGCATGTTCTCGAGAACGGTCTTGGGGATCTGTCGTTGCGCAGTGTGGCGGATGCACTGGGAACCAGCCACCGGATGCTCATCTACTACTTTGGCTCCGCTGACGGCTTCTGGCAGGCACTGCTGTTCCGCGTGCGGCATGCCGAGCAGCAGGCACGTGAGCAATTGCACGTGGATGGACTGGATGCGGAAGCGACCCTGGTGGCGGCATGGGAGCGCTACTCCGCGTCGAGCTATCTGCCCATCATGCAGTTGCTGTTCGAAATCTACGGAAGAGCCATCCGGGATCGTGAACGCTTCAGCGGCTTTCTTGACGATGTCATTGGTAGCTGKACCGCAGTAATTGCCGAGCGATTGCAGCAAGCCATGCACATCAGCGCGGAAGAGGCGCGGCTGTTCGCACGCGTCGAAGTGGCGACGATTCGCGGCCTGCTGCTGGACCTGATCACGACGGGCGACCGCAAGGGCACCACGGCCGCGCTCAAGTACTTCGCCAGCAAGATGACCTCGCCTGGAAAGTCGAAGAAGGGCGCGTAGCCCCGACCGACCCCCGAAGCACTCTCACCCGACACCGTCGTTGCGCGCTCGCGTAAACCCCAATTTCGTCCCATCGTGTACCACATGGTACATTTCGGTCATCGTCGCTAGCGGTAGCGACGAAACAGATGATTTCAGGGTGCGAGATGAACGTGCAAAAGTTATGGGGATGGACTGCTGCGGCGGTTGCGTCACTGGCGCTGTCGGCCACCGCCGGCGCGCAAGGTTTTCCGACCAAGTCCATCCGGTTGGTAGTGCCGCAGGCGGGTGGAACGGGCAACGATGTGTTGGCACGCGCACTGGCCGAGAAGCTCGGGCAGGCGTGGAAGCAGCCGGTTGTCGTGGAGAACAAGCCAGGCGCCAACGGCACGCTGGCCATCTCGTACGTACTGGGGCAGCCGGCCGATGGCCACACGCTGTTCTTTGCCGGCGTGTCTAACCTGGCCTTCAATCCCTTCCTCTATCCGAAGCTGCCGTACTCGCCGACCAAGGACCTGACTGGCGTGGCCATGCTCGCCAACTCGCCGTTCGTCTTCGTCGCGGCTCCATCCCTGCACGTGCAAACGTTCCAGGATTTCGTGCGCATGGCCAAGGCACGGCCCGGCGAGATCAGCTTTGCGTCCGGGGGCATCGGCAACTCCACGCACCTCGCCATGGAACTGGTGGCGGAGCGCACCGGCATCAAGATGCAGCACGTGCCCTTCAACGGGACGGGGGGATCGACCAGCCTGATGAATGGACAAACGCCCGTGATGATGAACGTCGTGGCGGGTGTGCAGCCGTTCATCGTGGGCAAGAAACTGCTGCCCTTGGCGGTCACCGGTGAGCGGCGCCTGACTGCGCTGCCGACGGTGCCTACGTTCAAGGAGCTGGGCTACGACGTCGAGGTGCCCGGCTGGTACGCGATCGTGGCGCGGGCCGGCACGCCGCCGGGGGTGGTCCAGCAGATCAACGCGGATATCAACCATGTTCTTGACGATCCGCAGTTCAAGGAAAAGCTGGGATTCCAGTTTCTGGATGCCATCAAGGGCCCGCCTTCGGAAGTCGAGCGCTATATGAAGCGCGATGCCGACGCGTGGGGCCCCACCATTCGCCGTCTCAACATCGCTCTCTAGGCCACGACATGCCTCATCTGACCAACGCTGTACACGAATACCGGCTGTCGGCCATGCGACGCCTGATGGACCGCTTGCGCGTGGATGCCCTGGTGTTCGGCACGCCCGACTTCTTCCAGTACGCAACGAACTTCCAGCTCGATGTGTGGCCTTGGGAGCGACCGGTGTTCGTTGTCGTGCCGCGTAACGGAGATACGTTCGCGGTGATGAACGAGCTCTCCACCAACCACATGCGCTTCGCCACGGAGAAGGGCACGGTCTGGCTGTCGGACGTGACCTACTATGCCGAGCACCCGCGTGTGGCCAACCGTCTTGCCTTGCCGTCGCAACTGCCGGAGGTGGTAGCAGGCTTGTTGAGCCAGAAGGGGTTGGCGATGTCGCGCATCGCTGTGGACGTGCCGCATCCCATTCTGGCCGGGGCGCAGCGCCACCTTCCCGAGATAACGTTGCGACCGGCGCTTGCCGAGATGCGCAGTCTCCGGTGGGTCAAGCATGAAGAGGAACTCCAGAACATGCGGGCGTTGGCCGGCCTGACCGACTGGGTCCAGGATCGGTACCGGGAGAACATTCGCCCCGGCCGTCTGGTTCAGGAACTCGACCACGCCATGGCGGCGCTCATGGTGGAAGAAGCGGCGAGGCGGTTCCCCGGCGAGGACTTCGAGATTCTGAAGTGCTGGACCCTCACCGGCGCTGCATCCGCTTCCCCGCACGGCGATGGCGCCTCTTGCGGCGCGCGCATTGCGAAGGGCGACACCATCGTCAACCTCGTACTCCCGAGGCTGAACGGGCTCTACGTCGAGAATGAACGTACGTGGTTCTGCGGCCAGCCGAGCGACGAGCAGGCGAAGTTCTATCGTGTAGCCGCGCAGGCGACGGACGCTGCGGTGGCCGCCGCCGTGGTCGGCCGGCGCGTCTGCGATATGGATGCCGCCGCGCAGGCCGTGATCGAAGCCGCGGGATGCGGGGAATTCGTCTTCCACAGGACCGGCCACGCGGTGGGCCTCATGCTGCATGAGTACCCCGAAGACATGGCATTCAACACGCGGGCACTGCTGGCCGGGGAGGTCTATTCGGCCGAGCCGGGCCTGTACGTCTACGGTCTCGGCGGCTTTCGTCTGGACGACACCGTCATTGTTGGCGATGCGCCTGAGGTGATCGTCCAGACGCCGAAGACGTTGGCGTACGCCACGGTTGGGTAGCGCGGCGCATCTGCCCTACATCAACGATTCCACCGAGTAGGCGACGCCATCGCGTCCGGGGTCGGCGCCGCCTTCCAGGCGGCCGTCGCTGAGTCGCACAGCGTGCACCCAGCCGATGGTGTAGTTGTAGGGATTTCGGATGACTTCGTAGCCGCGTTGCTCCAGTTGCCGAGCCACTGCCCGCGGTACCCGATTGCAGATGTCGATGGCGTTGCTGGTCGACGAGAACCGGGGCGCCGACACGGCCTCCTGCATCGTCATGCCGCGATCCACCACGTTCAGGATGGCTTGCAGCACGCCCATGGCGATCTGGGTGCCCCCGGGCGCGCCGAGCACGATCTCCGGCTTGCCATCCCGGAACACGATGGTCGGGCAAGACGACGTGAAGCGGCGCTTGCCCGGCGCGATGCTCCCAGCCCGACCGGGCCGGGGATCGAACACGCCCATGCAGCCGTTGTACATGAACCCCAGTCCGGGTGTGATCGCCCCGGCCGGCATGGCGAGCGAATGCGTCAGCGACACGCAGTTGCCGTCGCCATCGACCACCGAGAGATGCGTGGTGTCGCGCGGCACCGCATGGCCCGGATTGAC
The DNA here is from genome assembly GCF_056396345.1 of Cupriavidus sp. 05T42. Classification (NCBI taxonomy): domain Bacteria; kingdom Pseudomonadati; phylum Pseudomonadota; class Betaproteobacteria; order Burkholderiales; family Burkholderiaceae; genus Cupriavidus; species Cupriavidus sp. 05T42. Next base: position 142,083 of record NZ_JBFTLH010000001.1, read on the forward strand.
GCGCGTCACTTCGACACGCTGCCCGCTACGCACCGCGTCGGCCGTTGCCGCCGCCCGCTCGGCCGACAGAAGATAGTCGAGCGGGACGTCGACATAGGCGGGGTCGCCGATATGGCGGTCCTTGTCGACGGTGGCCTGCTTCATGATCTCGCACAGAATCGTGATGTACTCGGGCGAGTTGTGCGGAATGGCCGCCAGGTCGAACTGTTCGAGCGCGTGCAGCATCTCCAGCAACATGGCGCCACCGCCGGGGGGCTGGTTCGTCGCCACGACGCGGTCGCGGTATCGACCGAACAGCGGCTTTTGTCGGACCACCTGATAGTCATCGAGATCCGCTTTCGAAATCAGGCCGTCATGGCGCTGCATGTCTTCGACGATCGCAGCAGCAATTTCACCACGATAGAAATCGTCGGCACCGACGCGACCGATCCGCTCCAGCACGTTGGCCATGTCGGGATTGACGATGGGCGTGCCAACGGATTTGGGACTGCCATCCGCCTTGCAGTAGAGCGTACGGCCCGATGCACTGAAGGCCAGCCGCTCCCGGTTGCTGGCGCGGCCCAAGGTGGCGTCGTCGTTCCAGAAGGCATACATGCCGGGGCGGACGAAGTAGCCGTGCCGCGCCCAGTCGACGGCCGGGGCGACCACTTCGGCCCACGGCAGGCGGCCGTGCGCGGCGTGCATCGCCTCGAGTCCGCGCAGCGTGCCCGGGGTGGCGACGGACTGATAGCCGATGTCGTTGAGGCGGTCCTTGATGAAGAAGCCGAAGCCGTCGCGGGCTTCGCCTTCGAGCAGGTCGGCCCACATGTCCGGTCGGGCATTGCCCGGCGCGGTCGCGTGGAAGTCGAAATACTCATGCACGTTGCTGCCGGGCAGGTAGACCGCTGCGGTGCCGAATCCGGCGATACCGCACATCAGCGGATCGACCACGGTCTGGGCGAGCGCGCACGCCACTGCGGCGTCGATGGCGTTACCGCCGGCTTTCAGGATCTCCGCGCCCGATTCCGCAGCTTCCGGCTGCGGGCACACCACCATTCCACGCGTGCTCATGGTCAGTTCGCCTTGAAATCGACGTCGGACATCGCGCTCTGCAGCCGGGCGGTGTCGCGTTCGGTCAGTTGCATCAGCAGGTTCGACGGTCCCGGCATCGGGATCACCTGCATCGTCTTCATCTTCTGAAGCACGGCGCTGTCGGTCAGGAATTTTTGCGAGGCGGCGTGCAGGCGGCGGATCGTTTCAGGCGGTGTGCCAGCCTTGGCAGCAATCCCCATCCAGCCGAGGTCGTCGAACCCCGTCAGGCCCAGCTCGGATGCGGTGGGCACGTTAGGCAGTTCGGGGACGCGTTTCGGCGAGAACAGCACCAAGGGAACCAGCTTGCCGGCCTGAATCTGCGGCGTGGCGGTGGCGACGGTGGGCGCCATGACCTGGGTCTGTCCGCTGACCGTCCCGACGATGGCATCGGGCTCGCCCTTGTAGGGCACATGGGTCATGCGGAGCTTCTGGTTCTTCTGGAACAACTCCACGATGACGTGCGTGGAATTGCCCTTGCCCGACGATGCGAAGTTGATCGCGTCGGGCTTGGCCTTCGCCATCGCCTCAAGGTCCTGCAGGGTGCGGATACCGGATTGCGGATTGGCGACCAGCACGAAAGGCGTGGTCGTCAGCACTGCCACCGGCGCGAAGTCGACTTCAGGCTTGTAGGCGAGCGGCGCGTAGGCGAACTTGTTGAGCACCATCTGCGACACGCCGGCCAGGAAGAGCGTGCAGCCGTCGGCAGGTTGGCCGAGCACGTACTTCGCCGCGATCACGCCGCCAGCGCCAGCCTTGTTCTCGACGACGACCGTCGTGCCCAGTTCCCGCCGCGCGGTTTCGGCCCACATGCGTGCCAGCGTGTCGGTGCCACCACCGGCCTGCTGCGAGACCACCAGGCGGATCGGGCTGGTGTTACCGGCCTCCCCGCAGGCCCAGGCCGGCCCCGTGGCGCCCAGCGCCAGCGCGGCAGCCAGCATCGTCCCCCGAGTGGAGATTTTCCTCATGTCGTATCCTTATCTTCAGTCGTGTCGTGGTTGCAGTGCGGCCGCTGCTATCGCATTATTGCCGCGACTTCCCGGTCGTCGCCAATGAAAACTTACGAACCTACTATGAGGAAATGCTCATGCAGTCACCGCAAGACGCCGTAGCGTGGGCCCGGCGGTTGCGCATGCGCCATCTGGAGTCGTTCCTGGTACTGATCGAGGCGGGGACGCTGACGCTGGCTGCCGACCGGCTCCACATGACCCAGTCGGCCGTCTCGCACTGGCTCAGCGAGATGGAGGAACTGGTCGGCGCCCGGCTCGTGCTACGGGGCAAGCAGATGCGGCTGACGCCAGCGGGCGAAGCCGTGCGCAAGCTGGCGCTGCGCGTGCTCGGCGAAGTCAGCCGGACGAATGACGAACTCGTTTCGCTCGAACGAGGCGAGGTGTCGCGGCTGCACATTGGGAGTGTGACGGCGGGGATCGCCCATCTGCTGCCGCGTGCCATCCTCGCGTTCCAGAAAGACGAAGGCAACGTGGCCTTCCAGGTGTCGGAGGGTGTCTTTAACAGGCTGCTGAGCCAGCTCGAAGAGCGCGAATTCGACCTGATCGTGGGCTCGATCGATGCACGCGCCTATGGGCCGACGCTTGAGCACGAAGTGCTGTTCGAAGACGATATTGCGATCGTGGTCGGACCCGACCATCCGCTCTCGAACGCCACCCAGATCGACTGGACGGACCTGTACGCCTATCCATGGGCCATGCCGCCGCGCGATACGCTGATGCGCGTGCGGCTGGAAAACACGCTGCTGGAGCGGGGCGGTGCGGGAATCGTGCCGGCATTGGAGACAGGATCGGTCATGGTTCTCGAATCCATTCTCCATGCCAGCGATTATCTGGGCGTCTGCTCGGGCGCCATGGCCCGGCACCTCGTGGCCCGCTCGCTGGTACGCCGCCTGCCCCTGACCGACGTGGGCTCGTTCGGCCCAGTCGGCGTGGTGTGGCGACGTGGCGGCCAGGATGAAACGCTGGTGAAATTCGTCTCGATCCTGCGGCGCGAAGCGAAGAGGACGATGCAGGGGGAGTAGGAAAGCGTGTGGACGATCAGCCCGTCTGCCGAATCGGGGCGGCAGTCAGCGCATCGGCGAATTCATGGTTCACGTCCCGGTGACCAATTTCAATACACCTTTAAGAGCGACGACACAACGGCGCCGGGTGGACCCCCGCAGCTGGGCGCGCCGAAGTAACGCCGGCGCGACTTAACCGGAGGGAGACGCGGTCAGGCCGGATGGCTGACCGATGGTCGCGCATCCATCCTGGCCCGCCATGCCATCAGATGAACGCATTCGGCCGGCACCGGAATCTCGGCAAAGCCCGCGAACAGAAGCCCCGCCCACACAGTGATATCGGCCATCGAGAACGCGTCACCCGCCACATACGCTTGCTTGGACAGCACCGCGTTGAAGTAGCGCATACCGGCCTCGGCCTTCTCGCGCTGGCGATTGCCCCATTCCACCCGTCCGGTCCAGTCCGGACTCTTGTAGGGCTGCAACCCGGCGCCTAGCCCGGGCGTCGCGTGATGGAAATAGATGCCTACTGCATCGATCAGTTCAGACTCAGCGCGCTTCTGCATCATATGGATGACGCCCTTCTCCTTTGGCGTGCGGCCGGTCAGCACCGGCTTGCCATCGAGATTGTCGAGGTATTCCGTGATGGCCGTGCATTCTGAAATGTACGTGCCATCGTCCAACTGCAGCACCGGAACGGTGCCTGTCGGATTGATGGCCAGGAAGGCTGGCTGCTTGTGCTCGGCGGCGGGAAGATCGATCTTCACGAAAGTCACGCGGTCGGCCAGCGATTTTTCAGCGAGAACGATGCGGATGCGCAGCGGATTAGGAAAGCCTGGGATGTCGAAGATTTTCATTTTGTGCCTGTAGCGCGCGTTCTTGGGTGGCTTACCTATTGATAAGTAGGCAGATCCTAAAGGCTCATTCGCACCGCGTCAAGCTTACTTAGCGCTAAGTCATTTAGTACAATGCGGCATGGCTTCGACAAACACCAAACAACGCATCTTAGAAATAGCCCGAGGAATGGTCCAAGCGCAGGGCTATAACGCGCTCAGCTTCCGCGACATTGCGGCTCGGCTGGGCATAAAAGGACCCGCCGTCCATCACCATTACCCCACCAAGGGAGATCTCGGCGCAGCCTTGGCGCGCGAGTACACGGATTCAGGCGCGGAGATGCTGGAACAGTTGCTCAAGACCTCCGAGGATCCGACGGCACTGCTCGACGCGTATGTGGCGATCTTTCGGGCCGCGCTGCTGAACGGCAACCGTATGTGCCTCTGTGGAATCATGGCAGCGGAACAGGAAGCCCTGCCTGAGGCCGTGCGCTCGGAAGTGGGCCGTTTTACCGATGTCAATATCGCGTGGCTCATGCGAGTGGTGGAAATGGACGATCCACTTGCGGGCGTGCAGAAGCGCCGCCAACGCGCATTGGCGATGTTTGCCGCCCTCGAAGGCGCGCAACTGGTGGCGCGTGGGCGCCGGGACATCGGCCTGTTCGATAACGCGGTTATGGGCTGCCGCCAGGCCGGCCTCATTCCCTAGTCGCCTGAACCGCCCGCCGGCGCGGGTTAGGCTTGACCATCCACGGTCGGAGGCGAACACGATGAAGGCGCGCGACTTGGCATGGTGGTTGCAGGAATCGCTAATTTCGATGCGCAGGACACGGAGGATGAAATGTCCACGATCACGGCGAGCTTTTCTAATCAATCTTCAGCAGCCAGTGCCTGTCAGGCTTTGCGAGACACTTATCCCGGCCTCGCCGTTAGCGTCCAGCTTTCACAGAAATCGGTGGGCGAGGAGGGCGAGCAGGGAGTTTTACCCGCACTTCGCAGCCTGATTGTGGAAATCGTAGGCGCTCAGAGCCCGGAGGCCCACGAGGACTCAGATGGCGATTGCGCGAGATTGATCGTCACCGGCGTGGACCTGTTGCAGTTGGAAGGCGTGGAGGCCCTGCTTTGGAAGCATCGCCCAACCGTGATCAATGAATCGACCGAGAGAGCAGGCCATGACGGTAAGTAGAGTGGTCCTTCGTGCGGCTGTGCCTATCTTCGCCCCGGCACTKGCGTTTCTAGTGGGAATGGCTTGGGCAGCTTGGCAGCGGCGGAGGCACACACACGCTGGATGGTKAACGAAGAACGAGCGTGCCGCGACCTATGGGCCGCCGGCAATATCTACAATTCTCCCCTCCATCGCTGCGCAATTTTCGATTGGCGTTGACGGTATGGGAAATACCCTCCTGGCCAAGTCGCGCCGCATCACCGTCAACGCCGACTGACGGCACACGCCGGCGGACGCTCACGCGTCTCGCCGGTGTGAACCGAATGTCGAGGACATCMTGGAGTTTCGTGTCGAATGGCTAACACTCGGCCGCCACCGTACACGCCTGCGCTACGATATTCCTGGCACCTTCCTACTGGCGCGAAGGGAGGGCGCAGTCATACGCTTCTGTGGTGATGGGAAGTCACCGCAACTGTCGTCGGCGACTCGGCCAACGGCACGAAGCGTCGGGTCGTGCCGTCCAGTGCGTCGATGCTACCTGCCTCGATGTCGTACACCCAGCCGTGCAGATTCAGTCGTCCTTGCTCGAGGGCTAGTGCCACAGAGGGATGCGTGCGCAGATTCGCAAGTTGCGCGATCACGTTTTCGCGCACGAGCCCGTCGAGCTTGGCGCGGGGCGTGTCGAAATGGTGCACCGCGTTGATGGCTTTGGCGGCATCCGCATGGCGCAGCCAGCTCGCAACCGCCGGGAGATGGTCAAGACACGTGCACCGCGAAATGGCGCCCATCGCGCCGCAGTCGGAGTGGCCGCATATCACGATGTCTTTTACGCCCAGCACCGCGACCGCATACTCGACGGTGGCCGAGACCCCGCCGGGTTCTGGACCGTACGAAGGCACGATGTTGCCGGCATTGCGAATCACGAACAATTCGCCCGGTTCACGTTGCGTAAGGAGTTCAGGCACGACGCGGCTGTCCGAGCAGGTGACGAACAGCGCCTTTGGATGTTGCGTCGTCGCGAGTTGCTTGAAGAGCTCAACGCGTTGCGGATAGACCTCTCGCTGAAAACGCAGGAAGCCGTCGATGATGTCACGCATTTGCGTTCTCCACGTCGAAATAAGAGATGCAGGCACACGCCGTTCCATTCGTCGCGCCGCGGTCGTTATTATGAACTGGGATTGGGGACTAGCCGAAGGGCGACGGACCGGGGACTCGAAAGAAGTGTCGCGGCCAGCCTCGCTGTCCGCCTGGCGATCCACGCGGGGGCACCTTTGCGCATCTAGCCGTGAATGCGCATTGGGCGTGCGGGACGCATGAACGTTAACCTCGAAGCGCGGCTTAAAACATATGGGCTGTTGTTTTGAGGCATATCTGCGGTACTCAGGCGTATCTTTCTATTCGCAAAATTGCGAAAATCCCGCCCCGAGKGGGCCATCTCGTGCACCGTTTCGGCTTTTTGCCGATGCCACTGATGTTCGCACGGGCGCCCGCCTGCACATTAAAACAATGAAAGCGCACGCATAGGCGGCAAGCCGCTGGTCGCCGCGCAGGGAAAAGGGTCGCCGGCCTGGCCGGCCGCAAATCCGCATGACAAGACATTCGAGCCTCACCGCCGGTGAACAGCCGTGCCTGCGCGCCATTGCCGGCGCTGTTGCCATCCTCATGATGTCCCTTTCCGGGTCGCCGGCGCAGGCCGCTGGCGGCAATGGTGGCGCCGGGGGCTACAGCTTTAACCTGCCGGGCGKGTTGGGCGGCGTCGCTTCGGGCCAGGCTGKCCAGAGTGGGCTGACCGTGCCCGATGGCGACGGCACCGGCGGCGGGGGCGGCGCGCGCAACGCGGCCGGTGGGGCGGGCGGCATCAACGCGTCCCAGGCGATGCCGCGGGGGCTGGCGGGCGCAGCGGGTACCGCGCCGGGCCAGGGTGGTGGCGACGGTGGCAACGGTAACTTCGACAATGCCTCGTACGCAGGCGGCGGCGGCGGTGGCGGCGGGGGTGGCGCGGATGGCATGGTGATGGGTGCCGTGCCGACCACCATCTCCACCGGCGTGTTCGGCGGCAGTGGTGGCAAGGGTGGCAACGGTGGCGATGACGGCTATTTGCCGGTAGCGTATCAGGGGGGCGGCGGCGGCGGTGGCGAAGGTGGGTACGGCCTGATCCACGCGGGCGGTACCGAGATCGTGGTGAAGGCGGGCGGCGGGGTGTCCGGCGGCCGGGGCGGCAATGGCGGGAACGGCGGCGGGTCGAAGCCGATCGCGGGCCTCCAAGGCGCGGGCAACGGCGGCGACGGCGGTGTCGGCATGTTGCTGACCAGCGCAGCCACGGTACATATCGAAGCAAATGCCGTGGTGGCGGGTGGCAATGGCGGGACCGGGGGCAACGGCGGCGACGGCGTCTACGATGTCTACGGCAGCGTGGGCGGCAAGGGCGGCATGGGCGGMAGCGGCATGGAACTGGCCAGCGGCTCCACGCTGCTGAACGAGGGCACGATCAGGGGGGGCGCGGGGGGMGCGGGTGGCCAGGGTGGCATGAACTTCGATGGTTCGCCGGCCGCGAACGGCACTACGGGTGCGTCCGGCGTGGGCGTGCGCGGCAGCAACCTGACCATCGTCAACAAGGGGACCATCGTAGCAAGCGGCCCCGGCGCGGCGGCGGTCCAGTTCACGGGCGGCACGAACCGTTTCGAGTTCTGGACCAACAGCTTCGTGGGGAGCATCGAGGCCTACGGCACTGACGACACGTTGGCGCTGGCTGGCGACACGGGCGCTGCCACGCTGACCGGCGGCATCGGCAACGCCGGCCTTTATCGTGGCTTCGAGCATTTCGAGAAAATCGGCGCGTCGGTCTGGACCCTCGCCGGTAGCAACACGGATATCACGAGCTGGCAAATCCTGGGCGGCACGCTGGCGATTTCGTCCGACGCCCACCTTGGGGCGGCAGCTGGCACGCTCGGGCTGAACGGCGGCACGCTGCGCACCACCGCAGCCATGACCACCGGGCGCGCCACCACGCTCGGTGCCGGCGGCGGCACCTTCGAGGTCACGAATGGCACGCTGACGCACAACGGTGTCATCGACGGCCCCGGCGGCCTGACCAAGACCGGCAACGCCACGCTGGAACTGAACGCCGTGAACGCCTATGCCGGCGGCACGCAGGTCAGCGCCGGCACGCTGATCGCCAACGTCAACGGCGCGCTGGGCAGTGGTGCAGTCAGTGTCGCTGGCGGCGCAACGCTGCGCCTGAACGGCGGCTTCGACCTGGGCGGCCGGCAGGTGGTCAATCGATCCGGCTACATCAACCTGTACGGCGCCGGCACGCTTGGCGATGCCCAGGTGACGAACCTCGGCGGGTTCACGTACCTGCTCGGCAGCAGCACGGCGGCCAATGCCACAATCGTCAACAACGGGGGCGTGATGTCCTTCCAGGAAGGCAGCACCGGCGGAAACAGCCAGGTCACCACCCGCAGTGGCAGCTATACCGAGTTCTGGGGCTGGAGTACCGCCGGCAACGCCTCGCTGGTGGCGGATGCGGGCGGCTGGGTCGATTTCTCGGGCACATCCGGTCCGGCCTTCGACCACCGGATCACCGCCGGCGCCATCGCGGGGGCGGGGCGCTTCCAGCTCGGCCAGAACGTCTTGACCGTGGGCAGCAACAACACCTCCACCACCGTGAGCGGCACGATCGAGGATGGCGGGGCCGGTGGCGGCACCGGCGGCGGTCTGATCAAGATCGGCACCGGCACGCTGACGCTGAGCGGCACGAATACCTACACCGGTGCGACGAAGGTGAACGCGGGCACGCTGGCCGTGAACGGCAGCGTGGCGGGTGCGGTCACGGTCAACAACGGCGCCACGCTGGGCGGCGCCGGCAGCGTGGGCAGTACCGTGATTGCATCGGGCGGCACGCTGGCACCGGGCAATTCCATCGGCACGCTGACCGTCATCGGCGACCTGACGCTGGCCGCCGGTTCGACCTATCGCGTGGAAGCCGACCCGGCCTCGTCGGCCAGCGACCGCGTGGCGGTGAGCGGTACGGCCACACTCGGCGGTGCGGTGGTCCATGTCGGCCCCGACGGCAACTTCGCGTCCACGCGCCGCTACAGCATCCTGACGGCCGGGACGGTGCAGGGCCGCTTTGCGTCGGTAAGTTCGAACTACGCGTTCCTTGACCCGACGCTGACATATGGCCCCAACGAGGTCACCCTGGCACTCGCGCGCAAGGACGTGACGGACCCTGTATCGCCCGTCTCGCCAGTCGATCCGGGCACGGGTGGCGGCGCAGGTGGCGGGATTGGCGGAGCCGCCCCGCGCCCGATGCGCTTTGCCGACGCCGCGGTCACCGGCAACCAGCGTGCCGTGGCCAACGCACTGGAGACCCTGTCGGACAGCAACCCGGTGCACGAAGCCGTGGTGACGTTGCCCGAGGGCGCGCCGCCGGCTGTCTTCGACAGTCTCTCCGGGGAGGCCCACGCCAGCGTGGCCACGGGTCTGATGACCCTGGCCGGTGGCGCACGGGCGCTGCCGCTGGCGCATTTGAACGACAGCCTGTCCGCCGGCATGCTGCCCGGCGCGCCCATCGCCCAGCTAGGCGGCCCCCTGCCGGCCGCAGCGCTGCCCATTTCCGCCGCCCAGCCGCTCTGGGTGGAGGTGCTTGGCAACTGGCAGAATTTCCATGGGAGTGCCGATGCGGCGCGCGCGCGCCAGCAGACTGGCGGCTTCTATCTCGGCGGCGACGGGGCGGTGGGGCAAGACTGGCGCATCGGCGGGGCGTTCGGCTACGCCAACAGCACGCTGCGCGTGAGCGAACGGTCCTCGCGCGCCATCACCGATTCCTTCAGCGCCACGCTATATGGCGGCCGCGCCTTCGCGCTCGGCGGCGGCAAGCTCAAATGGCTGTTCGGCACCGCCTATAGCTGGCACGACGCCGACACCGACCGGCAGGCCAGCCTCGGGGGCAGCACGGTCCAGTCCCTGACGGCCAGCTATCACGCCAGCACGGCGCAGGTCTTCACGGAAGCCGGCTTCGCCATGCCGCTATCGGCGGCAACCCAGCTCGAGCCGTATGCCGGCGTGGCCTGGAGCGACACACGCACGCGCAGCTTCGCGGAGACGGGCGGCTCGACGGCCCTGCACAGCCCGGGCGACAGCAACACGCTGACCACCACCACGCTCGGCCTGCGCACCAGCGCGCGCGTCCAGGTTGGCGGCACCGACGCGGCGTTCTACGTCGGGGCGGGCTGGCGCCACGCGTTCGGCGACGTACGCCCGGCCACAACGCTGGCGTTCGACGGCAGCCAGCCGTTCACGGTGACGGGCGCCCCGATCGCCCAGAACGCGGCCCTGGCCGAACTGCGCGCCGATTTCGCCATCTCGCCCATGGCCACGCTCGGCCTGCGCTATACCGGGCAGTTTGGCGGCGGCAACCAGGACCATACCGGGACGGTGGGATTGCGGTGGAGGTTTTAAACATCGTGCTTCGGTGGATCACCAGCTGATTGCCTAAAATCCCTTAGAGCACCGATTGTATTTCCCTTGCGCGGCGCATTGCACTCTGGCGCAGGTGTCGGCTGGAGTGAGACAACGATCCGTCGACCGGTTGAATCCACGGCCGATCTCGGACGCACGCGGTCTGTTGGTCTAGATTTCTCGCCGCTGCTATCGGCCCCGTACCGTCGGATGCCAGAAGACGACGCGCCGGTGGACGGCCCGAACCCCCTCCACGCCAATGAGCCCTGTCAGCGCAAGCAGCAATACGCCCGCGAACATCGTGGCCGAGTTCATGCTGACCGACGATGACGCAATCAGGAAACCCAGCCCCCGCTGCGCGGAGAGGAATTCGCCCACCACGGCGCCGATCAATGCCAGCGATACGCCGATCTGCAAGCCGGAGAAGATGTCGCCCAGCGTTGCCGGCAGCTTTACGTGCCAGAGCAGGAAACCGCGCGAAGCGCTGAAGGCGCGGCACGCTTCGAGCAGTTCGGGATCGGTGCGCCGGATGCCGTTGACCGTGTTGACGAACAGCGGAAAGAAGCAGACCAGGGCCACCAGCACAATCTTCGATGCTGCGCCAAAACCGAACCAGACCAGCAGGATGGGTCCCAGCGCTACCTTCGGGGTGGCTTGCAGGCCCACCAGCAGAGGGTAGACAAAGCGTTCGAAAGTCTCGGATTCCGCCAGCAACGCGCCGAGTACCACGGCCAGCACGCTGCCCACCGCAAAGCCGGCCACCGTATTGAGCAGCGTGGCGCCGATATGCGGCCACAGCGTGCCCGTGAAAAAGCCATCTGCGAGCGAACGAAACACCGCCTCTGGCGGTGGCAGCAGGTAGTCGGGAATCTGAAGCCATCGTACGGCCTGATCCCAGGCGAGCAGCAGCAGGCCGATGCTGATGGCGGGATAGACCAGTGCGGGCAGCCGCCGGGCCACGGTGTCAGTGGGCATTGAAATGTCTCCGCAGATGCTGGGTGAGCGTAGTGAACTCCGGATTGTCGAACGTGTCGAGACTGCGCGGGCGCGCCAGCGGATTTGGCAGTGACTCCACGATGCGGCCAGGGCGGGGCGACATGACCAGGATTCGGTCGGCCAGGAACACGGCCTCGGGAATGCTGTGGGTGATGAATAACACCGACTTGCGCTGGACGCTCCAGATGTCCTGCAGCGCGAAGGTCAGGGTCTCCCGGGACAGCGCGTCCAGCGCGGCAAAAGGCTCGTCCATCAATAGCAGTGCGGGGTCAGGTAGCAGCATGCGCGCGATGCCGACGCGTTGCTGCATGCCGCCCGACAGCTCGAACGGATAGTTTTCGGAGAAGGCGGTCAGGCCGACAAGGTCGAGCAGTTGATCCGCACGGGCCTTTGCGCGGGCAGGGTCCAGTCCCTGCGTGCGTGCTGACAGCAGCACGTTTTCGCGTACGCTCTTCCAGGGCAGAAGGCTCGGCTTCTGAAATACCACGCCGGTGCTGCGGCTGGGCCCCTCGACGGGCCGCCCATTCAGTGCGATGTGTCCGCGCGTCGGTGAAAGCAGGCCGGCGGCAAGGCGCAGCAGCGTGGATTTTCCGCATCCCGAGGGGCCGAGCAAGGCGACGAACTCGCCTTCACCGATCTCCACATCGACGTCGGACAGGGCCTCGGTCTGGCCGGAACGCGTCGGATAGGTCAGACCCACGCCGCATATCGAGAGTGCGGCGCTCATGACGCGGGCGCTCCCACAGCATGACCGCTTGCCGACCGCTGCTCGGCGTCGGCGAGGAAATTGACCACCCGTGCCCAAGAGATGGCGCTCGCCCTGGCGTTAGCCATCGCGGTGCCACCGCCATCGAGCAGCAGGCCCGCCACCGGGTGCGGCTTTGCGATCAGCGTTGCGGGCAACTGCGGTAGCCCGATTGCGTGTCCGGCGCCTTCGCCGCGCACGTGCTCTACGGGCGCCCCGTTCTTGCGCTGGCCCAGTACGTCGGCCACCTGGTCACTGTAGAGCGTGGATGGCCAGAAACCGTCATCGGTGCCCGATATCAGCAGAACGGGTCCCAGGATGTTTTCCACGGGGATGCGGGCGCGTGCCATGGCCCCGGCGTTGCGCAGCGGTGTATGGAAAGCGGCTGCCTGACGTACCGGTTGGCCGGGTGCGGGCGGATGATCGAACGCGTGCCAGTCGGCGTCGGGGTTGTCGCGCCAGACATTGGGCAGCGGCGCGCCGCGCCATGTCCACGCGGTGGCATCGCGTGGCTTGTCAGGATGGCCCGCGCGCAGCGTGCCATGCACCACAGCGCTGGGTACGTACGCGACGACGGCCGAGACCAGCGCAGGGAAGCAGGACGCCAGCAGCAGCGCGAGTTCACCGCCGCGCGACACGCCTGAAATCGCAACGAATCCGTGCCGGGGCGCCAGGCGATCGTGCATCCAGCGTAGCGCGGTTTCGAAGTATTCGAGCGGTGTGTCGTCGATATGATCTGGCCTGCCCGGTGCCTTGAAATAGCCGAGCGCCAGCGCCGCGTAGCCGTGCGAGGCGTACAGCGCGGCGCGTTGTTCGTGCATCCCGCCGCCCGAACCGGCAAGCACCAGTACCGCCGGATGCGGGCCGGGGCTCGCCGGGGTGTAGAGCGTGCCACTAAGCCCCGCTTCGCGTACCGGCCGATGCGTGACGCCGGGCGCCAGGAACCGCAAGGTGTATTGCGCGCGCGCCTGTGCGCCATATTGGCCCGTGGCTGTCAGCGCGATCTCTAGCGGTGCGGTGCCTTCGCTCCATGCCGGGCGCGTGGGGGCGCGCAGCCGCCGCATCGCCCAGACCGGCGCGGTGGCGTCGGCAACGATCCAGTCGCCGCTGACTGGAGCCGTGGCGCTGACCGAGACCGTGCCGTCGGCATCGGCAGTCAGCACGGCCTGGCTTTCCCACTGGCTGCCGTCAGGATGGTTCAAGGTGGCGGCCAGGGCCACGCATTCGTCGCCGTTGAAACCTCGCAGCGTGATCTCGCGCGGCACATCCACCAGCGCGTCAGCCGGCGCGATATCGATTCGCGCGTGCAGATGCCGGGTCATTGGGCTGCCTTTGCGCGACGTACCAGCGCGGCGCGATCGAAGTCGCTGAACGCCTGGACAAACTCGTTCGAGAAGATCTTCTGTACCGGCACGTCGGCGCTGGGATATTCGCCGGCCTTGGCCATGGCATCGATGCCGCGCTGGATGGCCGGCAGATCGTACTGGCCCGGCACGCGAAGCGTGCCCGACGGCGTGTAAAGCACGCGCTTCAGCCGGCGCGTCAGCAGTTCGGACGCCTCGGCGAGCTGCCTGGCTTCGTCGCCGGCCGGTCTGGTCTCCGGATGCTGCTGCCAGAACGCTTTGACGCAGAATGCGGGATTCGCCTCGCAAACGATCTGGGCCTGGGTGTAGGCGCGGCCGAAGCGGCGCACCAGGTCGGGCTGGTCGCGCAGGGTATCGACGTGCGCGATGAAGCCGTTGCCGGCCGTCTCCTGGAACACCGCCGGATACGCGATGCGCCGGATCCTTGTGCCGGAGAACTCGAGCATGTCGTCCCAGCTGCTGTTGAAGTTCAGCGCATCAACGCGATGGGTGCGCAGCGCCTGGAACCCCGCTCCGAGCGCGCCCACTGCCACGTACTCGACGTTCTTGCCCGGCTCCAGGCCTGCGATGCGCAGCGCCGCGCGGCCGCCCGGAATCGTGCCCCATGTCAGCGCGCCCACGCCGATCTGCTTGCCCTTGAGGTCGGCCAGGGTGCGGATCGGCGAATCGGCCAGCACGGCAAACTCCATCGTATTGCCTGGGACCCCGTTATAGAAATAGCGCAGTGGCAGCGGGTCCTTGCCCGAGAAATAGCTCGCGATGACCGGTTCCGATGTTGGATAGCCGAACGTCACGCGCTTGCCCGCCACCTGGGGCAGCAGGGCGCCAGCACCCTGGAAGACGATCGTCTTGACGCTAAGGTTGGCCTCCTTGAACAGGCCCAGCGCTTCGGCGGCGGCATACGGCGCACCGTCGTGGACAGCCGGGGGAATGGCCAGCGCCACCGTGACTTCATCGAGCGCCTGGGCCGAGGTGGCGAAGAGAGCGGTGGTGCCGAGCGCGGCGAGGATGGCGCCGGCGCGCGCCGGCTTGCAGAACAACATCATGGACTCCTGCGGATTGCAATCGGGGGGGTGTTATGGAACCAGTAGGCGCACGGCTTCGTCGGCCAGTGCGCGCCGGTCGATCTTCTGCGTGGCGGCCAGCGGCAGCGCATCGACATACCAGATCTGCCGCGGGTGCTGATAGGCGGCCAGCTGTGTCAGCGACCATTGGCGCAGCGCGTGCTCGGTGGGCGGCGCGATGCCTGGACGCAGCACCACGAATGCCACCGGCTTGGTGCCCTTGATCTCATCGGGAACCGGGACTACGCTGGCCTGCTGCACAGCTTCGTGCCTCTCCAGCGCCTTCTCGATCTCGCCTGGGTAAAGGTTCTCGCCGCCGCTGACGAACATGTCGTCGCGCCGGCCCACGAAGGTGTAGAAGCCATCGGCATCGCGGCGGAACACGTCGCCGGTGATGTAATAGCCGTCATCGGTGAAGGGCCGCAATTCCGCACGCTGGTGGTAGCCCAGCATCAGTCCGGGGCTACGCAACTCCAGCACGCCTTCATCGGCCGCCTGACCCCGCTCGTCGATGAGCCGCATCGCCACGGCGGGATGCGGATAGCCGACTGATTGCGCTGGCGTAGGCAGCCCATCGGGATGTGGGCCGAAGACCACGGGGCCGCCCTCGGTGGTGCCATAGGCGTTGATGACGCGCGCATTGGGCAGCAACTGATGAATCTGTGCCTTCAGCGCGGGACTGACCGGCGCAGATCCCATGCGTACTGCCCGCACGCTGCTCAGATCGGTGCGGGCCAGCAATTCATGCTCGCGCAGCATCATCGCGATCATCGGCGGCACAGCGGTCAGCCAGGTGCATTGGTGGCGTCCGATCGCATCGATATAGGCAGCGGCCTGGAACTGGTCCAGCAGCACCAATGGCGCGTGGCAGGCCAACGCCAGCAGGATCAGCGCCAGCGCATTCATGTGGTACAGCGGCGCGGCAATCAGCACGCGCTCGTTGGTCAGCGGTGTGCTGGCCTGGCGTGCCCGCACCACCCAGAGGTGGCTGGCGTGGCTCAGGCGCACACCCTTGGGCCGCCCCGTGGAGCCGGAGGTATAGAGCAGCAGCGCCAGGTCTTCATCGGCGGGCGCGTACGGCGTGAAAGGCGATGTATCGCCGCTCGGCGAACTCAGKGCCGCGTATTCGGATGAGCCGAACGCGATGACGGGCGCGCCGGCGGGCACCTGCGCGTGTTTCGCCTTGTCGCACAGCACAAGCTTTGCGCCACTGTCGTCGACGATATAGTCGACCAGTGCCTGTGGCAGCTTGAAATTCACCGGCACCGCGATCAATCCGGCGCGCATGATGCCGAGTAGTGACACGACGTAGTCGACTGAATTCACGCCAAGCAGCGCGACGCGGTCGCCCTGCACCAGGCCCCGCCGGAGCAGGCCGCGCGCAATGGCGTCCGCGGCGGCATCGATGGCGCCGTACGTATGTTGGGTTGCCTCCCCGTTCGCGCCGACGCCGACGATGGCCAGCGTGGCGGGATCGGCGTCGCGGGCAATCACGCTCCCGAGATTGCGGCCCTGTGCCGCGTGCGCTTCAGCTGCCATGATGCGTCAAGCCTGCGCAGGCGTGGCGTAAACGCCCCGGCCGCTGGCCACCAGACGGCCTTCGGCGTCGTAGACATTGGCCTCGGCTGCGCTCACCAGGCGCCCGGTCTTGATGACCGTGCCCACGACCTTCAGATCGCCGCGCGCCGGGCGATGGTAGTCCACGCGCAGGTCCACCGTCGGCACCCCCTTGCCGGTGTGCGAAACCAGCGCCCAGTCAGCGCCAAGGTCGACCAGCGCGGCCAGGATGCCGCCATGAATGTAGCCGCCGTCAGGGTTGACGATCCATTCGTCGCGGAACTTCGCGGTCAACGTGATCTCGCCTTCGGAGACGGATTCGACCTGCAGGCCGAGCCATTGGTGATAAGGGCCGCGGAGCAATCGTGCCTGTACCTCTGCGGCGGAGGGGAGGGTGGTGGTCTGTGTCATGTTCTCGTATCGATGTCGGTAGGGAGGCGTGTGCGAAGGCGGCTTGCGTCGATGCCTTAAGGCGTCACCACGACCTTGCCCAGCACGGCGCGGTCGCGGATCAGTGCCAGCCCTTTGGCGGCCTGGTCCAGCGGGAGCACGCTGTCGATCACCGGATCGAGCTTGCCGTCGGCAACCAGTGCCAGCAGGGCCTTGAGGTTGTCGTCGTAGAAGCTGTTCGACCCCTTGATGTTCAGCTCGAAGCTCCAGACGTAGCGCAGGTCTTCCTTCGGGTCATGGCCGGCTGTGGCCCCGCAGACGAGCAGCGTGCCGCCGCGCTTGAGGCTCTTGATCGAGGGCAGCCACGTATCGCCTCCGGTGAAATTGACGATGACGTCGACACCGCCATCGAAGGTACGCCGCTGCGGCTTGCCGTAGCGCTCGATGACCCACTTGCCGAAATCGACCTCGCGATAGTTGATGATGTGGTCAGCGCCCAGTGCCTTGAGTCGCGCACCCTTGTCGTCGGATCCCGCCGCAGCGATGACTTCAGCGCCCAGCATCTTTGCCAGCAGTACCGTGGCCGTTCCCACGCCTCCGCTGGCGCCTAGTACCAGCACCTTGTCGCCGGCCTTGACGGTCTGGTGGGTAACAAGCATCCGATGTGCCGTGCCGTAGGCCACCGGCAGTGCGGCGGCCTGCGCGAACGTGACGTTGTCGGGAAGGGCGATCAACTGACGTGCATCCACGCGCGCGAACTGTGCCATGCCGCCATCGGTCATCTCGCCCATCAGGCCCACGCCAGGCTTGAGCGGGTTCACCAGTACGCGGTCGCCGACTTTCCACCCGGTCACGCCGGCGCCCAGTTCGGTGATCGTGCCGGCAAGATCCAGGCCGATCACCACAGGAAACGGCACCTTGATGCCGGGCATGCCGTGGACGGTGAAGACGTCGTGATAGTTGAAGGACGACGCCCCTACGCTGATCACGACGTGGCCTTCGTCGGCCTTGGGTACGGATTTGTCGGCGACGACGCGCAGCCGTTCTTCGACGGTGCCGTGTGCGTCGAGCACCAGCGCTTGCATGGATTGAGTCACGATGGATTCCTTTGGGGGATGGGAAGGCGGAATGGAAAAGGTGGAATCAGTCAGGCGGGCTTACTTGAGCGCCTTGGCCTGCGCATAGGGCTTGAGGGCAAACAGATCGTCCTTCAGTTCGCCCTTGACGAGGCCGGATTCGACGAACACGGCGTGCTGGCGGCGCAGCGTGGCGATGTCCGCGGGCTCGAAGGTCACGCGGTTCATATCGTTCCAGTGGCTGACATAGACCTTGGCATCGTCCGCCGGAAGGTTGGCCTTCCTCTGCAGGATCTGAACGACTTCGTCGCGATTTGCGTTGCCCCAGGCCAGCGTGTCGCGCAAGGCAGCAATCACGCGTGCCACCACTTCCGGATGGTTGTCGACCAGATCGGCGCGCGCAGCGCCCACGCCGATGTAGGGCACGGCATCGGACTGTGTCAGCGTCTTCCATTCGGTGGCGAACGTGCCCAGCTTGCGTACCGGCAGTTCGTCGCCGAGTTGCTCCACGGTGACCGAGCGCAGCGCCGCCGCATCCACCTGCTTCTGGACCAGGAACTGCGCGAGGCGCGATTCGTTGCCACCGACCAGCGCGAAGTCGCCGCTCCTGATCTGATAGTTCCCGGCGAGCACGGCCCCGGCAATTACCGCGACCGAGGAGCCGGCGGGCGACATGCCCACCTTCTTTCCCTTTAGCTCACGGATCGACTGAATCGGTGAATCCTTTGGCACGACGAACTGCACATCGGCTGGCTGTGTCGCGGCAAAGATGCGGATGGGCACGCCCGATGCGGCGGTACCGAACACCCCGGCTACGGGTGCGCCGAACGCAAGGTCGATCGATCCGGAAGCCAGCGCCCGCAGCGGCGCGTTGACGTCGGGAAAGTGAACGAACTCGGCGCGCACGCCACGCTTGGCCAGGAAATCCTTGGTTTCGAGAACCGACCCATAGCCGAGGCTGACGCCGCTGGTCCAATAGCCGATCTTGACGGTGTACGCCGGCTCGGCGGCACTGGCCGTGGCAGGGGTGATCGCGGCGTAGGAGAGCGCGATGAATGCGGAATAGGCGGAGAACGCGGCGGCGGCCGCTGACAGTAGTTTGCGCACGATGAAGTCTCAGGCTTGGAAGGAAACGGAGGGGATAGACGATTGCCGCGCCGCTGCCTTCCAGCGGAACAACCAGCGTTCCGCGGGCTTCAGCAAGCCGCCTTCGAGCAGCAGCATCAGGCCGACGAGCAGGACGGTCCACGCGAATACCTGGTCCGTCTGCACGAGGTCGGCGGCTTGCCGCAGCCGATAGCCGATGCCGCTGGACGACCCGATCGTCTCGGCCACAAGCGATACGCGCCAGCCGAACCCGAACGCCAGTCGCGCGCCGGCGAAGAAATGCGGCAGGATTGTCGGCACGTAGATCTTGCGCAGCACCTGGAGCCGAGACATGCGGAAGCTGCGTGCCAGGTCGACATAGTGGAGATCGACGGTCTTGGTGCCTTCCCAGACATTGGTCAGGATCAGTGGCATGGCCGTCATGAACACGACAAAAACCGTCGTAGCATCGGAAATGCCGAACCAGATGATGGCGAAGATGGCCCAGATGGCCGACGACACGGTGTTGAAGACCGTCAGTACCGGTTCAAAGAAGCGGGCCAGGACGCGGCTTGCGCCCAGCGTCAGTCCCAGGCCGCTGCCAACGAAGGTGGCCAGCACGAAACCGGACAGTACGCGTCGGCACGTGGCGGCCACGTCGGCGGCGAAGGTGTCGCTGTGCCACAGCGAAATCAGGGCCAAGCCGACTTTCTCCGGGCCCGGCAGCACGAACGACGGCACGCGCGTAGCGCCCCACCACCACAGCCCCAGCAGCAGGGCCACCAGTAGCAGGCGTTGCAGCACCAGCGTGGCGAGATGACGGGAAGCGGCCGTTGTCACGATGCCTTTCCTCATGCAGCGGCGCGCAGTACGCGCACCTGTTCTGCCACGACCGGCTCGGTGGGGACACGTGGCCGGAGCAGTTCTTCCAGGTTGACCACGTCGGCTACGCGGCCGGGCCGCGCTGCAAGCCGGATCACGCGATCGGCCAGCACCACGGCTTCTTCCATATCGTGCGTGACGAAGACGACGGTCATGCGGTTGCACGCCTGGATGCGCAGCAGTTCCTCATGCATTTGGCTGCGGGTCTGAGGATCGAGCTTGGAGAACGGCTCATCCATCAGCAGGACTTCGGGCTGCACGGCCAGGCTGCGGGCCAGCGCTACGCGGCTGCGCATGCCACCCGACAGCTCGTGCGGCCAGGCATCGCCCCGGGCGTGCAGGCCGACGAGTTCGAGCATCTCGTCTGCCCGACGGCGACGGCCGGCCCGCGAGAGGCTGCTGGCTTCGAGGCCGAACGCGACGTTGTCGCGCACGCTGCGCCACGGCAGCAGCCGATCTTCCTGGAACATGTAGCCGATACGGCGCCAGTCAGAAACCTGCGTCGCGGGCACGCCGTCCACCGCGAGCTGGCCGGCGTCTGGGGTCAAAAGCCCAGACAGGATGTTCAGCAGCGTGCTCTTGCCACAGCCAGACGGACCCACCAGTGCAAGTACCTCCCCGCGGCGCACGGCCACGTCGATACGATCCAGAATCGTGATGGCGCCAAAGCGCTTAACGATCCCCAGCGCAGACAGAATGGGCGGATTCATGCGAAATTTCCCACAACACGCAGGGGGAGGGATGTGCCGGCCTGCGACAAGCTGGCGTAGACCTTTTCCATGGTCTGAGTGCGGAATGCCTCGATGTGACGGCGCGCAATCGTTTCGGCGGCCTTCTCGTCGTGATCCTCGAACGCCTTGATCAGCGAACTGTGGTCATGGCGGATCTCCGGACGCACGCGCTGGACATTGAAGCCGAGCGCGACGAGCCGCGACATCTCGTCCATCAGCGACGACAGCGTGCGCGTCAGCCGCTCGTTGCCAGTAGCCTGGACGATGGCAAGGTGGAATTGCTTGTTCGCGTCCATGAACTTGTCGATGCGGCGTGGTGCCGGAATCGCGTACTCATCGCGGCAAGCCGCCTCGAGCCCATGCAGCAGCCCCGTATCGACGCGGCCGATGGCGAGCCGGGCCGCCATCGGTTCCAGCTGTACACGTAGGGCGAAGACTTCCTCCACATCCTTGAGCGTGATGGGCGCCACCTGGTAGCCGCGACGTGGCCGGGCAAAGATCAGGCGGTCGTGGGCTAGCCGCGTGAGCGCAATGCGACAACTGTTCTTGCCGAAGCCGTAGCTCGTCATCAGCTCGCCTTCGGTGACCAGCGTGCCTGGCACGAGCTTGCAGGACAGGATGTCGCGGCGCAGTGCCGCGTAGGCGGCCAGGCCCAGGCTGGCGTCCTGCGTCTCCTCTGCAATTCCAGCCTGCACGCTCATTGTTCGTTGCTCCTTGGCGGTCGTCTGGCGGCATTCATGTCCGCCTTGCAATACATGGGCGTAGCTTAGGGCCGGGCTGTGGGGAAGCAAACGAACAGATTTACAGAAGCATATGAAGGGGCTGCTATGACTGGGCAGTTCAGGCTTGTGGGATGCTCAGGCTGACATCGTGGCACGGGCCACATGGGTCTTCTGGCCGATGCTCATCACGCCGCGGCCTATTGCCAATCACGCATAACCTTGTGCGTGTTTGTTCGTTCCTTGCGCACGCGGCAGGCCCTAGAGTCGGTAGCTTGTCCCCATCCGACCCTTTGGCCCTTCGACATGACCGCATCTCAGACATCTTTCCCTGCTGCAGCAGGAACCGACATCGCCAGCCGCCGTCACCGGGCCGTAGCCGGATTCATCGCCGAAGCGCGCCGCCTGCTCGGAAGCACTGCTGTGACCGACAAGGCTGGGCTCGAACCGGTTGCGCGGGCGTTGGAGGCACTCGGCCAGGAACGCGAACTGTTTCCAGGTGAGCATTTTCCGGTGTCCGCCAGCAACCCGGCACAGGTCTACCGCCTGGCCGAGGATATCGACGGCAGGTTCGCGCTGTATGTGTCAGCCGGGCTGCCAGGCAAGGCGCAACCGCCGCACGATCACACCACATGGGCGATCATTGCCGGCATCAGTGGCCGCGAACGGAACAACTTCTACGCGCGTGAGGGGACCGATGACCCGGCGCGCGACACACTGCACGAGATCGACGAATTCGATGTCGTGGTTGGCACCTCCGTGACGTTGCTGCCGGACGACGTACACACAATCGAACTGATCGGTGAGGAGAAAGGGCTGCATTTGCACTTCTACGGGCTGGCGCTGGATCGTCTGGCAGGCCGCGTGGTGTTCGAAAGCAAGGCCGGCGGCACGTACCGCCACTTTGGCCCGCCGCGCCGGCTGGCCGCGCCCGTGATCGGGGCCGCAGCGCTGAAGGAGGCGCTGGCCGATGGGCAGGAGATCGCGCTGCTCGATGTTCGCGAAACTGGCGTCCATACGAAGGGCCATCCGCTGCTGGCGGCGTCCGCACCATTGTGGCGCCTGGAACTGCTGATCGATCGCCTGGTGCCAAGACGCGACACGCGCATCGTACTGCTCGACGGCGGCGGCAATGCCGACGCGCTCGCACACCAGGCGGCCGCAAAGCTGGTACGCCTGGGCTGGGGCAATGTGTCCGTGCTCGAAGGTGGCGTCGCCGCCTGGGCTGCGACCGGGAATGAGCTGTTCACGGGCAGCAACGTTCCCAGCAAGGCGTTCGGCGAGGTCATCGAGCACGAGAAGCATACGCCCTGGATCGACGTCGACGAGCTGCACAGCCGTATCGAAGAAGGCGACGACATCGTTGTGGTCGACAGCCGCACCACCGAGGAGTTTGCCGATTTCAGCCTCCCGTTCGCGCATAGCCTGCCTGGTGCGGAGCTGGTCTACCGAATTGGCGAACTTGCGCCGAACCCCGACACGCTTGTGGTGGTCAATTGCGCGGGCCGCACGCGCAGCATTGTGGGCGCGCAAACGCTGATCGATGCGGGCATTCCCAACCCGGTGGCGTCGCTCAAGGACGGTACGATGGCCTGGTTGCTGTCTGGCCGGATGCTGGCGAAGGGGCGCGTGACGCCGCTGCCGGAGCCATCCGCCACAACGCTCGATGGCGCCCGTGCTCGCGCCGAGCATGTGGCCGCGCGCGCGGGTGTACAGAGGATCGACGCCGCCGGCCTGGAACGACTGGAGGCAGTGTCGCAGACGCGTACGCTGTACCGATTCGATGTGCGAACGCGCAGCGAGTATGAGGGGGGCCATCTGCCCGGCTGGCGCTGGGCCCCAGGCGGGCAACTGGTGCAGGCGACCGACGAGTACCTGGCCACGCGCCGTGCGCGCATTGTTCTGGCGGACTTCGACGGCGTGCGCGCGCTGACCACGGCCGCGTGGCTGGCGCAGCTAGGYGGCTACGAGGTCTTCGTCTACGCTCCTCAGGCCCATGCGGGTCTCGTGACCGGCCCGGAGCCGGTGCGCGTGCTGATATCGCAACCGCCTGCCGCGCCGGTGTCGGCGCAGCAGGCGTCGCAACGGCTGGCGTCCGGCACGGCAAGGTTGTTCGATGTGGAGCGACGATCCGCCTACGAGAAGCGCCATGCAGAGGGCGCGTATTTCGCTGTGCCAGACCGGCTGGAAGCGCTGATTGCCGACATTCCGGCAGATCACGTCATCCTGATCACTTCGTCGGATGGTGTGCTCGCGCGCGGTAGCCGCGGAACTGGTGGCGCGTACTGGCCGTGATACCCGCTACCTAAGCGGCGGTACGCAGGCGTGGGTGGMTGCAGGGCTACCCGTGGGAACGGGTGGCGAGCGGGTGCTGACCGGCGACGACGACTACTGGTTCAGCCCGTATCAGCATTCCGATGTCGCGCAACGGAATGCCGGCTTCCAGGCGTATCTCKACTGGGAGGTCAATCTCGTGGAACAACTGGGGCGCGAGGGCGACATCGGCATCCGCCTGATCGCGGCGGCCGAGACGGCGAGTTGAATCGAACTGCCACGCCAGACGGCGTGCGCATACACCTGGCAGAGCCGCCTTGGCCGCCGCCGCGTGTCTCGGGCGAATGGGTCGATGTCGCGCATGCTTTCCTCAGGCGATGGTGCGTTGGAAAGCTTGCTGAAGATCCGCGATCAGGTCGCGCGGATCTTCCAGGCCGACATGCAGACGGATGACCGGGGCGTTGTTGCCATGTTCCTGCCAAGTTCGGGATGCGTTGAGCCGTTCGGCCGGCGCCACCAGTGCCAGGCTCTCGTAGCCGCCCCACGAAGCGCCGATCGAAAACAGCCGGAAGGCATTGACCAGACGGCCGGCGGCGGCATGGTCTGTCCCCAGCAGAGCGAACGACACCAGCCCACTGGCGCCGGTGAAATCGCGCCTCCAGAGCGCGTGGCCGGGGTCTTCGGGCAGCGCAGGATAGAAGGTCCGGGCGACCTGCGGCTGCCGCTGTAGCCATTGCGCTACCTCGGTGGCGTTACGCTGGTGCTGCGCGAGCCGTACGGGCAGCGTGCGCAGTCCGCGCAATGCCAGGTAGGCGTCATCGGCACCAATCGTCAGGCCCAGCGCTTCGTGCGCGTTGGCGATGCGGTCCGCCACTGCCTGGCCGTCGACCACGACTGCCCCTTGCATCACGTCGGAATGGCCAGCGATGTACTTGGTTGCAGCCTGGATCGAGATATTGGCCCCCAGCCGCAGCGGCTGCAGGAACCAGCCGCCGCTCCACGTGTTGTCGATGGCCACGGGAACGCCCCTCGCGCGGGCAATGGCGGTCAGGGCAGGCAGATCCAGGACATCGAACAGCAAGGAACCCGGCGACTCCACGTACACGAGCCGCGTATTGGTGCGGATCAATGCATCAAGGTTGTCGTGTGCGGGCGAGAAGTACTGAATCTGCACGCCCAGCCGCTGCAGCAGTGTCTGGTCAACCCGACGCAGTGGTGCGTAGACCGTGTCGGAAACCAGCGCATGATCGCCCGGACCGAGCAGCGCCAGCAGCACCAGCGTAATCGCCGACAATCCGGACGGCGTGAGGAATGCACGATGCCCGCCTTCGAGCGTGCACAGCGCGTCTTCCAGCGCCTCATGCGTGTCGAGTCCGTGGCGACCGTAGGTGGCAATGCGCTCGCCGTGTGAGCGGCGGTGCTGACGGTCGGCCAGCGTCTCGATATCCTCGAAGCGCACCGTGCTGGTACGCACCACAGGGACGTTGACGGGGCCGACGCCGTTGCGCAGGCGCGGTGCGCCGGCATGCAGTAGCCGCGTGTGGATGCCGTCTGCGGAATTCTGGCTCATCGATCGTCCTTGTCAGCCTTGGATGGTTGCGGATGCCGGGGCGAACGCGGCATTGAATCCGGCGGGCAGGCGCGGGATGGCGCCCAGCGCCCGGCGCAGGAATGCGCGCGTGCGTTCGTGGCGGGGAGCGCCGAAGATCTGCTCGGGCGGACCGTGCTCGACGATGCGACCAGCCTCGGTGAAATAGATGTGGTCGCTGATTTCGGCCGCGAAACGCATTTCGTGCGTCACCAGCACGCAGGTCATGCCGTCTTCCACCAGTTCACGGATAACGGTCAGCACTTCGCCAACGGTTTCGGGATCGAGCGCAGACGTCACCTCGTCGAAGAGCATCAGCTCCGGGCGCATGGCTAGCGCCCGGGCAATCGCCACCCGTTGCTGCTGACCGCCCGACAGCTCGCCCGGATAGGCGTGTGCCTTGTCCGACAGCCGCACCTTGCCCAGCAGCGCATGGGCTTCCTGCTCGGCCTCGCGGCGGGTGCGGCCATTCACGCGAGTGGGCGCGATCACCAGATTCTCCAGCACGGTCAGGTGCGGAAACAGGTTGTACTGCTGGAAGACAAAGCCCACGCGCTTGCGCAGCGCAATCAGCTCGTCTTCGGTGCACAGGGTCTCCACCACGGTATCGCCAACGCGAATCTGCCCCTGCTGCGGCCGCAGCAGGCCAGTGATGCAGCGCAGGATCGTGCTCTTTCCCGAACCGGACGGCCCGATGATGGTCACGGCCTCGCCGCGTCGTACCTCGACGTCGATACCCTTGAGCACGCTGTTGTCGCCGAAGGTCAGGTGGACATCGTGCAGCGCGACAAGCGGTGCGGCCGGCGCCGGCGACTGCCGGCTGCGCAGGAAGGAATCAGTGGCGGTCATGACGACGCTCCAGCGCACGCGTGGCGCGCGCGATCGGATAGCAGTAAGCAAAGAAAAGGCCCAGCAGCGTGAAGTAGACCAGCACCGTGAAATCGGTGCGGGCCACGGTATTGCTGGCCACTTGGGCGGTATCGACCACGTCGTGCACGCCAACCAGGGAGGCCAACGACGTGCTCATGGTGATGCTCGCGTACAGGTTCATCCACGGCGGTAGCATGCGTCGCAGGCACTGCGGCAGTACGATGAGCCGGAAAATCTGGCTGCGACGGAACGCCAGCGACTGGGCGGCCTCCCACTGAGCACTTGGAATCGACTGGATCGCGCCGCGGAAAATCTCGGCCACATTGGCACTGGCGGGGAGTGCGAGACCCAGCACGACCTTGATCCAGTCCGGGAACGGCACGGTCCAATGGGCGATGTGAAGCTCGAACGGGAACACGTAGGTGGTGAAGTACACGAGCACCAGGATGGGCGCGTTGCGGAACGCCTGTACCCACAGACGCGCCATGTGGCGTACCCAAGGATAGGTGGACAGGGACAGCGCCCCGATGACCAGGCCGGCCAGTGTGCCGAGCGCCATCGCAAGGATGCTGATCTCGATATTGGCCCCCATGCCGCGCAGCAGCGCGGGTGACCAGGTCCAGAGATTGCGGAATACAGCCGGGGTGCTACCGGTCGCGGTCCAGAATCCGACCACGGCCAGCACGCACACGGCGGCGAGCGCCCAGGGGCTGAGGAGGGCGCTCCTGACGGGGTTGGGCGCCACGCGCCAGCGCAGGGCGAGCGGATTACTGGCCATAGCCGGGCATCCTCAAGCGTAGTTCCAGCCAGCGTCCTGTTCGGCTGACCAGCCAGGTCAGCAATCCGAAGCATGCCAGGATCAACAGCAGCAGCTCCAGCACATTGTCGCGCTGGGTCCAGATCATGATGGACTCGTACGTGACGT
Organism: Cupriavidus sp. 05T42; assembly: GCF_056396345.1. Taxonomy (NCBI): domain Bacteria; kingdom Pseudomonadati; phylum Pseudomonadota; class Betaproteobacteria; order Burkholderiales; family Burkholderiaceae; genus Cupriavidus; species Cupriavidus sp. 05T42. The sequence continues at coordinate 168,890 of NZ_JBFTLH010000001.1, forward strand.
CGCCGACGGCGATGGCCGACGCGACGGCAGTCATCTTGACCAGGTCGACGAGGTTGTTGACCAGCGCGGGCAGCGCGAATCGGACGGCCAGCGGCAATTCGACCTGCAGCAGCAGTTGCCGGCGGGAGAACCCCAGCGAGCGCGCGGCTTCCAGTGTGGCCCCCGGCACGGCTTCGATGCCGGCGCGGAGCGCCTCGGCGTGAAACACGGCCTTGTGCAGCGAGACGACGGCGACGACCCAGAAGAACGGCGTCAGCGGATTGCTGCTGCCCAAGTTGTGCAGATGCTGGGTAATCAGCATGTTCAGCACGAGGAAGCCGCAATAGAGCTGTACCAGCGTGGGCGTGTTACGCGTCAGTTCGACGAACGCACGCGCTGGCGTGGCCAGGGCCGCCTTGCCGGACGTGAGTAGCGCGGCCAGGACCGCGCCAGCTACCAGGCTGCACGGAATCGTCAGTGCGCAGAGTTGCAGCGTGACGACCAATCCGTGGAGAAACGCGGTGCGCTCCGTGGTGTCCAGCACGAACGCATAGTTCAGGCCCAACGGTTTGAGGGCGGCGATGACGGAGACGATCCAGGCGTCAATCATGGGCGCGCCTCCGCTGGCGCGGGGCGCAGCGTGCCCACGGCCTGCGCGATGCGCCGCAATGCCGCTTCCAGCACATGGCGCGGCCCGGCGGCCGCAATCGGCGACAGCCGGACGCGACGGGCACGCTGGGACGACGTAATGGACGGCGTGGTCATGGTTTCCGGCTTTCCGTGAAGACCGTGAAATCCTGCGGCGCCACGTCGAACTTGCCCTGGCGGGCATGGTCGTGGGCGGCCCTGATATAGGCACCGTCCGGCACGCCGAACTTGCGGGCCTGGCTGAGCAGGAAGCCGGTGCGATGCCAGTCGCGGATGGCCGTGTCGACAAACGCCACGGTGTCCTGTTCGCCGCGCCGCGTCCACACGACGGTTGGGGAAGGGATCAACTGATCTTCGGTGGCCAGCGCGAAGGCGGTCCACTCGGCCTTGTTGGGGCCGGTCAGCGTCTGGTACAGCGCTGGCTGGATATGCACTGACGCCGCGCACGTGCCCCCCTTGAGCGCCAGCAGGGATTCCGGAATGCCGCGCAGGCCCTTGACGATGGCGCCGTACTGTTCGGCCAGCGGCTTCGCGAAGTTGCTGCCCTGAGATACGCAGGCCACTTTCCCGCGCAGATCCTCCCAGCGTTTGATGCCGCTTTGCCTGGACACCATCGCGCCGCCGCCGACCAGGTCGTAGGGCGTGGGCGCGAAGCTCAGAATCTCGCTGCGTTCCTGCGTCCACTGGATGTTGGCCACGAGCAGGTCGACCTTGCCGGCCTGCAGGAACTGCACGCGCGTGGATGCGGTTACCGGTACGGTCTCAAGTTGCACGCCAAGGCGCCGGGCCAGGTCTGCCGCCAGTTCCGTCTGGTAGCCGCCGGTCTTGCCGGTCGCAGTGTCGAGGAGGCCGAATGGCGGGCTGGCGCCATCGATGCCCACCGACAGCTTGCCGCGCTGCCGAATCCTGTCGAGCGTGGCGTCAGCCCATGCGGTATGCGCCAGCGCGACCCCAGCCAGGAGCAGGGCGCTCGATACGAGACGCTTGTCCATCGGGCGCCCCCTCAACCCTTGTACCTGGCTTGCAACTCGGGCAGCAGTGGCTGCGGCGGCGTAATGCCAAGCCGCTTCTCCGTGCCGATCAGCCAGCCCGTGCGGTGCCATTCCTGCACGACCTTGTCTACTGCGGCGACGGTATCCGCCTCCCCCTTGCGCGCCCAGACCACCGATGGCGCGGGCAGGATCTCGGTCGGAATCGGCGCTGCGTAGCCGGCCCACTCGGCATTGGTACGCAGCAGCGGATGGATCAGCGTGGCGTCATGGACCGCCGCCACGCATTGGCCGCCACGCAAGGCCAGCAGCGATTCGGATGCGGTTTTGAAACCGCGTACCTGGGCGCCGTATTGCTCCTGCAGCGGCTTCACGAAGCTGCTGCCCTGCGATGCGCAGACGGTCTTCCCGCGAAGGTCATCCCATTGATGGATGCCGCTGGTCTTGAGCGCCGCGGCGGTACCGCCCACGCGATAGAACGGCGTGGGCGCATAGGACAGCAGCTCACCGCGATCGGCGTTGTACTCCATCGAGGCGATCAGCAGGTCTACCTTGCCTGCCTGCAGGAACTGCACGCGGTTCGACGGATTGACCTGTACGAGTTCAGCTTCCACGCCTAGCCGCCGGGCGAGGTCGCGGGCAAGTTCGGGATTCCAGCCGATCAGTTGCTGGGTCGCAGGATCGATCGATCCGAAAGGGCCCCCGTTGACCAGCACGCCGATGGCAACTTTGCCGCGTTGCTTGATCTTGTCGAGCGTGGCATCAGCGTGCGCCGGCTGCGTGGCGAGGAGGGTGAACGCGAGTGCGGCGATGGCGCGCAGGGTGTGGTCGGTTGTCATGAGGCTTGGGTAGTGGAAGCTGGTCAGCCGGCGCCTGGAAAAGGCATCGCTGCACAGCAAGGGAGATTCCCATGAAGGGGTGCGGCGGCGGTGCGCAGCAGCTAGTTCAGCGTGATCCCGGCAGATACGATGACCGCCGCGTATCGGGGCAAATCCTTCGATAGCGTGTCGTCGAGCGCCCGCGCCGAAGAGGCCACCACAACAAAGCCGGCCTCTTCAAGCTGCTGCCTGGTGGACGGCTGGGTCAGCACGGCCGTGGCATCGCGGTTGATGCGCTCGACAACCTCGGTTGGCGTGCCGGCCGGGGCAAGCAGGCCCTGCCAGCTTTCCACCGCGAAGCCCGGTGCACCGGATTCGGCCATCGTGGGCACTTGCGGGAGCGCCTTCGAACGGTAGGGCGTGGTGACGGCGAGCGCGGTCAGGCGTCCGTTGCGCACGTAGTCGGTGACGGCGGCCAGCGTGATCAGTGTGGCGTCGATATGGCCACCGAGCAGATCAAGCGTGGCAGGGCCGCCGCCGGGGTATGGGATGTAGTTGACCTCGATGCCGAGCTGGCGCGACAGCATTTCATGCGCGACGTGGGCGATCCCACCATTGCCGGGCAATCCCAGCGCGAGTTCGCCGGGCTTGCGCCGCGTCAGCGCCAGGTACTCGCCGAAGGTTCTCACGCCCAGGTCGGGACGGACGACCAGGATCTGCGGGCTGACGACAGCCTTGGTCACGCCACGGAATGCGTGCCGCGTGTCGTAGGGCAGCCGCTTGAACAGCGAAGCATTTAGCGTTACGCCTTCGCCGCCCAGCAGCAACGTGTAGCCGTCCGGCGTGGCGCGGGCCACCTGGGCCGCGCCAATTGTGCCGCTGGCGCCGGACACGTTTTCGACCACCACGCTCTGGTGCCACCGCTCGCTGAGCTTCTGCGCCAATGTACGGGCCAGCTTGTCGGCGCTGCCGCCAGCCGACACCGGTACGATGATGCGGACGGTCCTGGCCGGAAAGCTGTCGGCCGGCGTGTCGGCGATGGCGGCGGTTGCGCAGGCGGAGCAGGCAAAGGCCACCAGTGCGGATTTCAATGTGTCGAGCAGTCTGCGGCGCAGCATGATGAAAGCCAGTATGAGTCCGGACACGCCTGCCGACACGATGTCGGCATGCAGTCAAGCAATGTCGCGGACCAATCAGCTTATGGAGGGATGCATCCAATACGAACAAATCTTTTCGTACTTGGATATGCGCGCCCGACTTGCACGCTCAACGTGGCGTCAACGACCCTGCGGAAGTGGCAATTGAAGATGGTCCCGCAACGTGCGGCCCTCATAGTCGCGTCGGAACGCTCCGCGAGCTTGCAGGATCGGCACCACCTCGCGCGTGAAGTCTTCAAATCCACCGGGGAAATAGGCGGGCATGATGTTGAAGCCATCGGCGGCGCCGGCACGCACCCATTCGATCATGTGGTCGGCCACCTGTGCGGCGGTGCCAACCACGATCTGGTGGCCGCGCGCACTGGCCACCAGATGATAGAGCTGGCGCAGCGTTAGCCCGCGGTCACGCGCCAGCCTGATGAGCAACGCGCTGCGGCTATGCACGACGACCTGCGCGGGCAATGGCGGCAGCGGCGCGTCGAGCGCGAAGCCAGACACGTCGACGGCGAGTTGCTCGGCCAGGATGGCCAACGCATTCGACTGGTCGGTGAAGGACTGCAGTTGCGCGAGCTTGTCGTGTGCCTCTGCCTCGGTCGCGCCGATGATCGGCATCAGGCCGGGCATGATCAGGCAATGACGCGGATCGCGTCCCGCTTCAGCCACCTGCCGGCGCAGGCCGTTTGCAAACTCGGTCGCCGATTCGAGGTCCTGTTGCGCGGTGAAAACCACTTCCGCATGACGCGCGGCCAATGCCTGGCCCGGGCCCGACGAACCTGCCTGGATCAGCACGGGCTGTCCCTGTTCACTGTTCGTGACGTTGAGTGGGCCGGCGACCGAGAAGTGACGGCCTTCGTGGTTCAGCGGGTGCATCTTGTCCACGTCGATATAGATGCCACCAGCCTTGTCCTGAACGTACGGGTCCGGATCCCACGAGCGCCAAAGCCCCTTTATCACCGAGACGAACTCTTCGGCAATGGCATAGCGTTCGGCGTGATCGGGGTGACGGCTGCGGCTGAAGTTCACCGAGCCGTCCGCGAATGTGGTCACGATGTTCCACGCGGCGCGGCCGCGCGACAACTTGTCTATGGTCGCCAGCGTTCGCGCCAGGTTGAACGGTTCGCTGTATGTCGTCGACGCGGTGGCAGCCAGCCCGACATGTGTGGTCACCATCGACAGCGCAGCGAGCATGGCCAGCGGATCGGGGCGCGTGATCATCGAAGGATGGGCGTCGGCGGAAGTCAGCAGCCGGTCGCCGAAGAACACCATGTCGAACTTCGCGCGCTCGGCCGCCTGTGTCATACGCACGACCAGGTCGATGTTCTCGGTACCAGACTCGGCGCCTGGGTATCGCCAACCGGCCGCATGATGCCCGGCCGCGAGCAGGAACAATCCAAGTTTCATGATTGTCTCTGCTCAGTTTCCCTGCACTGTGCTGTCCTTGACCACACGCGCGGCAATCTCGTGTACCTGGCGGATGCGCTGCGACGTCTGCTCMGCCGTCAGCGTCTGCACATCCACCTGGACGCGGCCCAGCGCGGCAACGGTGTCGGGCTCTGCCAGGATCTCGCCGATCCACTGACGCAGCCTGGCCAGCACCTCGGGCGGCACGTTGCGCGGCGCGGTGATGAAGAATGCACCGGCCAGCGAGTCTTCCCAGCCCTTGATACCCGCATCGCGGATGCTGGGCACGTTGGGCAGGTCTGGCGAACGCGCACCACCGAAGTAGGCGAGCGCGCGCAGCTTACCCTGCTTGATGAACTGCGTGCTGAGCGGATCGAAAACCAGGTCCACGTGGCCCGCCACCACATCGGCCACGGCCGGCGCACTGCCCTTGTAGGGCACGTGCCGGATATCGATGTTGGCGAGCCGCTTGAGCAGTTCGCCAGCCAGGTGCCCCGGGGTGCCATTGCCCGAACTGGCGAACGTGAGCTTGCCGGGATTCGCGCGCGCGTAGGCAATCAACTCCGGCAGTGTTCGGATCGGCAGCGCTGGGTTGATAGCCACCGTCGCCAGCGAGTTGCCGATATAGGCAACGGGCACGAGGTCGTAAAACGGGTCGAACTTTACGGTCATTAACTGCGGAGCGATGGCCAGGTTGCCGATCGACGTATTGAGCAGTGTGTATCCGTCCGCCGGAGACGCCGCCACGAAGCCGGCCCCGAGCGTGCCGCCTGCGCCGGCCTTGTATTCGATCACCACCGGTTGTCCAGCCTTCTCGGCCAGCCGCCTGGCAATGATCCGTGCGACGTTGTCATTGGTGCCTCCGGGTGTATAGGGCACCACGTAGTTGATCGGCTTCGACGGGAAGGGCTGTTGTGCAGATGCGGTCACGGTGGCGGCGTGGAGCACGGCGAGTACCGCAAGCGCGGCGCGCAGGGGCGCAGGTAGAGCGGGAAAGTGCATGACGATCGGGAACGGAAAAAGATGGGCTTGGGCGCATGAAGCAGACCGACCATCGTAGGTCGATACGCGTGGCGCCGGAACTGCCGATTCGTCATGTCGTTAGCCGCTCAGGTGATAAGCGGCTTGCACCCGGGGCCACGGGTGATGCGACCACTTCAGGAAATAGGTAACTCTGATCTGCACGATGTTCATTCTTGTAACCAGTGCCCCCTCCCGGTCGGTACTCCCGGGGGCTAAGTCGTAAGAGGGATCTCAGCGCTCCCGGGTGAGGGCAGCTCGACATTCGTCATCCCTTTGCTGTAGTCCACAAGGCCCATTTCGCTCCACGTGTGCCCCCGGCTTTCCACCGCCCACATTGTGTTGCGACCCTCCGGTCGAGGAGCCCGCAACACATCTGCCGGACGACGCCGAAAGCCGACATCTCACCACCCCATGGAATTCACGCCCCGTGCAACAGACTTCTCAGGCGTTGTGGGGGGGGCCGGTGCAGCATCGGATACCGCGTCGGCATCGAGATCCCGATGCACGGTTCGCCCCCCGTATCGCTCCTGCAACCGTTTCCACACCCGAGGCGATGTATGCGTTCGCTGACTTGTCCGAATTCTCTGTGGATTCAACGTGCTACGAGAGGGTGGCACAGGCATCGCTCCCCTCTGTCGTGATGTAGCTTCACGGGACATAAGTGCGCCATGGTTATGTTTGGCTGGTAATAATCCGCAGCGCCCTGCGCGCGGGAAGTGTGGGGACAAAGGCGATCGGCAGCATCGCCAACGCCCCGGCGGCATGACCCCCTTTTGCAGGAGAGACCGACATGCCCAAGACAGTGCTGGCTGTATTCGGTACCCGCCCCGAGGCCATCAAGATGGCACCGCTCATCCATCGGCTCAGGGAATCCGCGAATTTCGATCTCCGGGTATGCGTAACGGGCCAGCACCGGCAAATGCTCGACCAGGTACTGCGGCTCTTCGACATCGTTCCGGACTTCGACCTGAACGTCATCAGCCATGGTCAGAGCCTGTCGGACATCACCACGCGTGTGCTTTCCGGCGTGCACTCCGTGCTGGACCGGTTCCTGCCGGATGCCATGCTTGTGCATGGCGATACCACGACCACCCTGGCCGCAACGCTCGCGGCGTTCTATCGCAACGTGGCCGTCGGACACGTCGAAGCGGGACTGCGCACCGGCAATCTCGGCGCCCCCTGGCCTGAAGAGATGAACCGGCGCGTGACCGACGTGATGGCGTCCTGGCATTTCGCGCCGACGCGGCAGGCCCGGGAAGCGTTGTTGCGCGAAGGTGTCGATCCCTGCGGCATCAGCCTGACTGGCAACACCGGCATTGACGCCCTGCTGCGGGTCAAGGCCCGACTGGATGCCGATGTGCAGATGCGTTGCCAACTTAGCGCGCGCTATCCCTTCCTGGATGCGTCGCGCAGGCTCGTGCTGGTAACGGGGCATCGTCGCGAGAACTTCGGTACGCCATTCGAGCGCCTGTTCACCGCGCTGCGCGCGTTGGCGGACCGCAATCCGGATATCCAGATCGTCTACCCGGTGCATCTCAACCCGCGCGTGCGAGAACCGGTGCAGGCGATCCTGAGCGGGCATCCGGACATCCACCTGATCGAGCCCCAGGACTACCTGCCCTTCGTGTTCCTGATGTCGCGCGCCCACCTGATCATCACCGATTCGGGCGGCATCCAGGAGGAAGCGCCGGCGCTGGGCAAGCCGGTACTGGTCACGCGGGAAACCACCGAGCGGCCGGAAGCCGTGGCCGCCGGCACAGCGCGGCTGGTGGGTACCGATCCGGCAAGGCTCATCGTGGCGGCAGAACAGTTACTGAACGATGCGGAGGCCTACGCGCKAATGGCGCGTGCCCACAACCCGTTCGGCGACGGCCGCGCCAGCGAACGCATCGTGCAGGCGCTGGAGGGCGAGCACCCCGGTGCATATGGGGAATGCGGCGACGAGTCGGCCGATGCCGACGCCGTCAGCCTGTAGTACAGGACCTGTCCTGGCGACATCGGCGGTTCAGCGCAACCGCCCGCCGGGCTGGTAGTTGGTCAAGAGGAGCGAAGCAATGAACCTCTCACGTATTGCAGCAGCAGCAACAGCTGTGGCTGTCGCGGGTGCCACGGCACCCGCCACCACCTTTGCCGCATTGAGCGGCGAAGCGACGACGGCGACGGCTGGCGCGCCGCTCTACCTGCCCGCGAGTCCGGCGGACCCCGGAGGGCTGGCAGGCTACGACCATGGCGTCCAGCTCGACTTCGCCTACGAATCCGACGGCAAGGGCAAGGACAAGGCGCAAAAAGACAAGATCAAGGCTAAACAGCCGAAGAAGGTCAAAGCCGGGCCAAAAGTGCGTTCGGGCCAGTACACGCTTGCACCGGCGCCGGCGGCCGAGCCGGACTGACGGCCGTTCAGGCACACGCACGCATACGCGTATGTACGCGTCGCGGCCGCCTGGCTTGTACCGGGAGGCAAACCGATATTCATCGCGTTGGGAGATGACCGTGTTCAACCAACTCCAATCTTTCCTGCGGCGCACGAGCGCGTTAATGCTCCTTGCGCTCGCGTTGGCCGCTGTCTTGCCGGCCATGACGCATGCCGCCACCAATCAGATCGCACTGCTGGTGCCCGATGGCCTCAGCCTTCCCGATCCGCGCGTCTCGGCGTGGCTGGACGCCGCACAGGAAGAGGGACTGAAGATCACCGTCATCAACGACACGCAATTCCAGCAGGGGATTACCCCCGCCCAGTTCTCCGGCGTGATCCTGCCAGACCAGGTCCATGTGAATGCGAGCGATGCGCTGATCGCGGCGCTCGATACGTATGCGAACCAGGGCGGGCAACTGATGCTGGTGTACGACTTCGGCGCGCTGACCACCACGGGGTTCTATGCATCGCCCAAAAGCCGGCTCAGCAGCCTGGCCGGCGTTGACTACGTGCTCTACGACCAGCTGCTCGGTAACATGATTGGCGTGGGACCGATCACCGCATTGGGGACCACGCTCAGGACCCTGCAGGTGCCGCCGGGAAAATCCATGGTGTGGGATGCGGCGGGCACCGATCCCGTGGAAGGCATCTCGGGCTATGTCTACGGCTTCCTGATCTATCCGAGTTTCGTCACCCAAGGCACCTATACGGGCACCGCGCTGGTGACCTCGCCGAACTTCGGTCTCGTGGCGGGGTTGCGCAATGTCGGATCGGGGCGGGTGCTGTTCGTCAACTTGCCACTTTCGTACCTGAAGGGCCAGACGGACGGCATGCTGATGCACGGCTTCCTGCGCTACTTCGGCAGCAACCTGATGAAGATGGCGCGCCTCTCGGCCCAGCCTCAGGCACGTGGCGGCCTGGTGCTGAACTGGCACTTCTGCGCGGGTGACCAGGTTGCACCCGCGAACGTTCTCAAGAGCCGGGGTACCTTCAACAACGGCCCCTTCTCCATTTCCATCACGGCGGGTCCGGACCAGATCACCGGCGGTGACGCCAAAGGCGTCAACCTGTCCGGCAACATCACGGCCCAACAGCTGGTGGCGTACCTGCTGTCCAAGGGGCACCGGATTGGCAGTCATGGGGGCTGGATTCATGATTTCTGGGGCGCCAACGCCAGCGAGACCAACCAGGCCACCTTCGAGCAGTACCTGGTGATGAACAAGCAAAGCGTGGAGAGTGCCACCGCGATACCGGCCGTCGAATACGCCGCGCCGGAAGGCAATACACCGCAGTGGTCCGTCAATTGGCTGGAGGCCAACGGCAACAGCAGTTATTACTTCCTCGGCCATACGGGCATGGCACCGACGCGGAGTTATCGCAATGGCGTGCTGTCGAACAACACCATCCGTGCCTTCCCGGTGATGCCGTTCGGGCCCTATGCCACGTTCGAAGAGTTCGATGAGTTCAACGTTCCGGCTGCCACCATCACCACCTGGTACCGGCAACTGATCGACTTCGTGGTGAAGAATCGCACCGGCCGGCTGATCTACATGCATCCGCGGGGCGCCGCCGACTACCCGACGGTGCTCAATGCCCTGTTCAACAAAGCCGCCAACCTGAAGGCCAGCGGGCAGTTCAACTGGTACACGATGGATACCCTGGCGCAGTTCGGCCAGCGTCGCGAGCAGACCACCTGGCAGGCCACCGATACCGGCAACGCATGGTCGTTCCAGGCCAGCCACCCGACCGACCTGACCGACATGGCCTGGGTCCTGCCGCGCTCCGGCTATAGCCAGCCGGTGGTGACGCAGGGACTCGCCACGGTGACGTGGGATGCCGCCAACTGGATCGTCACCGCTACGGGGGGCAACTCGCTGGCATTCGTCGCCGGCAAGCACTGATGCGCGGGGTTGGCTGCGGCAGCATGGCAAGCCCCACGGAAAACGACACGGGAGGGCATTGAGCATGCGCCTGGTGTATCGCCTGTTTCTCTCGATGAACGCACTGCTGGTCTTCAGCATGTCCGCGCCCGAGACGAAGGCCACGGAAGCACCTGTGAGGGGCGAATCGTTCGCCCGCGGGTCCGTCCCTCCGAAAACCGCCACCAGGCCGTCGCCAGGAACCGTGACGCTCGCCGCTGCCGGACCCGGTGCCGGCGCGATGGAAGTTGCGATGCCGATGCTGGACACGCTGGAAAGCGATGGCGCGCCTGAGCCAGCGCTGCGCCCCCGCCCCCGCTCCAACGTCGCGGCGCTGAAGCCGCCCCTGCGCGAGGAAACCCGGGCGATCGCGCGGCCCATGACGGTCGTGCTGATGCTGATCGTGGGGTTGGTGCTCTTCTATGCCGTTCGTCACTACCTGTTCACGCTGAACCGGCTGTTCGGGGAGCAGCGCCACCCGTACCTGGACATCGACATCGCGGACTGGCCCACGCTGACCGTGCTGGTCGCGGCACATAACGAGGAGGCGGTGATCGCCGGGTCGCTGAAGTGCCTGCTGCACGCGGACTATCCCGTCGACCGGCTCACCATCATGCCCGTCAATGACCGCTCCAGCGACCGCACGCGCGAGATCATCGACGACTTCGTCCGGCAATACCCGGGCCGTGTCACGCCGTTCCACCGCACGAGTGGCAAGCCCGGCAAGGCCGCCGCCCTGAAGGATGCCAGCGAGGCCGTCGCCAGCGACATCATCATCGTGTTCGATGCGGACTACCTGCCGCCTGTAAATTTGCTCAAGCAACTGGTGGCCCCGTTCTTCGATCCCGAGGTTGGCGCAACCATGGGCCGCGTGGTGCCGCTGAACCTGGGCAGCAACCTGCTGACGCGGTTGCTGGACCTGGAACGCTCTGGCGGCTACCAGGTGGACCAGCAGGCGCGCATGAACCTGAGCCTGGTGCCGCAGTATGGCGGTACCGTCGGCGGCGTCAGGATGCGGGCACTGCGCAGCGTGGGCGGCTGGCACGACGATGTGCTGGCCGAAGACACGGACGTGACCTACCGGCTGCTGCTGGCCAACTGGAAGACGGTCTACCAGAACTGGTCGGAATGCTATGAGGAGGTGCCAGAGACCTGGCCGGTGCGCATACGACAGATCATGCGCTGGACCAAGGGCCACAATCAGGCGTTGTTTCGACACGGGCTGAAGATGGCCACCTGCMGGCACCACGGTCTGTTCGAAAAGATCGACGGCGTGGCGTTGCTCGGCATCTACATGATGGCGCCGCTGATGCTGCTCGGCTGGCTGATGGCGATCCTGCTGTTCTATGCCGGCGGCCTTTCGCTGTTCGGTGAAGCCGTGATCCTGTTCGCGCTGATGTCGTATGGGACGCTCGGGAATTTTGCGGCGTTCTTCGAGATCGCGGCTGCCGTCTACCTGGACGGCACACGTGAACGCATCCGCCTGCTGCCACTGAACTACTTCGGCTTCCTGGTCAGCATGCTGGCCGTGTCGCGCGCCATCTTCAGCCAGGTGGTCTTCGACTACCTGCTGCGCCGCGAAATGCGGTGGGACAAGACAGCGCGCTACCGGCAGAGGAGCTGACCATGTGGCCCCTGCTGCTCGGCACGCTCACCATGCTGGTCTTTGCGCTGCCGCTGTTGCCGTCCGTGATCGAGTGGCGGCGCCGCCGCGATACCCACCCGCTGGCCATCGATGGCGAACATACGCTGGACGTCGCGGCGGTGGCGGCGGGATTCCGCGCGCTCGCCGCGCGGCATGGCGATGGCAACGGCCTGCACGCCGTGGCACACCCACTCGACGACCTGGGCCCCGTAGTCCATGTCACTGGCAAGTTCATGCCGAAGGCGGCGGAGGCATTCGATGGCGTGTGCGAGCGCGCCATCGTCACCGGCGGATCGCTGGTGCTTCCGGATCTCCACACGTTTTCCCGGCCCATCTACGGCCGCCGCAGTATTTCCACGGGCCGGCGCAATCGCACGCAGGTACTGCTGTCCGAAGGCGAGATCCTGATGCGCAGCGGCAGCGAGCTGCAGCGCTGGGCGCATGCGCGCAGTATCCACGTGGAGGCGAAGGGGCGCTTGCTCGGGCCAGCTTCGGCGCTGTACGGCATCCGCCTGGAAGACGAATGCGAGTTCACCTCGGTCAGCGCCGCGGTGATCTGGTTCGGCCCACGCCACGCTGGCGTGCCATTCGACATGGATGCCGCCGCACCGGCCGGGGGAGACTGGGCCCATGCCGTCATCGTGCCGCCCGAAGCCAGGGATGGCCGCTGGCTGGTCACGCATGATCTGACATTTCCCGCCAGCACCTTGTATCGCGGCGACCTTGTCGTGCATGGCGACTTGTGGATCGGCACCGGGGCGCGCATCATTGGCAGCGTCAAGGCAAGCGGTGGCATCTGGCTGGGTACGCGGGTGCGCATCGACGGGGCCCTGATTGCCGCGGGCGCCATCTCGGTGGCGCGCGAATGCGTCATCGCCGGACCCGTGGCCGCCGAGCGCGAGATCGATGTCGGCGCGCGCTGTACGATCGGCACAGCGGACAAATGCACCACCCTGGTGGCGCCGGTGCTTCGCGTGTGCGCCGGAACAGTGGTTTATGGCGCGGCATGCGCCCCGGAGGGAGGAAGGGTCTTGTCGGATGGCCATGCGGCCACTCCACCATGCCCCGGCACACCATGAAGACATTGCTCACGCTGCTCCTCCTGATTGCTACCAGCCTCACCGCGCCGGCGCGCGCCGCCGAGCTGGTGATGGCCGACTACCAGCGGCCCGACGGGGCGATCACGACCTATTTCAACGGGGACTCGATCGATCCGTACTTTGCGTCGAAGGCACTGCTGGCGGCGCAGGACGCCGGCATGACCACGCGAACCGCGGCCATCCGCTGGATCGGCTGGCTGCTTCCGCGCCAGCACGCGGACGGACGCTTCGACCGTTACTGCGTGAAAGGCCAGCGCTTCGTCTCGTGCCAGGAGGCTGACGCCGACGACGCGTTGATGGCGGTCTGGATGGAATTGCTGGTACGCGCGGCGCCGCCCAAGGGCATGCCGCCGGCGTGGCAGGCCAGTTTCGACAAGGCGAGCCGGCACCTGGACACCCTGCGCGCCCCGGCTTCCGGCGTCTACCTGATCTCGGCCAAGCTTCCGGTGGCCCTGCTGATGGACAACGTGGAAGTGTCGAGTGCCTTCAAGGCTGTCGGCGACTATCACCGGCGCCGCGGCGATGCCGCAGGCGCCGCCGGCTGGATGCGCAAGGCCGAACAGCTCGACAAGGACATCCTGCGGGTGTTCTGGCGCCCCAACCTGGGCTACCTCGTCAGCACCCAGCCACGCACCGAGTCGGAGTTCTACCCAGACGCCGTGGCGCAGATCTTCCCCATCCTGGCCGATATCCGGCCCGCCAGCCGGCCCCATGCGGCGGCCTACGCGTTGTGGATGAAGGAGAACCGCATGGTCTGGCTGCAGATGTCCGAGGCCGACTTTCCGTGGGGACTGGTGGCCCTGGTGGCCGACAAGATGGGAGACAAGGAAGCGATTGCGTGCTGGCGCATGCGCTCCATCCAGTTCCGGCATGGCACGCACTGGAATGTCCTGGAGGAGGCGCTGTACCTGGCATTCGCGTCACGCCTCACTGCGGAACAGGTGGTGGCACCGCCTCCGGCTGGCATGCGGTGTCGCTGATTTGCATCACCCGCGACCATAACCTGCCCTTCGGGCCAGTTCGCATCGACCGCCCATGGCGAAGCGGTGTATGGTGCATCGGCAGCTTGCGGGCCGGAGGCTCCTGGCAGGGCCTTCCGTGCGACATCGATTCACGATCGAGAGGATACGCATGGCAAAGCACTCCGATACCAGAACCAACGGCACCCGTGCCTTGCCCCTGCTGGGCATGCTGGCACTGCTCGCCGCCACCGATGTCCGCGCCCAGGCGGAAGCCACGCCGCCAAGAACGTTCGCGCCGCTGCTCACCGGTTTCATCGAAGGCGGCCTCGGCCACGCCAACCTCTCCGGCGACAATGCCAACTGGAACGACCAGTACGTGCGAGGCGGGGTCAATTTCACCCCGAAGGACTACGTCACTGGCGAAATCAGCCACCAGAGCCATTTTGGCGATCAGGGCACGTTCTTCGGCCTGGGCTACACGCGCACCTTCGACGAGAACTGGTATGGCTTCATCAGCGCCGGCACCAGCGCGGGCGGCTTCTTCCTGCCCGAGTTCCGGGCCGATGGGTTGCTGTTCCGCAAACTGCTCGAGAAGAAGAACCTGGTGGCGAGCGTTGGCTTTACCTACTACCGCGCCAAGGATGTCTATACCGACAAGACCCTGCTGCTTGGCCTGACCTATTACTTCGACGCGCCCTGGATCCTCCAGTTGGGCGCACGGCTGAACCGCAGCGACCCGGGCAATGTCCGCTCCAATCGCGGCATTGTCGCCATTGCCTACGGCCGCGACAAGGATCAGTTCATCACATTGAAGTACGACGGCGGCAGCGAAGCCTACCAACTGACCGGCGAGCAGGCCCTGCTGAGCGACTTCAAGAGCCATGAGGTCTCGCTGACCTGGCGTAAATGGATCACCAAGCGCTATGGCATCAACCTGCGCGCCATCTACTACGACAACCCGTCCTATACGCGCAAGCAGGCGGAAATCGGGGTCTTCGCGGAGTTCTAGCCATGACGCACCCTCACGGACATACTGCCGCCACCCGCGACCAGAGCGACGCGCTTGGCCTGACCACCCTGTGCCTGGCCAGGCATCGCTCTCTGGACCACCTGACGTTATCCCTTCCCACCATCGCGGGAATCATGCTCGTACCGGCGGGATTCAACCTGGCCGAGTGGATGCTGCGCGACGATATCAGCTGGCTGTGGGCGGGCGTGCTGCGCTTCTGGATCGACAAGCTCGGCATCGATGGTGTCGTCCTCGAACAGTTGACCCGGGTGGCATGGTTCGACTTCAACCTGCCTTACACCACTGTCGTTGCACCGGCGCCGKACACGGTGACATGGGGCATGACGCTGATCGCGACGCTCGCGGTCTGCCTGATGGCCTTTCGGATACGGGACCTGTATTTGCCGTTGCGATACTTCCTGCTGTTCGCGGTGTTCATCCAGGGCACGGCGCTCCTGTTCTTCGCGGTGGCGCCGCATAGCTTTCCGTATACGGCCAGCCGCTATGTGGACAACGGCCTGAAGACCTGCGCCAGCTTGCTGTTCCTGTTGCCATGGGGACATGCGCTTGTCTATTACATCTTCGACTTCTCCTGGCCGAAGAAGATATTCCTGACGTTGCTMACGCTGGTGTTCATTATCATCGCGGTGCCGATGCAGCTGACGTTGCACGTTTACCTGATGGTGTCCTGTTCATTGTTGTTGATGCCGCTGCTGTCGTTTGTGTTCGGTCCCACGATGCTGGTGTTCGGATGTATTGCGTTGTATGGGTGGGCGATGAGTTGGGAGAGGGTCGAACGGTAGCGCGTAGTGCGTTGTGGAAGCGGGCATCAGCCCGCCCCTTTAGCGCTGCGTCGGCCCTCGACGGCGCAGGAAGTTAGCCTGTCTCTTTGACGCCCGCATCGAGAATGCGCTTGTAGAAGCCAATCTCGTTGATGATCGCCTTTCCGCTATTGGCTCGCAGCAGTGCCATCTGCTGCTGCGCGCGCGCCGTGTCGCCTCGTTTCGCCGCGACGTAGCCCAAGAGCATCCACGGATAGCCTGCGCTCGGATCGATCTGGGTGGACCAGGTCGGCGCGTGCGCACTCAGGTAGGCGTAGCCATTGTCATATCGGCGCTGTGTGGACACCGCATCGGCGGACAAGGGGACTTCATAGAGCTGCGGAAACACCTGCGTGACCGTACCGGGATAGAAATTTGGATTGGGCGTGTTCTCGGCATCCGCGACATAAAAGATCGAGCCATCGGATCGGCCCTGAATTCCCGCGGCAACCGATGCGGCAACCCGGTTGTAGTAACTTGCATCCGCATCGCCCAGCGCTTTGAGTGCGTTGGAAAAATCGACCAGCCCCCGATAATTTTCCGTATTGTCTTCCGTGTAGGCGATGCTTGACGGCGTAAAGCTGGCGCAATAGGTCGGATGGGTCGGCGGCGCGTAGTCTTGCCGGAAGACCGAGATCAGGCCGTTCGGCTTTTGCGGGGCAGCCAGATTCGCATACGCGATGGACTTGAGAGCTGGCAGGTTGCGCCGAAACCATTCGATGTCGCCAGTGACTCTCATGTACTCGGATGCCAGCGACAGGAATGTCGACGCATACGAATCGTTGGAGTCGGCGGGACACTGGATCGGGGAATTCAGATCGCCACCAAACTTGACGTCGTTGATGGTGTAGTTCGCAGGGCTGACGTTCCGGATATACAAGTCCATGTAAGTCCGAACTTCATTGGGACGGTCCTTGATGAAGGCGAACAGGCCGATATTCGCAAAATACCAATTGAGCCAGTTGCTGCCAACGCCAACCTGATAGGCGCCGGCAAAGGGGCCCGTGGTAATTTTCAAGGCATCCAGATTGGCGAGGATATCGAAGCCCGAATTCACCTGCGCGACCTGACGGGTGGGGGCCGCGGCAGTCGATTCTGCAGGGTCACCATCGCCGCCACAACCGGCTACGGTCAGCACAAGAGCGGTCAACAGAACCGTTCCCTTGGTGGGAAGGTCATGCAAAGGGTGTAGAGATTTCACTTCCATACTTGGATTGCTTGATTGATGTAAATCGGGGTTCGCCGAGCGCACGATGGGTGTGCGTGCATAGGGATGCTGCCCCAAGGCGTCAAACGCCAAGGGAGCGCTTCGCTGTTGCCAACTGTTACAAGCGGAGAAAAGCGCGGGGGCAGTCGAGGTCACCCTGCGCTAAACAGCACAGGAGAATGGTTGATCACTTGCCTAAGAAAACACCTTGGATCGAGCGCGCAAAGCGACGCTTACCACGCGTGCATTGCTCGTCGCCAGGCTGAAAAGGCAGCGCAGGATATTACCGCAGGGCACCCATCGACGATGGCGCCTGATGCCCCCAAAAAAACGGTGCAGGCGGCGTAAGCCGCGCTGCACCGGCAAACACCCGACTGTCCGGCAGACGGGTCCCAGAGCGATATCAAACTACCAATCAGGCCGCCAGCTGCGCGGGCTGACAGACGCGCAGCAGCGTCTGGAGCCGTGCGCGGTCGAGGTTGCGGCCGATGAAGACGAACTTGCTCTCGCGTGGGCGCGCGTCCCACGGGTCGGCCGGATGGAAGTCCATCAGCCGGTGCACGGCTTGCAGCACGTGGCGGCGGTCGTCGTCCTGCACGGCGACGATGCCCTTCATGCGGAAGACATCGTCGCCCTGCGCGGCCAGCAGGGCCTTGAGCGCGTGTTCCAGGCGCTGGCGGTCGAACGGGGTGTCGAACAGCAGCGAGACGGACGTCACCGACGGATCATGGCGATGGGCGTGGGCGTCGTCGTCAGCGTGGACGTGCTCGCAGGTCTCGTCGCACACATGATCGTGATCGTGGTCATGGTCGTGCCCCGCGTGCAGGTCGTCCGCCGGCAGCGTGGCCACGCCGGGCGTGAAGCCGCCGATGCCGAGGATGCGCGACAGATCCACCTGGGCGTGGTTCGAGCGCAGGATCTGCGCGCCCTCGTTCAGGTGATGGAGCCGCGCCGCCAGCGCGTCGAGCTGCTCGGCGCTGACCAGATCGGACTTGTTCAGGATGAGGCGGTCCGCCGCCACGATCTGGTCGACCGCCTGGTTGTCGAAGCCGGACAGCTGCGGGTCATCCAGGTGCGACTCGATGTGCACCGCGTCCACCAGCGTCAGGATGCCGTCGAGCGTCACCTGCTTCGCCACGTCGTTGTCCATGAAGAAGGTTGCCGCCACCGGCGTGGGGTCGGCCAGCCCGCTGGTTTCCACGAGGATATGGTCGAAGTGCTCCGGCTGGGCCAGCAGCTTCTGGAGAATCCGCACGAGGTCGGTCCGCACGTCCACCACGCAGCAGATGCAGCCGTTGGTCATCTGGTAGATCTCCTCGTCGGAGGTCATCACCAGGTCCGAATCGACATCCACCTCCCCGAACTCGTTCTCGATCACCGCGATGCGGTGGCCGTGCTTCTGCGTGAGGATGTGGTTGAGCAGCGTGGTCTTGCCGGCGCCGAGAAAGCCGGTAAGGATGGTCACGGGCACGGGCGTGGCTTGCGGGAAGGTCATGATGTCTCCTGGGTGGGAAAGTCGGAATGCACGGCGGCGAGCGTGGCGCGCATGCCGCGCCAGCGCGAGACCAGCCCCGCGTGCTCCACGCCGAACAGGTCCAGCACACGGCCCACGGTATGGCCGACGATGTCGTCCACGCTCTGCGGATGGGCGTAGAACGCCGGCACGGGCGGCATGACGATGGCGCCCATCTCGGTCACCGTGGTCATGTTGCGCAGGTGGACGAGGTGCAGCGGCGTCTCGCGCGCCAGCAGCACCAGCCGGCGGCGCTCCTTGAGCATCACGTCCGCCGCGCKGGTGACGAGGTTGTCCGCCACACCGGTGGCGATGGCGGCCAGCGTGCGCATCGAGCAGGGCGCCACCACCATGCCGTCGCAGCGGAACGAGCCGCTCGCCACGGTCGCGCCGATATCGCGCACGTTGTGCACCACATCCGCCAGCCGCTCCACCTCGGGCCGCTGCATGCCGAGTTCGTGATGGATCGTCAGCAGCCCGGACGGCGAGCAGACCAGATGCGTCTCCCAGCCCTCCGCCGTGCCAAGCGCCTGGAGCAGCCGCACGCCGTAGGCCGCGCCGCTGGCCCCGGTGATGGCCACGACGAGCCGGCGCGGGGCGCTCATGGCCGGGCCTCCCCAGCTTTGGCAGCCAGGGCTTGCAGCACCTGCTCGGGCCGGATCGGATAGTGGCGGAAGCGTACCCCGATGGCGTCGTACACCGCGTTGGCGATGGCCGGGCCGATGGCGACGATCGGGTCCTCGCCCACTCCCTTGGCACCGAACGGCCCGCCCGGGTCCGGCGCGGCTTCCAGCAGGATCGTGTGGATCKGCGGCATGTCCATCGCCAGCGGCATCTTGTAGTCCACGAAGTTGGCATTGAGCGAGCGCCCGGTCTGCATGTCGATCTGGTAGTCCTCGTACAGCGTATGGCCGATGCCCTGCTGGATGCCGCCCTCGATCTGGCCCGCCGCCGCCACTGGGTGGATGACCTTGCCGATGTCGTGAACGGGCACCACCTGCGCCACGGTGATGAAGCCGGTCTCGGTATCGACCTCCACTTCCACGAAATGCGCGGCGAACGAGTACGACTTGGTCGGGTGATAGGTAGCGGTGCCGACGAACTGCGCAGCGGGCAGGCCCTTGCGCGGCATGACCGCCTCGCGCACGGTCAGCGTGGGGCCGGGGCTGTCGCGTACGGCAATCACGCCGTTGGCGATGTCGAGCTGCTCCGGCGTGGTCTCCATCTGTGCGGCAGCACGGGCCAACAACTGCGTCTTGATCTCGCCAGCGGCCATCTGCGCCGCGCGCCCGACCATATAGGTGGTGTGGCTGGCGAAGGCGCCGATGTCCCACGGCACCACGTCCGTATCGCCATGGACCACGCTCACGCAATCGAAGGGGATGCACAACTCCTCCGCCACGATCTGCGCCAGCGCAGTGTGCGCGCCGGTGCCGAGCCCGGCGGCGCCGGTCAGCAGCACCACGGTGCCATCCTCGTTCATCTTGATGATGGCGTTGCCCTGCTCCTTGATGCCGGGGTAGGCGCTGCTGCCGTGCATCTCGCAGCCCACGCCCCAGCCGCGTCGGATCACGCCCTGCTGCTGGCGCGTCTCCGCGCGCCGCTGCGCCCAGCCGGTGGCCTCGATGCCCTTGCGGATGCAGGCTTCCAGCCCGTGGCCGATCAGCGGATGGTTGGACGGTGCGATATCGCCCTCGCGCACCGCGTTGCGCAGCTTCAGTTCCGCAGGGTCCAGGCCGAGGTGGGCGGCGGCCTCGTCCATCTGGATATCGAGCGCGTAGTAGGTCTGCACCACGCCGTAGCCCCGGAACGCGCCGGCGATGGGGCTGTTGGTGTAGACGCACCGCCCCTCCAGTCGCACGTTCTCGCAGCGGTAGAGCGAGACCATCGCCGCGGTGCCGACGTTGGTCACGCCGGGCCCGTGCGAGCCATAGGCGCCCGAGTTGAACACCACCTTGGCCTCGCGCGCGGTGATCGTGCCGTCGTTGCGGAAGCCCTGGCGCAGCCAGACCCGCGCCGGGTGGCGCGTCCGGCCGCCGAGGAAGGTCTCCTCGCGTGTGTATTCCATGCGCACCGGGCGGCGCGTCTCGCGCGCCAGCAGCGCGCACAGGAATTCGCTCTGGAACAGGTCCTGCTTGGCGCCGAAGCCGCCGCCCATGTGATCCACCAGCACGCGCACCTTGTGCAGCGGCAGGCCCAGCACCTCGGCCATGATCCCGCGCACCATGAAGGCGGCCTGCGTGGAGATCCACACGGTCAGGTTGCCGTTGCCGTCCCATTTGCAAGTCAGCACGTTCGGTTCCATGTAGGCCGGGGTGGGGCGGCCGCCCTCGTAGACGCCTTCGAGGATGAAGTCGGCCGTGGCGAAACCCTTGTCCACATCGCCACGCTCGATCCGCACCGGCGGCAGCACGAGGTTGCCGCCAGGCTCGCGGTCGTGGATCAGCGGTGCGCCGGGCGCGGCGGCATCGTCCACGGTGAACACAGCGGGCAGCGGCTCGTACTCGACCTCGATCAGCTCGACGGCGCGCGCAGCAATCTCCTCGCTGATGGCGGCCACGACGGCCACGCCTTCGCCCCAGTAGCGCACCTTGTCGTCGAGGATGTACTGGTCGCAGGTGACCGAGGCCGAGCGCGGGTGCGGCGAGCCGGCATGCAGCACGCGCGGCACGTTCTCGTGCGTCAGCACGGCCTTCACGCCGGGCAGCGCCAGCGCGGCCGAGGCGTCGATGCGGCGGATGCGCGCATGGGCGATGTTGCTGCGCTTCATCTTGGCGTGGAGCAGGCCGGCGAGCGGCATATCGGCGACGTACTTCGCGTTGCCGGTGACCTTGTCGAGCAGGTCCGTGCGCTTGACGCTGTGTCCGATCACGGCGTGGGTCATCGCGTGGCCTCCGGTGCGTGGCGCAGGGCCTCGGCCGTCTGTTCGATGGCCTMGATGATCTTGGTGTAGCCGGTGCAGCGGCAGATGTTGCCGGCGATGGCGAAGCGGATTTCCTCGCGCGTGGGCTGGGGGTTCTCCTCCAGCAGCGCCTTGGCCATGACCACGAAGCCCGGTGTGCAGAAGCCGCACTGGGCCGCGCCGCAGCGCATGAACTGGTCCTGCACCGGGTGCACGGTGTCGGGGTCGGGCTGGATGCCCTCGATCGTGACCAGCGTGCAGCCGTGCGCCTCGGGCGCCAGCACCAGGCAGGCGTTGGTCGGCTTGCCGTCCATCAGGACCGTGCAGGAGCCGCATTCGCCCACGTCGCAGCCCTTCTTGGTGCCGGTGAGACCGGCGTCATAACGCAGGGCGTCGAGCAGCGTGCTGTGCGGCTCCACCGCGAGTTCGCGGGGCTCGCCGTTGATGGTGAGTGCGATGAGTTGGCGCATCAGTGGGTCTCCGTTTCCTGAAGGGCCAGTTCGATGGCACGGCGCGTCAGTACGCCCACCATCTCGCGGCGGTAATCGGCGCTGGCGCGCACGTCGCTGATCGGGCGGGCGTCTTCCATGGCCGCGTGCGCGGCCTGGAGGACCAGCCCGGCCGAGACGGGGCGGCCGCGCAGCATGGCTTCGGCGTGGACGGCGCGGATCGGCGTGGGGCCCACCGCCGCCAGCACGATGCCGACGTCGAGGCACTGCCCGCGCTCCACCGTGATCGACACCGCCACGCCCACCGTGGCCAGCTCCATCTGCACGCGCCGACCATGCTTGAGGTAGGCCTTGCCGGTGTGGGGCCGGGGCGCCGGCACGGTCAGGCGCGAGACCAGTTCGTCGGCGGCCAGCGCGGTCTTGCCGGCGCCGGTGACAAAGGATTCCACCGGCATCGAGCGCGAGCCGGACAGGCCGTAGAGATGCACCTGCGCGCGGTCGGCAATCAGCGGCGCGAGCGTGTCGGCCGATGGCGACGCGCGGCAGACATTGCCCACCACCGTGGCGCGGTTGCGCACCTGGATCGAGGCGAAGTCGGTCACGGCGCGGGCCAGGCTGGCGTAGTGGCGCCGGGCGATGTCCGAGGTCTCGACCTCCCGCGTGGTGACCAGCGCACCGATGCGCAGGCCCTCGACGGCATCGAACGTCAGCACGTCCATCCCCGGGATCTTCTTGATGTTGATGACCTGCGCGGGCTGGCGGTGCGACTCCTTGATCTGCACGAGCAGGTCGGTGCCGCCCGCCAGCACGCTGGCGCGCCCGCCGCAGCGGTGCAGCAGCGCGGACGCTTCGGCAAGCGTGGCAGGTTCGAGATATTCAAACGCTCTCATCGTGGCTCCTGTGGGGCGGCGTGTCGGTGAAACCATGATGGTTGGCGCACGATCATCGGTAAATGCCCATAACCGGATTTATTGATCGTGTTACGCTCTGAATCGACCACCACACCACGCTTCAACAGAAAGCACGGGGGAGACATGGCCAACCTCAGCAACATGAACGTTTCGCTGCGGCAACTGCGCGCCTTTATCGCCGTTGCCGAGGAACTGCATTTCACGCGCGCGGCGGAGAAGCTCAACCTCTCGCAGTCGTCAGTCAGCGCCCTGATCCACGAACTGGAAGGCAACCTCGGCCTCAAGCTGTTCGACCGCCACACGCGGCTCATGCAGATCACCCAGGCCGGCGCCGAATTGCTGCCGATGGTCAAGAAGGCCGTGGCTGACATCGACAGCGTGCTGGAAAACTCCAACGAACTGCGCTCGCTGGGCCGGGGGCGGGTGTCGATTGCCGCGTCGTCGATCCAGGCGGCGCTGATGCTGCCGCGCTTTATCCGCGAGTTCTGCGTTGGGCATCCGGGCGTGAAGGTGGAGTTGCACGATGTGTCCGAGCACGAGGTGCCGCGCATGGTCAGCTCGGGCGAGGTCGATTTCGGTATCGGCACGATTCCGGAGGGCCAGCCGGACCTCACCGCGCACCGTCTCTCGTCGGATGCCTTCGTGATCGTGATGCCGCCGCATCACCCGCTGGCGCGGCGCCGGGAACTGACCTGGGAGGATGTGGCGAAGCTGCCGGTGATCGGCCCGCACCGAGGCAACCCGATCCGCGATTGCCTCGATGCGGCACTGGCGGCGCGCGGGATCACGCTGTCCCGCGTGCACGAGGTCTTCCTGCCGCTGACGATGGTCGGCATGGTCGATGCGGGGCTCGGCATCGCCGTGATGAGCACTGCGGTGACGCGCCTGACGTCAGCGCTGGGGCTGGTCACGGTGGCGCCGCGCGACCCGGCCATCCACCGTGACATCTCCCTGCTGGTGCATGCGGACCGCTCGCTTTCGCCGCCCGCCCAGTCCTTCCGCGACCTGCTGATGAAGCACAAGAAGGAACTGGGCGAGTAGGGCGCGTAAGTCCGATCAGGCGATCTTCTTCGCCATCATCTCCGGCGCCCCGGCAATCCCCCGGGCGTTGAACAGCAGGTTCAGCAGCACCGCGCAGAGCGTGCCGAGCAGGATGCCGTTTTGGCAGAACTTGGCCACCAGTTCCGGCAGCTGCACGAAGAACTTGTCCGCCACCAGCGGGATCATCCCCATGGCGATGCTGACCGCCACGATATAGGCGTTCTTCTTGTTCTCGACAAAATCCACATGGCCGAGGATGCGCACGCCGGTGGCCGCCACCATGCCGAACATCACCAGCGCCGCCCCGCCCAGCACGTACTGCGGGATCGACGCCGCGAAGAACGCCAGCTTCGGCAGGCAGCCCAGCACGATCAGCATGCCGCCCGCCGTGGCGCACACCCAGCGGCTACGCACGCCGGTCACCTGCACCAGCCCCACGTTCTGGGCGTAGGAGGTATAGGTGAAGGTGTTGAACACCGCCCCGACCAGCGCGCCCACGCCATCGGCGCGCAGCCCCCGTGCCAGGTCGTCCGGCGTGACGGGCCGCTCCACGATCTCCCCGAGCGCCAGGAACTGCCCCACGCCCTCGATCATGATCACCACCATCACCACGCACAGCGTGACCGAGGTCATGGCGTCGAAAGTCGGCCAGCCGAAGTGGAACGGCGTGATCAGCTCCACCCAGTGCGCCGTGTGCACGCCCGCGAAGCTGACCTTGCCCATCGACAGCGCGATGACAAAGCCCACCGTGATGCCAATCAGCACCGCGATATTGCACAGGAAGCCCTTGAAGAAGGCGATCATGACCAGTACGGTCAGCAGCACCGCCGCCGCGATGCCGAGGTTGGCGGGCAGGCCGTAGGCCGGGTTCGGCACCGGGCCGGTCGGGCTGGCAATCGTCGGGTTGCCGCCCGCTGCCCAGTTGATGCCCACCCGCATCAGCGAGATGCCGATGATAAGCACCACGGTGCCGGTGACCACGGGCGGGAACCAGCGGATCAGCCGGCTGACGTAGGGCGCTGCCACGTAGGTGAACACGCCGGCCACCATCACCGCGCCGAATACGGCGGGCAGGCCGAGCGCGGGGTTGGAGCCGGTGGCGATGATCGGCGCGATGGCGGTGAAAGTGACGCCCATCATCACCGGCAGGCGGATGCCGATCTTCCAGATGCCGATGCTCTGGATCATCGTCACCAGCCCGCAGCAGAACAGGTCGGCGGCAATCAGGAAGGCAATCTGGTCCTTGGGCAGCTTCAGCGCGCCGCCGATGATCAGCGGCACGGCAATGGCGCCCGCGTACATCACGAGCACGTGTTGCAGCCCGAGCGCGGCCAGGCGCAGCGGGGGCAGGACTTCATCGACCGGATGCACGGGCGGTTTCCCGTGGGGGGCGTGGTGGGGGGTCATGCTGTCTCCTTGGTCTTCCAGGCCGGTCGCCGCATGATGGGTCGGAAGGGAGTCGCTGTAGCCGCCCCCCGTGGTCTGTGCCACGTCTTCCGCCACCTGCGTTGTCGTTATCGGGGCAGCATKCCAGCCACCGGTCAGTGGGTAAACAGGCGCCACGGATGAATCGATCGGCAAAGCCGATCAATCTGCCCCTACGGCGCGCTATCTAGGGGCTGGTGGGGGGGTACGGCGGCGGGTCAGTGTTTTCCCGTATCGAGCCGCGCCAGCAGTGCCGTGGCGCGGGCCATGGCGGCGGGGTCGATGCGGGCACGGATGCCGTCGAAGGCCGGGCCGCGCGTGGCGTCCAGCCCCATGCGCGAGGTGGTGCCCACGCCGGACGCCGAGGGGTCGAGCGCGCTGCCGGGCAGGCCGTCCACCACCACTACATCCAGATGCGGCTGCAGGTGCGTGGCGATGGCCCACAGCACCTCCTCGTCGCGCGTGATGTCCACATCCTCGTCCACGGCGACCACGGTCTTCAGGTACGGGTCCCAGCCGAGCAGGCCGAGCATGACCTGCCGCGCCTCGCCGGGGCGCGACTGGCGCAGCGCCACGTAGGCGTGGAAGTGCGTGCCGGAACTCGGGTAGTGCACCGCCGTGACACCGGGAAAGCGCTCGCGCAGCTTCTCCACCATCTCCGACTCGCGCGGAATGCGTCCGAGGTTCAGGTGCTCGGCCGAATTGCCGCCGACCACATCGACCAGCCAGGCATCGCGGCGGCGCATCACCGTCTCCACGTGCAGCAGGTTGTTGGTGGAGCGATCGGACGAATAGCCGGTGAACTCGCCGAACGGCCCTTCCTCGACGCGCGCCGACGGGTCGATCACCCCCTCCAGCACGATCTCGGCATGCGCGGGCACGGCGATGCCATAACGCGGCGTCCGTACCACCTCAAGCGGCGCACCGAACAGCCCGCCGGCCACGTGGCGCTCGTCCACGCCATAGGGCAGGCGCGCCGCACCGGCCAGCATGAACAGCGGATGGGCGCCGACCACCATCGCCACCGGCAGCGGCCTGCCAGCCTCCGTGGCGCGCTGGAGCATGCGCCACAGGTGCCCGCGCGAATGCAGGCTGGTGGCGATCTCCGTGGGCGAGTGCAGCATCGACCGGTGATAGCTGGCGTTGCCGATGCCGGTATCGGGGTCTTCGGCAATCAGGATGGCATTGGTGATGTACGGACCCCGGTCCGTGGCGAAGTGCCGGATCGCGGGAATCGTCGACAGATCGACCTGCTCCTGCACGATGTCCGTCACCGCGCCGCTCGGCAGCACGCGCGGCGGCTGCATGCGGCGGCTGCGCGCCTGGTACTCGGCATGGATGCCGGCCGGCGAGACCCCGCCGAGCATGCGCCCCACGCGCTCGCGCGAGGCGAACAGGTTGGTGACCAGCGGCGTGGCGAGGCCCGCCACGTTCTCGAACACGATGGCCGGATGGCGGTTCTGCGCGGCCAGTGCCCAGACCAGCGCGGTCGGGTCCTGGTCGGCGGCCACGGGCTCGCGCACGGTCAGGACGTCGTCGGGATACGCCGCGCGGTACGCGGCCAGGAAGGTGTGGAAGTCTTGGGATGTGTCATCGAACCCCGCCGAAGATGGCGAGGATGATGTCGTTGAGGCAGTCATGGCATGGCTCCGCTTGGGTACAGGCTGGTACAACCATCGGGAGTCCGTTGCCGCGCGCGGGCGGGGCCGGGGAGGGCGGCCCGCGCGTGACCAGACGGATGTCAGGCTTGAGCGATGAGTGAGATCAGCGCGTGCTGGCGTAAGTGTCCTTGAGCCGCGCCTGCGCTTCCTCCTGGGTCTTGGGCGGTGCGGTCGGCTCGATGCCGACCAGCCGGGCGATGTTGTTGCCCATGTAGCCCTCCAGCCCGTCCTCGTCCAGGTCCATGCCCTGCGGGGCGGGCCCGCACAGCATTTCCAGCTCGCGCAGCCACATGCCGGGCTCGTTGGGCGGCGTATCCGTGCCGAACACGATCTTGTTGCGCGGCAGCTGCCGGGCGAACTCGACAATGCGCGACTGGAAGCACCAGCCGGACTMGCAATACACGTTCGGCGTGTCCATCGCCATCCAGAACGCCTCGAACGAGTAGTTGCCGCCGGTCTGGATGCCGAAGTGCCCGATGATGAAATTGACCATGGGGAACTCGCGGATCACCGGGTAGAACATCGTCGGAATCGTGTACGGGCCATCGCCGGTATGGATCAGCACCACGATGTTGTACTTGGCGCAGACCTTCATCGCCGGGCGCAGCCAGTCCAGCGCGCGGTCCGGCCGGTAGCCGTGCATGTTGGCGTGCAGCTTCAGCATCTTGAAGCCGTATTCCTTGATGTGGAACTCCAGCTCCTGCGCGCCTTCCTCCGGGCCCCAGCGCGGGTTGAAGGTGAAGTTGCCGATGAAGCGGTCCGGGTACTTCTGGCACAGGCTGGCCACGTAGGCCATGTAGTCGCGGATGCCTTCGCGGCCGCGGCGGTTGCCGTCGCGGTAGCCGGTGTTGCCCGGCGGCGGCTGGATAAAGCCCATGTCGATGCGGCGCGGCTTGCCGTTGATCATGTAGGGGCCGTCCATCATCTTGAGCAGGCGCTCGCCGGTGAAGGGCTCGCCGGTGTGGCGCCAGGCTTCGTCGACGAGGTTGGTCGGGTGCAGGTGGGTATCGATAATCATGTGTGGCTCCGGGTGCGGAATCAGGCGGCCAGGCGGGCGCGGGCTTCCTCGAGCGTGCGCGGCACGGGCGTGGGTTCCAGGCCGATCATGCGGGCGACGTTGTTGCCGAGGTAGTCCTCGAGCGTGTCCTCGTCCAGGTTCAGGCCCTGCGGCGGCTCGAAGCAGAGCACCTCCAGCAGGCGCAGCCACATGCCGGGCTCGTTGGGCGGGGTATCGGAGCCGAACAGGATCTTGTGCTTCGGCAGCACCTTGGCGAACTCGACGATGCGCGACTGCAGGCACCAGCCGGACTCGCAATACACGTTCGGCATGTCCATGGCCATCTGGAACGGCTCGAAGCAGTACACCCCGCCGGTCTGCACGCCAAAGTGGGCCATGATGAAGTTCACGGTCGGGAACTCCTTCATCATCGGCACCCACTCGGTGGGAATGCTGTACGGGCCGTCGCCGGTGTGCAGCTTGACCAGCACGCCCAGCTCGGCGCACTTCTGCAGCGCCGGGCGCAGCCAGTCCAGCGCGCGGTCGGGCCGGTAGGCGTGCATGTTGGCCTGGAACTGGACCATCTTGAAGCCGAGCCGCTTCACGTAGTGCTCCATCGCGTTCACGCCGTTCTCCACGCCGCAGCGCGGGTTGTAGACGTAGCAGCCGATGAAGCGCTCCGGGTACTTCTCCACCATCTCGCGCGTGTAGCCCATGTACATGTCGATGGACTCCGCGCCGCTGCGCTCGCCGTCGGTGTACGTGTAGATGGTGTTGCCCTGGGGCGGCTGGATGAAGGCCTTGTCGATGCGGCGCGGCTTGCCGTTGATGGTGAACGGACCGTCCATCATGCGGATCAGGCGTTCGCCCGTGAACGGGTCGCCGTCATGCCGCCAGGCCAGGTCGACCAGGTTCGTCGGATAGCAACTGGTGTCGATGATCATTGAGATCCCCTAACGATGACTCAGGTGGAAGACGTGCATGCCGGCGTTCGGGGACGCTGGTCATGCCGCTTGCGGGAGTCGTGTCAGGGGCGGGTGCGGCTGGATGCATGGCGCCACTGACGAACGACTCCGTCAGTGAGCAATCTCCAGTTGAACGGGGCGGCGTTGCGCCGCTGGTGTCCAATCGACCGCTTATACCCACGCGTTCGTTATACAGGATAGCCGGCGCCGCGGCGGCATTGATCTGGAACGCAGATCCATATATCGGCCGGGCCGATGAAGCTTATGCGAAACAATTCGTTCGGGCGCGGGGAACGCTTTCTTAGGATGGCGCTCCTTCCCGTCAAAAACGAGCGACGCGCATGACAACAAGAACAGAAGCTCCCCGAACCCCCGTCAGCCGGTTCCCGCAGTTCCGCCGATCGGCCGCCTGCCTGGCCGCGCTGGCCCTGGCCACCCTGGCGGCTGGCTGCGGCAGCGACGGCGACAGCGCCGCCCAGACCCCGGTGGCCACCACGCCGCCGCCCACGGTCCAGAAGAAGCCGAACATCATTTTCATCATGGCCGATGACCTCGGCTATTCGGACCTCGGCGCCTTCGGCAGCGAGATCCGCACGCCCAACCTCGACGCGCTGGTGAAGCAGGGCCGCATCCTGGCCAACCACCACACGGCGGCGGTCTGCGCGGTCACGCGCTCGATGATCATCTCCGGCACCGACCACCACCTGGTGGGCGAGGGCACCATGGCCACCAGCGATGTCAACTACATCGACGAAAACGGCAAGCCGGTGCCCGGCTACGAGGGCTACCTGAACGACCGCGCGCTCTCCATCGCCCAGCTGCTCAAGGACGGCGGCTACCACACCTATATGGCCGGCAAGTGGCACCTGGGCAGCGGCCTGCCCAACGCCACCAACCAGGGCGCGGCGGTGGGCGCCAGCTCGCCGGGGCAGACGCCGGTCTCGTGGGGCTTCGAGAAGAGCTACGCGCTGCTGGGCGGCGGCGGCGACCACTACGGCCGCAACGGCAGCACGGCCTATGTGGAGGACGACCACTACGTCACGCCGAACACCACCAACTTCTTCTCTTCGGACTTCTACACGTCCACGATCATCAAGTACATCGATTCCAGCACCGGCAAGAACGCGGACGGCAAGCCGTTCTTCGCCTACCTGACCTACCAGGCGCCGCACTCGCCGCTGCAGGCCCCGGCGGCCTATATCGACCGGTACAAGGGCGTCTACGACGCTGGCTACGAGCCGATCCGTGCGGCGCGGCTGGCGCGCCAGAAGGCGCTCGGGCTGATTCCGGCGGACTTCACGCCGAACCCGGGCCGGGACGAGACGGTGGCCGTCACCCCGCGCACCGCCAACTGGGGCACGGCGCAGGCCAACTACGTCAGTTCGACGAACAGCGCGGCGCAGGGCGGGGTGGATACCCGCGTGATGAACGCCAACAAGAAGTGGGATAGCCTCACCGCCGACGAGAAGCGCGCCCAGGCCCGCTACATGGAGATCTTCGCGGCGATGGTCGAGAACCTCGACGACAACGTCGGCCGGCTGGTGGCCCACCTCAAGGACATCGGCGAGTACGAGAACACGCTGATCGTGTTCCAGTMCGACAACGGCCCGGAAGCCAGCTACTACGAGTTCAGCGGCAACTACGACCAGAACTACGACGCCAAGAACGCGGCGGCGGCGGTCTACCCGACGCTGGGCACCACCGCCTACACGGGCAGCAGCAATCTCGACTACGGCCAGCGCTGGGCGGAAGTCAGCGCCACGCCGTTCCGGCTCTGGAAGTCGTTCCCGGCCGAGGGCGGGCATTCGGTGCCGACCATCGTCAAGCTGCCGGGCGCGGTGCCTGCGGCGCAGTCGCCGCAACTCAACGCCTTCACCCACGTGGTGGACCTGGCGCCCACCTTCCTGGAGCTCGCCGGCATCGCCGCGCCCAGCACGCCGGCCGCGCCGCTGTACGACGCCAAGGGCGTGAACCGCAACGCCGGCAAGGTCGTGTACGACGGGCGCAATGTCTACCCGATCAGCGGGCTGTCGCTGGTGGCCACGCTGCAGGGCAAGGCCACGGCACCGGCACGTACCACCTTCGCCGAGGAGCTGTACGGCCGCACCTATGTCTATAGCGACAACTGGAAGGCCACGTGGATCGAGCCGCCGTTCGGCCCGGCCCATGGCGAGTGGACGCTCTACGACATCCGCGCGGACCGTGGCGAGACCAACGACCTCGCCGCCCAGCGTCCGGACGTGCTGGCGGACCTCAAGGCCAAGTGGAACGATTATGCAAAGGCGGTCGGCGCGGTATTGCCGAAGGTGCCGGGCATGATCTACTGAGGCGGCGGCGACCATGCGTATTGCATCCCGGCCGCTGGCGGCGGTCGCCGGCTTGGCCTTCGCTGCGGGGCTGGCCGCCACGGTCGGCGTGCGCGCGGTGCCGGCCATCACCGGGACTACCGCCTCGCCGCTCGGCAGCGCGCGCCAGTGCCAGACCTACGCCGGCCTGCCGGACGGCTGGCGCCGGGAGCGCACCGCCGGCATGGTCCACGTGCGCGGCGGCAGCTTCGTACCCGGCACCACGCTCGGCTACCCGGACGAGCGTCCCGCCGGCACGGCGCGCGTGGGCGCCTACTGGATCGATCGCACCGAAGTCACCAACGCCCAGTTCGCCGCCTTCGTGCAGGCCACCGGCTACGTCACGGACGCCGAGCGTGCCGGCGAGGCCGTGGTCTTCCACAAGCCGAGCGATGCCGAACTCCAGCAGCGCCCGTACGCGTGGTGGTCGATGGTGCGCGGCGCGGACTGGCGGCATCCGGGCGGGCCGGCCACCGACGTCGCCGGCAACGACAACCAGCCGGTGACGCTGGTCACGCAGGCMGATGCGCGCGCCTACGCGCAATGGCTCGGCCGCGACCTGCCCACCGAGGACGAATGGGAGTTCGCCGCCAAGGCCGGGCAGGACGGCGCCGGCCTGGAAACCGCGCCGAAGACCCCGGACGGCACGCCCACCGCCAACTACTGGCAAGGCGTGTTCCCGGTGCTCAACACCTCGCAGGATGGTTTCGACGKGCTGGCGCCGGTCGGCTGCTACGCGGCCAACGCGTGGGGGCTGCACGACATGATCGCCAATGCCTGGGAATGGACCGCCGACCCGTACACCGGCCCGCGCCAGTCGCACGCCAACGGCGACACGGCGGCGGTGGCGGCGGCCACCTCGCGCCAGCGGCGCGACGCCCGTACCGCCGTGATCAAGGGCGGCTCATTCCTGTGCGCGCCGGATTTCTGCGTCCGCTACCGCGCCTCGGCCCGGGAACCCGCCGAGCGTGACCTGCCGACCTCGCACATCGGGTTCCGTACGGTGCTGCGCGATGGCTGACCGCTTGGGGCGATTCGCCCTCTCCATATTGCTGGCGATGATCGCCGTCACCGCCCGGGCGGACGATGCCCCGCGCGTGGTGCGCCTTGGCGTGGCGACGGAAACCGACCGCGCGCTGATCGAGGCAGCGGCGCCCGCCGGCCTCGCTCAAGGCGTGCGGCTGGAAGCCGTGGCGTTTGCCGATGCCGGCAAGGCCGCCGCCGCGCTGGCCGCCGGCCAGATCGACGGCTCCGTGGCGCAGGACGCCCAGGTGGTGGCCGCCAACCCGCAGGTCTGCGCCGCCGGCTACACGGTGACTTATCCGATGGGCCTGTACGCGCAGCAACTCGCTGCGCTGCGCGAGGTGCCGGTGGGCGGCGTGGTGGCGCTGCCGGCGGACCGCGCCGGGCAGGGGCGGGCCTTGCTGCTGCTGCAACGCTATGGGCTGGTGCGGCTCGATTCGGCGGCGGGGCTCACGCCGCGCCCGAAAGACATCGTCGATAACCCGCGCAAGCTGCGCTGGCACACGCTGCCGGCCGCGCGGCTGCCCGGCGCGCTGCGCACGAGCGCGCTGGTGGCCATGCCCTATGCGACGGCGGCCAGCGCCAACCTCGCCCCGGCGCGCGACGCCATCGGCATGGAAGACGCCCGCGTGCCCTGGGCCAATGTGCTGGCCGTGCGCGCTGCGGACTGTGGGGCGGGGTGGGCCGGGGCCACGGTGGCCGCGCTCCACGCCCCGGCTGTCAAGACCTTCATCCTGGCCCGATTCAACGATTCCGTGCGCCGGCCATGGTAGAGGGCGCCACGCTGTCGTTTGACTGCACGGCCTGCGGCAAATGTTGCAACTCGCCGCCGCTGATGGCGCTGCCGGAGCTGTTCCGCCATGCCGACCGCTTTATCGGCGCGCTGGCGCTGCGGCGCATCCGCCCGCCGGTGGCCGGCACGCGCCATGCCGTGGCGGGACGGGTGGTGGAGGTGGGGGAGGAAGACGTCGCGCAGTTCCACGCCATCGCCCGCCGGCAGGGCCATGCGCTGCCCGGCGGGGAATATCTGGTCCTGATGACGCAGGCCATCGACTATCCCTCGGCTGGCCGCTGCCCGGCGCTGGCCGACGACAACCGCTGCGCCATCCACGCCGACCGGCCCGCCACCTGCGCGATGGTCCCGCTCGACGCCTGGGTGCCCGACGGCCTGCAACAGGTGGCACTGGCCGCCAAGCAGCCCGGTGGCGCGCAGTATTTGGGTGCTGATTGCATCACTGTGGGGGCGTCCCGCCCGCTGGTGCAGGCGCGTGAGGTGGTGGATGCCGGCTATCGCGCCGCGCTGGCCCGCCGCCGCGACGCCGAGGCCGATGACAAGCGCGACTGGGGCGACGCGGTGTTTCGCCTGTTGCTGCCGGAATTGCTGGGTCCGCGCGGCGACCTCGCCGCGATCCCGCCGGACGGCCAGCGCACGCTGTCGCTGGCCCCCGTACTGGCCGTGCTGGCCGCCAATGGGGCGGATGCCCGGGCGCGCTGCCTAATATATATAGGGGCCCAGCGCGCCGGCATCGCCGCCAGCGTGGCCCGGGCCCTTGCCCGGCGCCAGCCTGCCGACAAGCCGACCACGGCCCTGCTGCGCGGCTTCGACACCGCACTGGCAGCGCTGGCCAGCCGGCTGGGTTAGCCGCAGCCGGGTCCGGGCGGTCAGGACGGTTCAGGGCTCGCGCGCCGCGTCCGGCGAGAGGCCCAGCACCCAGTCGCGGAAGGCATCCAGCGCGGGCGCGTGGGGGCCGTCCTCCGGATAGGCGAAGTAGTAGCCCTGGCTCACGTCGAGCACCCGTTCCACCGGAATCACCAGCTGGCCGGTCTCCAGTTCGCGCTCGATCAGCAGGCGCGGCGCCAGCCCGATGCCCAGCCCGGCCGCCGCGGCGGCCGTCATCATCGTAAACAGCTCATAGCGCGGCCCGCGCGCCGCCGCCACGCTGTAGTCCCAGCCCTGCACCGCGTACCAGTCGCGCCACGCCTGCGGGCGCGTGCTCAGGTGCAGATGGCGGCAGTGGGCGAAGCCCTCGGCATCGGCCAGCGCATGGGCCGCCCGAAAGGCGGGGCTGCACACCGGCACCATGCCGCCTTCCCGGAAAATCACCCCGCCGCGCGTGCCCGGCCAGAACTGGTCGCCGAAGTAGATCGCCGCGTCGTAGGCGCAATCCTGGAACGAGAAGGGCTGGGAGCGGGCGCTCAGGTTGACCGTGATCTCGGGGTGCAGCCGGGCGAAATCCGGCAGGCGGGGAATCAGCCATTGGGTGGCGAAGGTCGGCACCACGGCCAACTCCAGCGTGTAGCCCTGGGTGCGGCCGGCGCTGATCTCCTGGGTGTCCCGTTCGATATGGTCCAGATGGCGCCGCACGCGCGCCGCGTACTCTCGCCCGGTTTCGGTCAACTCCAGCCGGCGCCGCACCCGGGTGAACAGCGCCACGCCGAGCCGCTGCTCGAGCAGCGCTACCTGCCGGCCGACGGCGCTCTGGGTGAGCGCGAGTTCGTCGGCGGCACGGGTGAAGCTGCCCAGCCGGGCKGCGGCCTCGAACGCGAGCAGCGCGTTCAGGTTGGGGATGTCCTTTCTCATGGCGGGCGGGGGCAGGGTGGGGCGGCAGGGGGAGAGTATAGCGACGCGGACATCGTGCGCGCGGCGCACAACGTTGTGAGCATTCGTCGCTTGTGACCCGCCCGGCGCTGCCGCTATGCTGCGGCGCAACCCCACCGTGACCACGTCCCCATGAATTCGAACATCGCCAAGCTGCTCAATGCCAACCTGGGCGCGGCCCGCGCCGCCCACCTGCTGACCCTGGTCACCATGCCCGAAGGGCTGCCGGCCGATATCGAGGGCCGCGCCACGCGCGCCGAGATCGCCCAGGCGCTCAACGTCGTGCTGTTCGGCGATATCCTGGACCGCGTGCCGACCGGCCGCGCCTACACCGACGACGTGGCCCGGGCCGGCGGCAAGGTCACCTTCGACCACGGCGCGCTGCGCACGGTGAAGTGGGCGAGCGGCGCGCTGCCCGAGGGCGAGGCCGCCTTCACGCGCATCCTGCGCCCACTCGGCTACGTGCTGAACGGCACCTATCCGCTCGACCGCATCGGCATGACCGGCCGCTCGTACGCCCATGCCGACGCCCCCGAGCAGATCGCCCAGTTCTTCCTGAGCGAGTTCCACCCGGAGCGCGAGCGCTACAGCGACGCCTTCCGCGCCGCCGTGACCCGCGTGACCGAAGCCTCCACCGATCCGCTGACCCCGCGCGCCCAGACGCTGCTATGGCAACTCGAACGCGACGGCCTCCTGGCCGTGGCGGATGGTGCCGAACTGGTCGGCCTGCTAGCCCGCTGCTTCGCCCGCCAGCACCCGGCGCCGCGTCTGGAAGACTACGAGACCCTGCTCCAGGAATCGGCCGAAATGGCGTGGATCTCCACCGAAGGCAACGCCTTCAACCACGCCACCGACCGCGTGGCCGACGTCTTCGCCCTGGCCGACGCCCAGAAGGCCCTGGGCCGTCCGATGAAGGAAAAGGTCGAGGTCTCCGGCAGCGGCCGCGTCAAGCAAACCGCCTTCCGCGCCGACCCGGTGACGCGCGAGTTCGTGGGCGCTGACGGCGAGACGGTGACGCGCCAGGTGCCGGGCTCGTTCTATGAGTTCATCACGCGGGACAGCTTCGAGGACGAAGCCGAGGCCCGCCGCAAGGTGGACCTCGGGTTTGACGCCGGGAACGCGCAGGGCATCTTCAAGATGACGGCGGCGGCCTAGGGGGCTACGGCGTAGAATCCAAGCCAAGCAGTACGGTACCCCTCCTCAAAAAAATCCAAAAGGACAAGATGAGAAACGCCTTCGCCCCCTGCCTGACCCTCCGCCTCACTCTCTGCGCGGCTGCCATCAGCCTGTCCAATCTCACAGCACACGCGGCAACTCTGGCACCCGAAGCCGCGCAGCAGCAGGCGCAGGCGAGCTACCGCGAATATCTGGACCTGCTGAGCATCCCGAATGATTCGGTGGCGCCCGAAGATATCCGGCGCAACGTGGCGTGGCTCGAGCAGGCATTCCGCAAGCGTGGCTTCACGACCCAGCCGCTGGACAATGACGGCAAGCCGATGTTGTTCGCGGAGTATCCGGGCAAGCAGGCGTCGCGCAAGACCGTCCTGTTCTATATGCACCTGGACGGCCAGCCGGTCATCCCTTCCCAATGGGCCCAGAAGAGTCCGTGGAATCCTGTGCTGAAGAAGAAGGGCGCCAATGGCGATTGGGAGGAGATMGACGTCGCCAACCTGTTCTCGGGGGCGGTGGACCCGGAGTGGCGGGTCTTCGGTMGGTCCTCGTCCGACGACAAGGGGCCGATCATGATGCTGCTGGCGGCCATCGATGCGATGAAGGCGGCCGGMACGCAGCCCGCTGTCAATATCAAGGTGATCCTGGACAGCGAAGAGGAGAAGGGTTCGCCCTCCATCGGCAAGGTGATGCAGGCCCATCGCGACCTGCTGGCCTGCGACGGCATGATCATCCACGACGGGCCCATGCACGCTACCAATCGCCCCACACTGATCTTCGGCAACCGCGGGGCAGCGAAGGCGAAGATCACCGTGTTCGGTCCGAAGGCGCCATTGCACAGCGGTCACTACGGCAACTACGCGCCGAACCCGGCGCTTCGGCTCGCGAGCCTGCTGGGTTCGATGAAGGACGAGAGCGGTCGCGTCACCATTCCGGGCTATTACGCCAAGGTCCGTCTCGGCGATGCCGAGCGCAAGATCATGGCTGCCGTGCCTGACGACGAGAAGGCGCTGAAGACCCGTATTGGCATCGCCCAAGCGGAGAAAGTCGGTGCCAATTATCAGGAGGCGCTGCAATACCCGTCGCTGAACGTGCGCGGCATGGCCGCCGCCGCGGTCGGTGACAAGGTCGCCAATATCGTGCCGGACAAGGCCGAGGCCGAACTGGATCTGCGTACCACGCCGGACTCCGATGCCGCGTACCTCGGCAAGCTGATCGAGCAGTACATCGTCAAGCAGGGCTACCACCTTGTGAAGGGCTCGCCGACCGACGAGGAACGCGCGCGCTACGACAAGCTGGCGAGCTTCTCCTACCAGAGCGAAGGGGCGGATGCGGCGGGCTCGCCGATGGACTCTCCGGTCGCGAAATGGGCGTACCAGGGCATCACCGGCACCTTCGGCACGAGCCCGGAGCCCGTCCGCATCCGCATGATGGGTGGCACCGTGCCGACGGCGGAAATCGTGAATGTACTGAAAGTGCCGTTCGTGATCGTCCCGCTCGTCAACGCCGATAACAACCAGCATGCCGCGAACGAGAATCTTCGTCTCGGGAATTATGTCAACGGCGTGCGGACGCTCTACGGGCTGATGACGGCACCGTTCTGAGTCAGGCTTTCGCTACGGGGGGCGCTATCGATGGTCCCCCAGCACCGTCGCGCGCGTAAATTCCTCGATGTTGTCCAGCAGCGCATCGAGCGCCTCGCCGGCGCCATCGACATCGCCGCGCGCAATCGCCGAGGCCACGGTGGCGTGCAGCTTCGACATCGTTGGCAGGTCCGCCGCCTCCTTGTAGTGGAGATACCAGAAGCGGCGCGACAAACCGTGCATCAGCCGCATCGACCCTTCGGCAAACTCGTTACGGGCGGCAACCAGACATAGTTCGTTGAACTCCCGGTCCGCGCGCACAAAGGCGACGTCGTCGCCGCTACGGGTTGACTGCTCGAATTCTTTCGCCAGGCGCTTGAAGTGATCGCGCTGCTCGGCCGTGGCGCGGCGTGCGGCGCAGCGGCAGATCAGTCGTTCCACTTCGCGGCGCGCCTCCAACAGGCGAAGCTGCTTGGCCACGTCCATTGGCGCGATCAGCAGGCCGCGCTGCGGCAGCACCATGATCAGGTGTTCGCGCGCCAGGCGCTGGATCGCCTCCCGGATCGGCGTGCGGCCGATTCCCGTCATCTCGCTGAGTTGCAACTCCGACACCGAGCTGCCCGGCGCCAGCTTCATCGTCACGATCGCTTCTTCCACCTGCTCGTACGCCATGTCGGTCAGCTTGCCGCGCTGGCCTGGGGTCTCTTCAGGCTCTTGTACTGGCGCGGAACGGGCGCGCGTGGCGGGTTTTGAGGTCATGGCCGAGGTAGGATGCACGGAAAACCCATTGTATATGAGTCGTACGCATCTTCTGTACACGGTGGATTTCGCCCTTGCTTCCCGTCGGCTTTCTGCTACTATCCTACTAATATATTAGATGTGTACCGGAGGCGGCATGGCGAACGAGGATGTCGTTGTCGTGGGGAAGGGGCCGATTACCGTGGTCGCCGTACATGGTATTCAGGGCACGCGGGGCGCCTGGCTGTCGCTGGCACACCAGTTGGCCGATCAGTGCACGTTCATCCTGCCGAACCTGCCCGGGCGAGGGCGGGCAAGTTCGCCCATCAGCGAGCGCGACTGCTCGCTGGACGCCTACGCCCGCGTGTTGAGCCGGGCGATTGACACCCATGTCGACGGGCCGTTCGTGCTKGCTGGATGGAGCATGGGGGTCTCGGTGGCGCTGGCGTATCTGGCACAGGCGCGCACGATGACCGCCTGGCCGTTGCCCACCGAACTGCTGCTGGTCTCGGGCACGCCGCACCTCGACGCAGTGGCGTGGTTCACCCCATCGTCACCGGATGCGCTGCTGGCAGCCATCGCGGCACGCGAGCAACGGCTCGGGCTGCGCGAGGCAGCCGACCATCGCACCGTGGCGTGGACCTGGAACGCCATCCGGCGGACGGATCAGCGTGGCGAGTTGGCCCACATCGCGTGCCCGGCGCTTGTCATCCATGGCAGCGAGGACGCCGACTGCCCGCTCAGTCACGGCGCGATGCTGGCCGACGGGATCCCACGCGCCGAGTTGCACGTCCTGCAGGGCGCCGGCCACAGCGTGCTGACCGAGCGGACCGACGACATCGCCGCGTATCTGCGCCAGCAATGGCCCATGCCGCCGGCAGCGCAGGGACACAGAACATACCCACAGGAGACAGCATGAGAGTGGAGGACCTGATCTATTTCTGCGCACCAGCGCGCCTGATCATGGGCGCCGGCAGCCGTGCGCAGTTGCCGGCGCTGCTGCAGCGGCTCGGCCATCGCCGTGGCCTGCTGGTCACGGATACGTTCTTCACCTCTGCCACGCCATGGGTCGATGAACTCGTCGCTGCCGCACGCGCGCACGGCGTGGAACTGCTGATCTATGACGGCGGGCTGCCGGATCCCACGACCACGCTCTGCGACACCGCTACGGCAGCCCTCCGCGCGCAGCTCGACGGCGTGCCTGTCGATCACGTCATCGCCATCGGCGGCGGCAGCAATATCGATCTGGCCAAGGCGCTGTGCCTGACGCTCCCCGCCGGCAACCCGGTGCGGGATTTCATTGGCATGATCGACAGCGCCACCCCCATCCTGCCGATGATCGCGCTGCCCACCACCGCCGGCACGGGCTCCGAGGCCACGCCCGGGGCGATCCTCGTCGATCCGGAGAACGCCACCAAAGTTGCCGTCATGGACAACCGGCTGAGGCCCGCCGTGGCATTGATCGATCCCGAGTTCACCTACACCTGCCCGCCGCGCGTCACGGCCGATGCGGGCATCGATGCGCTGACGCACGCGGTCGAGTCATACCTGACGCTCGACTCCGCCCGTTTCGACCGGGGCGGGGACGCTGACCCCGGCTACAGCGGCCGCAATGCCCTGACGATGTTGTTCGCGCATGAATCGATCCGGCTGTGCAGCCGGTATCTGTTGCGCAGCTACCAGCGCGGCGACGACACCGAAGCGCGCATCGGCATGAGCCAAGCGAGCCTCTATGCCGCGTTGTCATATGGCAGTGCCGGCCTCAACGCGGTGCATGGCATTGCCTATGCCGTCGCCGGGCTGACGCATCGCTCGCACGGCACGACCAATGCAGTGATGCTGCCTTACGTGCTCGACGCCCTGCGCGACGTGCGCAGTGACGAGATGCTTGCCGTGGCCCGCCTGTTTGGGATCGAAGACACCGACCCCGATTCGGCCGTGGCGCGCCTCCCCGTCCTGGTGCGCGATCTGGTCCGTGATCTGGGCATCCCCACAACCCTGCAGCAGTGCGGCATCGCGCAAGACGACCTGGCGGCGCTGGTGAAGGACGCCCTTGGCGTGACGCGCCTCGCCAAGGCGTTTCCCGTGCCGGACGTGCCGGCGCGCTATGCCGCCATCGTCCAGCATGCCTGGCACGGCGATCTCTCCGCCGAAGCCCCGCACATGGCACCGCGCCGCGCGGCATAGCACGACATTTCCGATGGACCGAACGCTGCCGCTTCGCACGGCATGCCGTAAACCATAACTTGAACATCAGCGATGTCCAACTAATATATTACGAAAGCGCGCCGGCAAAGAGCGCGATTCACCTACACAGGAGACAACCATGGATATGTCAGCAGGCGCCCTCAGGCTGGAGGCCGGCGTAGCGGCGCGGCTGGAACGATTGCCAATGACGGGCTACCAGCGCTCGTTGTTCGGCATCATCGCCACCGCGTGGTTTTTCGATTCGATGGACCTCGGCCTCATGACGTTCGTGCTCGGTTCGATCAAGGCCGAGTTCGGCCTGACCGCCGCGCAGGCCGGCATGCTCGCCAGCTCAAGCTTCCTGGGCATGTTCCTGGGCGCGGCCATCGCCGGCCTGCTGGCGGATCGCTTCGGCCGCAAGCCCGTGTTCCAGGTCAGCATGATCTTCTGGGGCGTGGGCAGCCTGATGTGCGGGCTGGCGGACAACGTGACGACGTTGATGCTCTACCGCGTCCTGCTTGGCTTCGGCATGGGCATGGAGTTCCCGATCGGCCTGTCGATGGTGTCCGAAATCGTGCCGGCCAAGAGCCGGGGCAAGTACGTTGCCATCCTGGAAGGGTTCTGGCCGATCGGCTTCATCGCCGCCGGCGCGATGACGTACTTCCTGCTGCCGATGATCGGCTGGCGCGGGATCTTCATCGCACTGGCCGTGCCGGCCGTATTTGTATTCGTGGTGCGTCGGATGGTGCCCGAATCGCCGCGCTGGCTCGAAGATGTGGGCCGCAAGCGCGAAGCCGACGCCGTGATGGCAGGCATCGAACAGCGTGTGGAACGTGCCTGGGGCCGCGCCCTGCCGCCGGTCGCGGCGACCTACCGGAGCCCGCAGCCGACAAACCGGAAGGCGCGCTTCATGGAACTCTGGTCAGGCCCCTACGCGCGCCGCACGATCATGCTCTGGTCGGTCTGGTTCTTCGCGCTGCTCGGCTATTACGGGCTGACCACCTGGCTCGGGGCGTTGCTCCAGCAGGCTGGCTATGCGGTGACGAAGTCCGTGCTCTACACGGTCTACATCTCGCTGGCGGGCATTCCCGGGTTCATGTTCTCGGCATGGCTGCTCGAGAAATGGGGCCGCAAGCCAACCTGCGCGCTGATGCTGCTCGGCAGCGCCGTCGCCGCGTATGCCTATGGCCAGGCGGCGGTGCACAAGGTGCCGGTGGAGCAGCTCATTGCCGCCGGGCTGTGCATGCAGTTCTTCCTGTTCGGCATGTGGTCAGTGCTCTACGCCTACACCCCGGAACTCTATCCCACGCGCTCTCGCGCCACCGGCTCGGGCTTCGCCTCGTCGATCGGCCGAATCGGTTCGCTGGCGGGCCCCTACCTGGTTGGCGTGCTGCTGCCGGTGACCGGGCAGGGCGGGGTGTTCACGCTGGGAGCGCTGTCCTTCGCCGTGGCAGCCGCGATGGTGCTGATGCTGGGCGTCGAAACACGCGGCAGGGCACTGGAGGAAGTCTCTCAATAACGATTTCGCCGCGCGGCCCGCGAGCCGCGCCCTGACAGCGCCCCTGTGCGACAGGGGCATTTTTTGGATCGCCGCCTTTTTATATCCAACTGATATGTTAGTGCGGCGGACTTTACCGGAGATGCAATCATGATGACTGAACGCCAACGCCAGTTCAGGGAGCAGTACAAGGCCGACATCAGCCCGCTTTACAACGGGTTGCTGCACATCACCGTGATCTACGGCGTGGGCATCGCCGCGCTGTACTGGGCCATCCAGCACCTGCACGGCGTCACATGGGAATGGACTTTGATCCTGCCGGTGTTCCTGGCCGGGAATTTCGTCGAATGGTTCATGCACCGCTACGTCATGCACCGCCGGATCGACGTGTTCGCGCTGCGCGCCATCTACGAGCGCCACACGCGTCAGCATCACCAGTACTTCACCGACCAGGAAGCCACGATCGATACCACGCGCGAGTTCCGCATCGTGTTCTTCCCGTGGCGCGTACTGGCGACGCTCGGCGTGGGTGGCGGCGGGCTGGGCTATCTGGCGTCCCTGATCTTCAACGCCAACGCCGGC
Source organism: Cupriavidus sp. 05T42 (assembly GCF_056396345.1). Classification (NCBI taxonomy): domain Bacteria; kingdom Pseudomonadati; phylum Pseudomonadota; class Betaproteobacteria; order Burkholderiales; family Burkholderiaceae; genus Cupriavidus; species Cupriavidus sp. 05T42. The sequence continues at coordinate 211,570 of NZ_JBFTLH010000001.1, forward strand.
TACTTCGTCTTCATCACGATGGTGGCGCAGTACGTGATCTACGAGACGTTCCACTACTGCTGCCATGTGCATGACAACTGGTTCGTGCGCAACATGCCGTTCGTCAACACCATCCGGCGCCACCATACCGCCCATCACAACATGGGCATCATGATGAAGTACAACATGAACCTGACGTTCCCGATCGCGGACTACATCATGGGCACCTCGGACCTGCGCCGCGGCCTGATCGGGCACCTGTTCAACGGCTACAGCGAGGCGCACGTCAAGGAAGAACTGAAKCCGGTCATCCAGAAATTCCGCACAGACCATTCGCGGGTGACGCTCGACGGCCCGCTGCTGGACGACGAGGAGCGCCGCGCGATGGCGGCTTGACTGCCGGGCCGCTCCCGGTAATCAGCGCAATACGCGATAGGTCGACTGCACCAGGCCGGATGGAAAGTGCCGGCTTGACTCGAGCGCCAGACTTACGTCTTGCGGCAGGGCGCCGAACAACGGTATGCCGGTCCCGATCAGCACCGGGACCGTAGTCACCACCATGTCAGCGATCAAACTGTCGCGCAGGAACGACTGGACCACCTGGCCGCCGTCGACATAGACGCGGCGCACGCCTTCGCTCGCGAGTTGCGCCATCGCGTCCGAGGGCGTGCAGTTCGAGAAGCGCACCTTCCCCTGCAACGCTTCCGGCACCGGCGTGCCGGCCAACTGACGGGATAGCACCAGCACCGGTCTGTCGTAAGCCCATTCCCCCATGGTGAGGACCTTTTCATAGCTCCCCCGGCCCATCACGATCGCATCCTTGTCGGCGATGAAGCTCGCGTAGCCATGGTCTTCCGAGGGGTCGTCCCGCTCCAGAAGCCAACCGATATCGCCATCGGGACGGGCGATAAAGCCATCAAGGCTGGTGGCAATAAAGACGTGTCCTGTAATCATCAATCACTCTACTGTTCTATCAAGAATCGATGGAGGTTGACTGCCCTGGCGAACCCCGTGGGTACGGGCCTTGCCCGTCAGCTCTCCGGGTCATACCCAAACTCGCGGAGTTCCTGCGAGCAGCGGCAAGCTTTGGCGATCTTAGCGGCCCACTGGATGGCGGCTTCGCGCGATGGAAGCTCCAGGACACAGAAGCCGCCGTCGAACTCCTCTGTCTGGGGATAGGTCTCGTTTGTGACCGCGCCGTCTGAAGCGACCATGAGTGGTGCGACATTATCGTTGATACCACCACCGAACACGTACACGCCTGCGGCCTTCGCCTCGCGTATGACCTCGCGCGCAGCTTCGCCCACGGCGGCCAAATCCTCGGCGGGGACTGCCATCGCCCTTGCAGGAAAGGAGATCAGGTATTTCGCCATTGTTCGGTCCCTCGTTTGACGATGTACGGCAGAGTATGCACCTCTTGCCTGCGCCGTTACTCACGATATACGACTGTCTTTGCCATTGAACGATGGAATGCAAAAGCACAGCCACCGTTTGCGCACGGGGTCCGGATGGCGTGACGGTGGCGTTTCTCCAGCCGCCCCGGAAACCGCCKACGATCCGACGAAACGTTGAACGGCCGCGCCTCCGCTTCAATCCGCCGGCAGTTCGCGACGGGCGCGGCGGGAATAGTAGGCGAACGTCGCTTCGAACCGCTTCTGGGTACTCACCCAGCGTTGCGCTTCACGACCCAGTTCCGGCGGAATCGGCTGAATCTCCCCCGCCGCCATCGCCAGGAGCTGCAGGCGCGCAGCACGTTCGAACATCACGCCCAACACGCAAGCTTCTTCCACCGACGCACCAGCAACCAGAAGACCGTGGTGTGACAGCAAGATCGCCTTTTTGTCGCCGAGCGCTTTGGAGATGATTTCGCCTTCTTCATTGCCAACCGGGATACCGGGCCATTTTTCGAGGAATGCCGTCTGGTCGTAGAGGACGCAGGTGTCCATGTGGGAGATGGTCAGGGGAACCTCGAGCATGGCAAGCGCAGAGGCATGCGGCGCGTGGGAATGAACGATGCAGTTCAGGTCCGGACGCGCGCGATACAGCCAGGAATGGAAGCGGTTGGCAGGGTTCGGCATGCCGTTCCCGGAAAGCACTTCGAGATCCTCATTGACGAGCAACAGGTTGTCCGCGGTGATTTCGTCGAAGCCAAGACCCAGGCGCTGCGTGTAGTACGTGCCGGGCGCCTCGGCCCGCGCGGTGATCTGGCCCGCGAGCCCGGAATCGTGACCGAACGCGAACAGGACTCGGCAGGTTTCCGCGACGGCCTCGCGCAGGGGCATCTTGTCAGCCCGGAGTTCCGTCTGCATCGTCTTGAGCGAAGCGGCGACGATCTCGCTTTTGCTCATTTGCATTGTGTCAGCCATGGTGTGTCCTTTCTGGGATGTGCTGGAGAGTATGGTGAATACGAAGCGGCTTTTACTTTGTCTTGTCGGCCGCGCCGAGCAGCGCCGACCATCGCTGATTCTCTTCTTCGATCAGCTTTCGGAATTGTTCAGGCGTCGAGGCCATTGGCTCGGTGCCTTGAGCGACCAGCGTGGCCTTGAACTTCGGATTTGCCGTGACGGTGCCTACCGCCGCATTGAGCTTCTTCACGATGGCGGGGTCGAGTCCCGCTGGTCCGATCAGCCCAGCCACCGAGCCTGACACCAGCGTCGGGAACCCCAGTTCGGTAGTCGAAGGAACCTGGGGTGCAGTGGACAGCCGGCGCGGATTCGCTACGGCGAGCGCGCGAAGCTTGCCCGAGGTGACGAACGGCATGACTTGAGGTGTCGCCTCAAAAGTCATGTTCACCTGTCCCGATACGACATTGGTGACGGACTCGGCGCCGCTCTTGAATGGCACATGGAGAAACTCGATTCTTGCCGCGTCCTGAAGCACGCGCATCCCTTGATAAGGCGAGCTACCGACGCCAGCGGTTCCAACGCTCACGGAATCTGGTTTGCGCTGGGCAAGCTTGATGAGATCGGCGAGCGTATTTGCCGGGACATCGGCACCCACCACGACCAGATGCGGTGTTGAGCCCACCAGGGAGATGTAGGTGAAGTCCTTCGCGCTGTCGAAGTTGACCTTGATGTCCGTGTGAGGATTGACGGCCAGGATGCCGACCGTGGTGAACATCAAGGTGTAGCCGTCCGGCCGTGCGCGCCGGACAAAGTCCGCCGCAATGTTCCCGCCCGCGCCCGGACGGTTTTCCACAACGATGGATTGACCGAGTTGCTCGGAAAGGGCCTTACCCGTGGCGCGGGCCACGAGGTCTGTAATGCCTCCCGCGCCAAACGGGACGACCAGGGTAATGGGCTTGTCGGGAAACTCTGCCGCGTGACCGGCAAGGGGTGCACTCAACAGTACGGCAGCGGAAAGGGTGACCACGAACGTCAGGTCACGACAGCGGGGGCGGCTGGGACTCACTTGCATTCTCCTTGGGGATATTGGAAACAAGTGTGTCTAGAATGACACCAAAGTGTCATGTGTGCAACTGCGTTGTCGTGAAAACGTTCGGCCCTTACAATTGCGGTCTGTGGAAGCGCCTGTGCAGGCGCTTTGGAACTTCGATCCCCGGGATGACGAAAAAGCAAGAAGTGAGCGCAGAGCCCGCGACGCCGGGCATTGCTGAGCGCCTGGCTGAGCTACGCAAGCTGAATAGCTTGACGCTTGAAGAACTGGCGCAGCGCGCATCGCTGACGAAGAGCTACCTGTCCAAGCTGGAACGGGGGTTGTCGTCGCCGACCATCGGCACCGTGCTCAAGCTGGCTGAAGCGTTGTCAGTGACCGTCGATCAGCTCATCTCCAGGTCATCGCGCGCCAACGAGATCCTTCACGTAAAGGCCGGCGACCGCATTCCGTTCAGTCCGTCTACCGAGCGACATGGCTATACCTATGAAGCCATTGCGGCGGAGCGACCGGACAAGGCCATGCAGCCGTTTATCATGCTGCCGCCCTTCACATTGGCTGAGGATCAACCGATGGCCAGCCACGCTGGAGAGGAGCTGATCTTCGTGGTATCAGGGCAAATGGAGGTGTTGTTCGATGGCCGCACCGTGCGCATGAGTGCCGGTGACTCGCTCTACTTCAATGCCTCGATTCCTCACAGATCGCGCTCGGTGGGCAAAGTCCAGGCGCAAGCGCTAGTCGTGGTCAGCGATCGCAGGAAGATTTGATATTGGGCACGGGGAGACCGTGCCTCAACGGCGCTGGACGCCCCAGCACGTTGGCCGCGCTGGGGTCAGTCCCTGTGCTGCTCAGTGCGAGATCATCCACGGCCTGCCGCTGGTGCTCTTGGCCACGTCGGGCCGGCCGGCGAGCTTCGGCTGCGCGCAGCACCCGCAACCGGATCCATGCCGCGATGATTCCTTCGGCGCAGCCGCGCTGCGTTCGTTGACCGCATGGGCGGCCCGCGCCGACGCCGCCATGCTGGCGAGCGCCGGCGCGGCCACGAGTGCCCGTTCCGCACCCATGCCGCAGGCGGGGCACATGGCAGGCGCATCGCGCCGGGCCATCGGCCGGATCAATGCAAACTCGCCGCAGTCCTTACACCGGTAGTCATAGGTAGGCATCGCCGCTCCGCTGGGTGGATTGCAACATGGTGCCGGCTTAGACCACGTCTGGCGACAGTGGCAGATCCACGTCCCCCGCGATCATCCGCGTCGGCCCGCTGGCGCTGGGACGGATGTCGAAGTCGAAGATCTGGGTGGGCAACCACAGTGTGGCGCAGGCATTGGGAATGTCCACCACGCCACTGATATGCCCCTGCACCGGGGCGGTTCCGAGGATGGAGTACGCCTGCGCCCGCGAGTATCCGAACTTGGTCATGTACTCGATCGCATTCAKGCACGCCTGCCGGTAGGCGACCTGTACGTCCAGATAGTGCTGCTTGCCCGCTTCGTCGACAGAGATCCCTTCAAAGATCAGGTAGTCGTTGTAGTTCGGCGTGATGGGGCTCGGCTTGAAGATCGGATTGCGGATGCCGTACTTGGCCATGCCGCCCTTGATCAGCGACACGCGCATATGTACCCAGCCCGCCATCTCGATCGCGCCGCAGAACGTGATTTCGCCGTCGCCCTGCGAGAAATGCAGGTCGCCCACGGAAAGCCCGGCACCATCCACATAGACCGGGAAGTACACCTTGGCGCCGCGCGACAAATCCTTGATGTCGCAGTTGCCGCCATGCTCACGCGGTGGCACCGTGCGTGCCCCCGTGGCGGCGGCCTGGTCGCGCGCATCGCCCTGCAGCTTGCCCATGTGCGCCGTCGCCGCGAAGGGCGGATTCGCCAGCGGTGGCACGCGGTCCGGTTGCGTGGCGATAAAGTCCATCTCCCGCTTGTTCCATGTCTCGAGCATGGCCGGGTCCGGCAGGCAGCCAATCAGCCCCGGATGGATCAGCCCGGCGAAGTTCACACCGGGGATATGCCGCGACGAGGTGTACAGGCCGTGGAAATCCCAGATCGACTTCTGCGCCTGCGGGAAATGATCGGTCAGGAAGCCGCCGCCGTTCTGCTTCGAGAAGAATCCGTTGAAGCCCCACTGGCTGTCAGGCTTCGCGCCGATGTCGAGCAGATCCACCACGAGGAGGTCGCCCGGCTCCGCGCCTTCCACGCCCACCGGGCCGGTCAGGAAATGGACGATGGAGAGATCGATGTCACGCACATCGTCGGCCGAGTCGTTGTTCTTGATGAAGCCGCCGGTCCAGTCGTAGGTCTCCAGGATGAAATCCTCGCCGGGCTTGACCCAGCAGGCCATCGGGATATCCGGATGCCAGCGGTTGTGGACGTTGGGGTTCTCGTACGGCGATTCGGCCAGATCGACCTTGATCAGGGTATCCGTCATGACGTTTGCCTCCTGGTAGCGGGGAAGATGCGGTGAAGATGCGGGATTGCGTTCAGACCGACAGCAGTTGCCGGATGTGCGCCACATCCGTGCTGTGGCGCTGGGTCTCGTGCACGAAGCGGCCGCCTTCGATGACCAGCAGCCGATCGGCCACGTCCATCGCGAAGCTCAGCACCTGTTCGGAGAACACGATAGTGATGTCGCGCGTGCGCCGAATCTCGTTCAGCGCGCGCGCGATGTCCTTGATGATCGAAGGCTGAATGCCCTCGGTGGGCTCATCCAGCAGCAGCACCTTCGGGTTGCTCACCAGCGCGCGGGCGATGGCCAGCTGCTGTTGCTGCCCGCCGGAGAGGTTGCCGCCCTTGCGGCGCCGCATGTCGAACAGCACCGGGAACATCGCGAAGATCTCGTCCGGAATCCGCCGCACGCGGCTTTGCTCCATGCCGGTGAGGATGTTCTCCTCCACGGTCAGGTGCGAGAAGATCATGCGGCCCTGCGGCACATACCCGAGGCCGGCGCGCACGCGACGATAGCTTTCGTCGTGCGCCACGTCGCGGCCATCCACGGTAACCTGGCCCGAGCGTACCGGGAGCATGCCGATCATCGCCTTGAACAGCGTGGTCTTGCCCATGCCGTTGCGGCCCATGATGGCCACGGTTTCGCCTTGCGCTGCGGAGAAAGACACACCATGCAGCGCCTCGCTCTGGCCATAGTTCACCACCACGTTGTCCACGGAAAGCATGCGGGATTCTCCTTTGGCGAGTTGGCCGCGTCAGTGGCCGAGGTAGACGTCGATCACGCGGGGGTCGTTCTGCACCTGGGCCATCGAGCCTTCGGCCAGGATGCGGCCCTGGTGCATCACGGTGACCTTGTCGGCAATACGCTGCACGAAGTCCATGTCGTGCTCGATCACGATCACCGCGCGGCCCTTGCTGATGCGCTTGAGCAGGTCGGCGGTCAATTCGCGCTCGCGTACGCTCATGCCTGCGATCGGTTCATCCAGCATCAGCAGTTTCGGGTCCTGCATCAGCAACATGCCGATCTCCAGCCATTGCTTCTGGCCGTGCGAGAGCTGCGCCGCCTCGCGCTCCAGGACATCGTCGAGCGCGATCTCCGCAGCCACCTCGGCCACGCGCTGGCGCTCCGCCTCGGTGGTGCGAAAGGTCAGTGCGCCCAGCACGCTGCGGCCGCGGGGGAACGAGACGGCCAGGTTCTGGAACACCGTGAGGTTCTCGTAGATCGAGGGCGTCTGAAACTTGCGCCCGACCCCGGCGCGTACGATCTGGTATTCGGGCAGGCCCGTCATCTCGCGATTGCGAAACTTGACGCTGCCGCCGCCGGCGCGCGTCTTGCCGCAGATCAAGTCGAGCAGCGTGGTCTTGCCGGCGCCGTTCGGGCCGATGATCACGCGGAGCTCGTCGCGGTCCACGTATAGCGTGAGGTTGTCGATGGCCTTGAAGCCGTCGAACGACACGGTCAAGTCCTCAACCGCCAGCATGAAGTCGGTATTGCTCATGATGTCTCCCGGTCAGGCCGTCTTGGCCGGCAGGGATTCCGGCTTGGGCGGCTCGGTGGTGCGGCGGCGACGGCCGATGTACTTGGCGTAGAGCCCTGCCAGCCCGTCGGGAAACGCCACCACCACGCCGATGAACAGCGCCGCCATCAGGAACAGCCACAGATCCGGAAAGCTCTCCGAGAAGTAGGTCTTGCCGGCATTCACCAGCAGCGTGCCCCACACCGCGCCCACCAGGCTCATGCGGCCGCCCACCGCGGCGAAGATCACCATCTCGATGGACGGTACGATGCCGACGAACGACGGCGACATGAACCCGACTTGCAAGGTGAACATGGCGCCGCCGATGGCCGCCAGCGCGGCCGCCAGGCAAAACACGAACACCTTGAACATCGACACGTCGTAGCCCGAGAACCGCACGCGGTCTTCCTTGTCGCGCATCGCCAGCAGCAGCACGCCGAGCTTGCTGCGCTGGATCCAACGGCACAGTGCGATGGCCCCGAACAGCAGCGCCACGGTGACGAAGTAGAGAATCAGCCGAGCGCTGTCGGTGCGGATATCCCAGCCGAGCAGCGTCTTGAGGTCGGTGATGCCGTTCACGCCGCCGGTATAGCCCTGTTGCCCGATGATCAGCACTGACAGAATGAGCGCCACCGCCTGCGTGATGATGGCGAAGTAGACGCCACCCACGCGCCGCCGGAACATCGCCACGCTGATGACGAATGCCAGCAGGGCCGGCACCACCACCACCCCGATCAGCGCGACCGGCAGATGGCGGAACGGCTCCCACCACCATGGCAGCGCCGTGAGCTGGTTCCAGTCCATGAAGTCGGGAATGCCCGGCGTGGACTGGATGGCGGTACTTTTGGCATCCGATGCCTCCAGCTTGAGGAACATCGCCATGGCATAGCCGCCGAGGCCGAAAAACACGCCCTGGCCCAGGCTCAGGACGCCGCCGTAGCCCCACAGCATCACCAGCCCCACGGCCACGAAGGCGTAGCTCAGGTATTTGCCGATCAGGTTCAGGCGGAACACATCCAGCGCAAGCGGCATGATCACCACCAGCACGAGCGCCAGCAGCGCGTAGCCGGCCCATGCGCCGCCTATGCCGCGCAGCCGTTGCAGTCGGGAAGAGTTGGACATCGTTTGTGCTCCTGGCATGTCAGCGCCGTACCGCCGGGGCGAACAGGCCCTGCGGACGAATCATCAGGATGGTCACGATCAGCAGCAGGGTCAGCACCCGTGCCATCGACCCGGTCATGAAGAACTCGGTGATGGACTGCATCTGCGCGATGCCGAACGCCGACGCCACCGTGCCGGCGAGGCTCGCTGCCCCGCCGAACGTGACCACGAGGAACGAATCGACGATGTACAGCGCGCCGCTGGTGGGGCCCGTGGAGCCGATCGTCGTGAATGCCGCGCCGGCCACGCCCGCGATGCCGCAGCCGATGGCAAACGTCAGGCGGTCGGTGCGCCGGGTATTGATGCCGGCTGCATTCGCCATCGGCCGGTTCAGCGTGGTGGCGCGTACGCGCAGCCCCCAGCGCGACCGGTACAGCGCGAGCCAGACAAGCCCCGCTACACAGAGCGTGAGCGCCATCACGAACAGACCGTTGATGGGGATGTCGAGCCCGGGTGCGGGTGACCATGAACCCATCAGCCAGTCGGGCAGCGTGGGGCTGACTTCCTTGGGGCCGAAGGTGGAGCGGAACGCCTGCTGCATGCCGAGCGACAGGCCCCAGGTGGCGAGCAGCGTATCGAGGGGCCGCTTGTAGAGATGCCGGATCAGCGCCCATTCGGCCAGCCAACCCGCGCCGAACGCGATGGCGAACGCGGCGCAGATGGCGATGGGAAAGTAGTAGGGCATCCACGTCGGCGCCAGGCGCTCCACCGTGGTGGAGGCCAGGAAGATGACATAGGCGCCGATGGTCATAAACTCGCCGTGCGCCATGTTGATGACGCCCATCTGGCCGAAGATGATGGCCAGCCCGAGCGCCATCAGGAGCAGCACCGAGAACAGGCTCAGCCCTGCAAAGCCCTGCATCAGGCCGATGTTCAGCATGTCCGACACGTTCATGACTCTTACTCCGTGGATCGATGGGACGGCGACGGGCTTACTGATAGCCCTTCGGGAACGGATTGGGCGGAATCAGTTGCGGCGACTCGGCCACCACCTTGAACTGGCCATCGAGCTGCGCCAGCCCGACGCGCGTCTTGCTCCACAGGTGATGATTCGTATCCACCTTGACGTAACCCTCGGGGGCGGACTTCAATTCGATGCCCGGCGAGGCCGCGACGACCTTGTCGATATCGAAGCTGCCGGCCTTCTCCACCGCGGCTTTCCACAGCCAGGGGCCCAGGTAGGCGGCCTGCGTGACATCGCCGATCACGGCCTTGCTGCCGAACTTGCTCTTGAATGCATCGACAAACTGCTTGTTGTTGGGGTTGTCGAGCKACTGGAAGTACTTCATGGCCGCGTAGTAGCCGGCGATGTTCTCGCCGCCGATGCCGAGCACTTCGTCCTCGGTGACCGAGATGGTCAGCAGGAACTGCTTGTCGGCGGTAATTCCGGCCGCCTTGAGCTGCTTGTAGAAGGCAACGTTCGAGCCGCCCACGACGATCGCGTAGATGCAGTCGGGCTTGGCGACCTTGATCTTGTTGATCAGCGAGTTGAAATTGGTGTGGCCGAGCGGGTAGTACTCCTCGCCCACGACCTTGAGCTTGAGGAAGTTTTCGATGTGTTTGCGCGCGATCTTGTTGGATGTCCGCGGCCAGATGTAGTCGGAGCCAATCAGGAAGAAGCTCTTGGCGTTCTTCTGCTTGGCGGCCCAGTCGAGGCCCCAGATGATCTGCTGGGTCGCTTCCTGTCCGGTATAGATCACGTTCTTGGACTGCTCGAGGCCCTCGTAGAACGTCGGGTAGTAGAGCAGGCCATTCTCTTTCTCGAAGACGGGCAGCACGGCCTTCCGCGAGGCGGAGGTCCAGCAGCCGAACACGGCCGCCACACGGTCGTTGACCAGCAGCTTGCGGGACTTCTCGGCGAAGGTCGGCCAGTCCGAGGCACCGTCTTCCTTGATGACCTTGATCTTGCGGCCGAGGATGCCGCCAGCGGCGTTGATCTGGTCGATGGCGAGCTGTTCGGCCTGGATCGACCCGGTTTCCGAGATCGCCATGGTGCCGGTGGCCGAATGCAGCTGGCCCACGGTGACCTCGGTATCGGTGACGGCGAGCCGGGTGGTGTTCACGGTGCCAGTAGGCAGATTGGCACCGTGCGCCTGCGCGGCCATGCCGGCCAGCGGCAGCGCGGGCAGGGCGGCAAGGCCCTGCATGAGCCGGCGGCGGTGCAGGGAAGGCGGGGACCCGTTCTGTTCGTTATCGCTTTCGTTGTCACGCATGATCGACGCTCCGTTGGGGAAGAGGAATGCTGCGGAGCGATCATGCTGCGGGTGGGGGACGCCCAGCCATACGTCATTCAACGTAGTCGGGCCGGCCACTGGCGCACGGCACATCTCTTGCATCCGCAGCGCACGACCCATTGCCAGTGCGACCATGCACCCCTCTCCATGTCGAGCGTCCCCCAGCCCGTCCAGCGCATCAGCAAGATCCGGCGCGACTACAACCGCTGGGTGGCCGACGAGACCCTTGAGGACTACGCGCTGCGGTTTGCACCAAGGTCGTTCCGAAAATGGAGCGCGTTTCGGGTCGGAAATACCGCTTTTGGTGCAGTCGCGTTCCTCGCGCTGGAAGCCATCGGTGCCGCCATCACGCTCAGCTATGGCTTCACCAACGCGATGTGGGCCATCGGCGTGGTCAGCCTTGTCATCTTCCTGACCGGCCTGCCGATCTCCTACTACGCCGCGCGTCATGGCGTGGACATGGACCTGCTGGCACGGGGTGCGGGGTTCGGCTACCTTGGCTCCACCGTCACCTCGCTGATCTACGCCAGCTTCACCTTTATCTTTTTCGCGCTCGAGGCGGCCATCATGGCGCAGGCATTCGAGCTGCTGTTCGGTCTGCCGAGGTCCATCGGCTACCTGCTGTCCGCCATCGTGGTCATCCCGCTGGTCACCCATGGCGTGACGCTGCTGTCGCGTATCCAGCTCTGGACCCAGCCGCTGTGGCTCGTGCTGCTGATCCTGCCCTATGGGCTGATCCTGTGGCGCGAGCCGCAGCGCTATACCGAGTTTCTCTCGCTCAACGGGCGCCTGGCCGATGGCGACGGTTTCTCATGGGAAGCGTTCGGCGCCGCCGCCACGGTAGCCGCCGCGCTGATCGCGCAGATCGGCGAACAAGTGGACTTCCTGCGCTTCATGCCGCCGCTCACGCGGGACAACCGCGTGCGATGGTGGGGGGCGTTGATTGCGGCCGGACCGGGCTGGATCTTCCTTGGTGCGGCCAAGATGGTTGGCGGAGCGTTTCTCGCCTTCGTCGTACTGCAGGCGGAATTGCCGATCGCCCACGCGCTGGAACCGACGCAGATGTACCTGGCAGGCTTCGCACTCGGGCTCGGCAACGGTTGGCCCGGCTGGGTGGCCGTGCTCCTGACAGGACTGCTGGTGCTGGTCTCCCAGACCAAGATCAACATTACCAATGCCTACGCGGGCTCGCTGGCGTGGTCGAACGTGTTCGCACGGCTCACGCACAGCCATCCGGGCCGCGTGGTATGGCTCGCGTTCAACGTGCTGATCGCGGTGATGCTGATGGCGATGGGCGTGTTCGAGGCATTGGAGCAAGTGCTGGCGCTCTACGCCCACCTGGCGGTGGCGTGGGTCGGCGCCATCTTTGGCGACCTTGTCATCAGCAAGCCGCTTCGACTGTCGCCGCGCGATATCGAATTCCGCCGCGCCTACCTGTTCGACATCAATCCGGCAGGCTTCGGCGCCATGGTGCTGGCCTCGGCGTTGTCGATGCTGGTGCATCTCGGCGTGTTCGGCGACACGCTGCGTCCCGCCTCGGTAGGGGTGGGTCTCGCGCTGGCGGTCCTGTTGCCGCCGGCGATTGCCTACCTCACGCAGAGCCGCTATTTCATCGCGCGGGCACCGGTCCACTTCGGCGCGCGGCACGCGGTCATCCGTTGCGCGATCTGCCGTAACCCGTTCGAGCAGGAGGACGTGGCCGCGTGCCCGGCCTATCGCGGCCCGATTTGCTCGCTGTGCTGCACGCTGGATGCGCGCTGCGGCGACCGGTGCAAGCCGGGGGCCAGCGCGCAGGAGCAGATCGCCTTCGCGCTCACGCGCGTGCTGCCCGCCGGCACGCCGCTGGTCATGGCACGCCGCATCGGTCAGTTCAGTCTTGTGTTGGCTGGGATGGTGTTCGCGTTCGGCACGTTGCTGTGGCTGCTCTATACGCAGGAGCAGCTATCGGGCCCATTGGTGCACAGCGCCGCGCCGCGCACCGACCTGTTTCTCAAGATTGGTGCCGGGCTGGTGCTGTTTGCCGCGGTCGCTTCCTGGTGGCTGGTGCTGGCCAACGAAAGCCGGACCGTCGCCCAGGAAGAATCGGAACGCCAGAACGGGCTGCTGCAAAAGGAGATCGATGCGCACCGCCGTACCGATGCGGCGCTTCAGCATGCCAAGGAAGTCGCGGAGCAGGCCAATGCCGCCAAGAGCCGGTTCATCACCGGCATGAGCCATGAGATGCGCGCGGGGCTCAACTCCATCCTGGGATACTCGCAGCTGCTGCTGCGGGCACCGGCGTTGCCGGCGGCATGCCGCGAGGATGTGCAGACCATCGGCCGCGCCGGCGAACACCTGTCCAGCCTGGTCGATGGCCTGCTGGAGCTGTCACGGATCGAGGCCGGCAAACTGCGGCTCGAGCACGACGCCGTGGCGCTGGAGGGCGTGTTCGACGACCTGGTACGCATGTTCCGCCCGCTGGCCGCGGCACGCGGGCTGACGTTTCACTATCGCGTATCCGGCGCCTTGCCGGCCCATGTGCATGGCGATTCCAAGCGATTGCGGCAGATTGTCATCAACCTGGTCAGCAATGCCATCAAATTCACGGAGCACGGCGCGGTCACGCTGGCGGTACGCCATCAGCGTGAACTGGCGACGATCACGGTCAGCGACACGGGGCCCGGCATCGCGCCGGAAGACCAGGTGCGCATCTTCGATCCGTTCGAGCGCGCCACGGCCCATGACGACCGAGAGGGCATCGGACTGGGACTCGCCATCGTGCGGCTGCTGGTGGACCTGATGGGCGGCGAGGTCAGGGTGCGCAGTGCACCGGGCATGGGCAGCGAGTTCTCGGTGCGGCTCTATCTACCCGCACTGTCCGTACCGGTAACACGGCCACGGAGGGTCCCGGAGGCGCCGCTGCCGGCGAATGCAAGGGTGTTGATCGTCGATGACCGGCAGTCGCACCGGGCGGTGCTGCGCGGCTTCCTGTCACCGTTGGGGCTGGCGGTGCAGGAAGTCGGGGAGGGCGCCGCTGTGCTCCCGCAACTGCGGGCGTGGCATCCGCATCTGGTGCTGCTGGACCTGAACCTGCCGGATGCATCGGGTTGGGACCTGTGCCGTGAGATCCGCGCGGAGCCGGGCGCGCCGCAAGTGGTCATCGTCTCCGCCAACGCTCACGAGAACACCGAGGAGGCCAGGCTTCAGCATGGCTACCTCGGCTTCGTCAGCAAGCCGGTGCGCGAATCGGAGCTGATCGACATGGTCCGGCACGCGCTGACGCTGCCCGCCCAGCCCGCCGAGCCCGAGGCGCCGCCCCACGCCGAGCTGCTGCGCGAGATGCTGCAACTGGGCGCCACCGGCCGGCTGCGCGCGCTGGAGGCGCAACTGGCGGAACTTGCCGCCAGCRGCGGCGGCATCGGTGCGTGGGCGCGCAAGATGCTGACGCTGGCGCGTACCGATGGCGCTGCATTGAATGATCGACTTGGCGAGGCGCTCCGTGCATCCCGAACCTGAATCTTCTGCATCCGAAACACGTGTGCTCGTGGTGGACGACAACGCCGACGCGCGCAGCTTCCTGACCCGCGCGCTGGGCGGCGAAGCCATGCTGGTGCACACCGCTGCCAGCGGCAACGCTGCGCTCGGCGCGCTGGCCCACTTTTCCCCGGATGCGGTGCTGTTGGACGTGGATATGCCCGGGATGGACGGTTTTTCCACCTGTGCCGCGTTGATGGACCGCCACGCAGACCTCCCCGTCATCTTCATGACCGGCCTGGGCGATACGGTGCACATCGTACGGGGCTTCGAGGTAGGCGCGTGCGACTACGTCACCAAGCCGGTGGCCATCGCCGAGGTGGTGGCCCGCGTGCGGTCCCACGTCGGCAAGGCGCGGCAGGCGCGCGCGCTGCGCGAGGCCATCCTGCGCGGCCATGGCGAAGCGGAAGGCAGCGCCGACATGCTCGCGTCCACGGCGGCACTCACGCGGCGTGAGGCCGAAGTCATGTCGTGGGTAGCCCGTGGCAAGACCAACCGCGATATTGCCGACATCCTCGGCATGAGCCCGCGAACCGTCAACAAGCACCTGGAGCACATCTTCGAGAAGCTCGGCGTGGAAACGCGCACTGCCGCCGTGGCAGCCAGCGCAGCACGCGCCAGGGGGCATGTACCGGCACCGGCCGATTGATCTGTCGGGCGCTTTGGACGCCGGATCTGCCGCGAGCGCATTTTGGATCGCTGAACGTCGCATTCCGGTTTGAGGGCGGGTCGACGCGTTTCTAGACTGCATGCATTCCAACGAGGGGAGTGCACATGTCCATCCTGTCCATATCAACGCGCAGGGCCCGGTGCGCCCTGCTGGCGGGCGCTGTCGCAGCGTGTTCCGTCGCCGCCCATGCGGAAACCTGGCCGGCGAAGCCCATCACCATGGTGGTGCCATTCCCGGCTGGTGGCGGTACCGACCTCGTGGTTCGCTCGATCCAGCCGCTGCTGCAGCGCGAACTCGGGCAGCCTGTCGTGATCGACAATCGCAGCGGGGCTGGCGGCACGATCGGCTCGGGCTTCGTGGCGCGGGCCGCCGCCGATGGCTACACGGTGGGCGTGGTCACGACGAGCACGCATGCGGTAAGCGTCGCGCTCTATCCGAAGCTGGCCTACAACCCGGCGAAGGACTTCGCCTATGCGGGCTTCATCGGCACATCGCCTTATGTGCTGGCCGTCCACAACGCCATGCGCGTGGCCGATGCCCGGACGCTCGTCGCCCGGTTGAAGGCGGACAAGTCGCAGCACAGCTTTGCGTCGGTAGGCGTTGGCACCGTATCGCACCTGATGGGCGAACAGTTCCAGAAGTTCGTTGGTGTGCCGATGGTCCACGTCCCGTATCGTGGCGCGGCACCGGCCTACACCGATCTGATTGGCGGTCAGGTGCAGATCATGTTCGACAACCCAGTCGGATTGGCGCCCTACATCAAGGCTGGGAAGGTTGCCGCCATCGCCGTGACGGCCTCCACGCCGCTGTTGCCGGACCTGCCGACGTTCGCCAGCCAGGGTGTGCCCGGCTTCGAGCAGCAGCTGTGGTACGGCATCGCCTTTCCGAAGGGGACGCCCGCTGCGATCGTCGATCGCTTCAATGCCGCGTTGAACAAGGTGCTCGCCGACAAGGCGGCCGCCGACGATCTTGCCGGCAAAGGCGTGACCGCGCGCCCCGGGACGCCGTCCGCGCTGCAGGCTGCCGTCCAGCAGGACATCCCATACTGGGGCAAGATTGCCAAGTCCGTGGGAGCCATAGGTGAGTGACGTCAATCTGATCCGGGTGTTCGTGCGCGATGGGCAAGGCGGCAATCCGGTGCCGTTGGTCGCCGACGCGCGTGGCATGAGCGCGCCGGCAATGCAAAGCGTTGCCGCAACGCATGGACACGAGTCGGCATTCGTATTGCCGAGCGAGATCGGCTGCGATTGGCGCTTTCGCTTCTTCGTGCCGCAGCACGAGATGGAGATGTGTGGCCATGCCACGGTGGGCACGCTGTGGGCGCTGCGCCAGTGGGGGCGTTGGACCACGCCGACGGCGCGCATCGAAACGCTGAGTGGCATCGTGCTGGCGTATTGGGACGACGCATCGCAGCGCGTCTGGATTTCGCAGCCGGCAGTGCGTACCGAGGTGCTGGATGCCGGGGCGTCGGACCGCGTGGCCATGCAGCTCGGCCTGCCTGCCGGCAGCTATGCGGCCATCAATGCCGCGACCAGCCGCGTGAAGACGCTTGTCTGCCTGCCATCCGTGGCGATGCTCGACGGTTTGCAGCCGGATTTCTCGACCATGGAGCCGCTATGCGCGTCGATCGGCTCGACTGGCCTCTATCCCTATGCGTTCGGGGCGCCTAAAGCGGACGGGCAGCCCGTCGTCCATGCGCGGCAGTTTCCGAAGTCGTCGGGCTATCCCGAAGACGCCGCCACCGGCATCGCTGCGGCGGCGTTGTGGGGGTATCTKAACCAGGCGGACCCACTGCGTGGTCAGGGTCGAACGGTGTCGTCCATCGCAGTCCGGCAGGGCGATGCCATGGGCAGCCCTTCGGAAATCCTCGTGGCTCCACGCCATGGGGACTCAGGCGAGCCCGACGGCTGCTGGCTCAGTGGCGGCGTGGCATGGAGCGACGCATGACGGTCAGTTCTCCCGAAGCCTTGCTTGCTGCCGCAGGATTTGCCATGCCCGCGGTGTCCAGTCCGCGTGGTAGCTATGCGCCGTATCGCGCGGTGGAGGTGGGGCCATCGCGTTGGGTGTCGATCGCCGGGCAGGTATGCCGGCAGCAAGGCGTGGCCATGGCAGGCCAATGCCAGAGCGAAGCCGATGTGGAACCCGCCCGCCGTGCTGCCGAAGTATCGATGCTGAACGCGCTGGCGGCGCTTCGGGTGGCTTGCGACGGCGAGTTGTCACGCGTCATCCAGATCGTCCGCCTGCGCGGCTTCATCCGCGCGGCGTCAGACTTCACCCATCATCCGGCCGTGCTCGATGCGGCCTCGGCCGTCCTGCGTACGGCATTMCCCGATCAGCCCCTGCCCGCTCGCAGCGCGCTGGGTGTGTCGAGCCTGCCGGATGGGGCGTGGACGGAGATCGAGATCGATGCTGTCGTGATGGCGGGATGAGGTCGCCAGTCCGCCGCGCCTATGACGGATCGGCGGCCTCGCGCAGCAAGCGGTGCAGATGTCCGCTGGATGAAAAGCCGAGGTCCAGGCTGACGCTGGCGACGGATTGACCTTGCGCGATCAGGGCGCGTGCATGCGTAGCCAGGATGCGACGCCTGAGTGCCACGGGCGTCACGCCGAACTCGATCTGGCAAGCGCGCTGCAAATGCCGGATCGAGACGCCCAGCTCGCTGGCCACGGTATCGATCGAAGGCAAGGGCAGGTCGCGTTCGAGCGCCTGATGGAAGCGCCGGACCATGCGCAGTGCCACGGATGCCGGCTCTTCGGGTATCGCCAGCGGCCGGCTGCTCATCAGTTGCTCCACGATGGCGCGCACCAGCCAGGAAGCGCTCGTCGCCGAGATCCCCGGCGCCAGCAGCGCCTCGAGCATTGCGATGGTCGCGGCGTCCAGATGCATGGCGCCAAACGGTCGACCGGCGGGCAGGCGGTCGGGCGGCAGGTATAGCTCCCCATGCTGTTGGCGCCCGCGCTCGGATGCCGTCAGATGCGAGATCGACGCCGGCAGCAGCACTGCGGTGCCGCGCACCAGCGAAACGGCATGCGGCGAGTCCGGCTCGCCGGACACATCGTTCCATGTCGTCTTGAGTCTCCCCATGCGCGGCCACAGCAGCATGCCGCAGTCGTGGATATGCCATCCCCGGTGAAAAACGGGCTGGCGGCTGTCATGCAGCGCGAATCCATGCTTCGCAGTCAGATGCAGCTTGGGAGACAGGTGAGGATCGTTGGTCATCGGGGGCGCTTCGGCAGCCATCGGCAGCATGCCGTCGATCATACGCTGTTCCCGGTCTCTCCCAGTTCACCAGAACCGGGCGTTCCGGCGATTCCACGACAACCCACAAAAAAAGCCCGCAGCCAGACCGGCCTGCGGGCTTCAACACCCTTGTCGAAACACCTGCTTCAGATTGCCCCTGCCAACCTGAACTGCCCCACGGCCCGGTGCAGGGCGTCTGCCTGATCTTCCAGCGACGCCGCTGCGGCCGTGGCTTCCTCCACCAGCGCCGCGTTCTGCTGCGCCATCTGGTCCATTTGCGACACCGCCTGGTTCACCTGCTCGATGCCGCCCGTCTGTTCTTCGGTGGCGGCGCGCATTTCGCCCATCAGGTCGGTCACGCGCTTCACCGCTTCGACGATCTCTTCCATGGCGCGGCCGGCGCCTTCCACCAGCACCGAGCCGTCTTCCACGCGCTGGGCCGAGTTGTCGATCAGGGCCTTGATCTCCTTCGCCGCCGTGGCCGAGCGCTGGGCCAGGCTGCGCACCTCGCCGGCCACCACGGCGAAGCCGCGGCCCTGTTCGCCCGCGCGGGCGGCTTMCACTGCCGCGTTCAGCGCCAKGATGTTGGTCTGGAAGGCGATGCCCTCGATCACGCCGATGATGTCCACCACCTTGCCGGACGCCGCCTTGATCTCGCCCATCGTGCCCACCACCTGGTGCACGATCTGGCCCCCGCGCACGGCGATGTCCGAGGCGCCTTCGGCCAGCCGCGACGCCTGCCGGGCGTTGTCGGCGCTCTGGCGGACCGTGCTCGTCAGCTCCTCCATGCTTGCGGCGGTTTCCTCGAGCGAGGCGGCCTGCTCCTCGCTGCGGCGCGACAGATCCACGTTGCCCGCCGCGATCTGGCGTGCCGCGCCGGCGATCGAATCGGCCGAGCCTCGGATTTGTCCGATGGCCCCGGTCAGGCGCGCCTGCATCTGCTGCATGTTGTAGAGCACGCTTTCGCGGTCGTTGGGCTCGGTTTGCACATGCGAGGCGAGGTCGCCCTCAGCGATGCGCGCCGCGATCTGCGACGTCAGCGCGGGCTCACCGCCCAGCTGCTTCTGCAGGCTGATGGAGACCCGCACCATCACCACGCTCATCAGCGCGCCCACGCCCAGCAGCCAGCCCAGCGCTTCCCAGAGCGACCGGCGGAATTCGGCGTGGATGTCATCGAGGTACAGCCCGGCGATGAAGTCCCAGTCCCACGGTTTGAAGTTCAGCACGTAGCTCAGCTTGGGCTGGGGGGCCTCGGCGCCCGGCTTGGGCCAGAGGTATTCGACGAAGCCGTGGCCCGGGTTCTTGCCCAGCGCGGMGATCTCGCGGAACAGGTAGACCCCGTTGGGGTCCTTCATGTCGCCCATGTTCTTGCCATCCAGCTCCTTCTTGATGGCATGCATGAGCACCACGTGATCCGAACGCATCACGGTGAAATAGCCGTCCGCGCMAAAGCGCAGCGCGCGCACGCGGTCCAGCGCCTGCTTCTGGGCTTCTTCCACCGGCAGCTTGCCGGCCCGCGCCATCGCTTCGTATTCGGTGACGATGGAGTTGGCGACATCGGTGACATGTTCGAGTGACAGCTTGCGGTCCTCGAACCGCAGCGCGCGCATTTCCCAGGCGTTCCAGAGGGTAATGGCCAGCAGGCAGATCCAGCTCAGCACCAGCGGCAGCATGAGCTTTTTTCTCAGGCTGAGATTTTGCAGCATTCGTTTTCCTCCTTTTCCTTGTCTGAACCCGCTCGGGGCGATCGATTTGTCGCCCTCTATGGGTGCCATAACGGCGCGGTCATCAAGGATCTTGATCGGGGGGAAACACTGATAGGGTAAGGTGATGCAAGAGGCGCACGGGGTGTAACGCACCGTAACCATGACAGCGTGTCGACTACGTCATGTCAGATTGCCTCAACAAATGAGAACCATTACCATCTAGGTGTTGCGGCTAATCGACATGCCGCCGCGCCCCCCGCGCGCGCCCCGCGCGCCCCCTTTCTCACCCGCATGACAGACAACCCGCCGGCCTCCGGCCAGCAGCGCCGCGCCTTTTGGCTCAAGCATCTTCATCAATGGCACTGGATCAGTTCCGCGATCTGCCTGATCGGGATGATGCTGTTCGCCATCACCGGCTTCACGCTGAACCATGCCGGCCAGATCGAGGCCCGGCCCAGCGTGGTCACCCGCAGCGAAACCGCACCGCGTGACGTGCTGGCCGCCCTCCGACGCGCGGCCCCGGCCGGCGCCGCCCAGAAGAACGAAAAAGCGCCCGTGCCGCCCGTGCTGGCCCAATGGCTGTCGGAGTCCCTCCATGTGGATGCCGAAGGCCGCGAGGCCGAATGGTCCGCCGATGAACTCTACGTGGCCCTGCCACGCCCCGGCGGCGACGCCTGGGTCAGCGTGGCGCTGGACAGCGGCGAGGTGCAGTTCGAAGCCACCTCGCGCGGCTGGATCTCCTATTTCAACGATCTGCACAAGGGCCGCAACACGGGCCATGCGTGGAGCCTGTTCCTCGATGTGTTCGCCTTCGCATGCCTCGTCTTCAGCCTCACCGGGCTGTTCCTGCTGAAGCTGCACGCCGGTGGCCGCATGGCCACCTGGCCGCTGGTGGGGGCGGGGCTGGTGGTGCCGCTGCTGCTCGCCATCGTGTTCATTCACTGATTTGCATTCCATCCAACCAGAAAAGGTAGTTCCGATGCGCCGACTCCTTACCGTGACCATGACCGGCCTGGCCGCCGCCCCGCTTGCGCCCGCCATGGCCGCCGACCTGAACGTCAAGGTGGATATTCCCCGCCTCACCGTGGCCGAGTACCACCGCCCCTACGTGGCGATGTGGGTGGAGCGCGCCGATCAGAGCCCCGTTTCCACGCTGGCGGTCTGGTACGACGGCAAGAACAAGGACGGCGAAGGCACCAAGTGGCTCAAGGACATGCGCCAGTGGTGGCGCAAGGCGGGCCGGGACATGCAGATGCCGGCCGATGGCATCTCCGGCGCCACGCGTGCGCCGGGCGAGCAGGCGGTGTCGTTCTCCGCCGGCAAGTCGCCGCTCGGCAAGCTGCCCGCCGGCGACTACCAACTGGTGGTGGAGGCCGCGCGCGAAGTCGGGGGCCGCGAACTGGTGCGCGTGCCGTTCACGTGGCCGCCGCAATCCGCGCAGACGGCCCGTGCCAAGGGCGAACACGAACTCGGCGGCGTCACCGTCGAACTGAAGCCCTGACCCGCACCCCATCCGTTCTCACCCCGAATCACTGGATTGACTGGAGCCTGACGATGAACAAGCCTGCCCGCTTCCCGCAACGCCTTGCCATGCGCGCCGCCGTGCTGGCGCTGGCCGCCCTGGCCCCGCTGGCCGCCCACGCCCACCGCCAGTGGCTGCTGCCGTCGGCCACCGTGCTGTCCGGCAACGACGCCTGGGTGACTGTGGACGCCGCCGTCTCCAACGACCTGTTCTACTTCGAACACGTGCCGATGCGGCTCGATAACCTCGTCGTCACCGKCCCGGATGGCGCCGCCGTGAAGGCCGAGAACGCCTCCACCGGCAAGTACCGCAGCACCTT
Source organism: Cupriavidus sp. 05T42 (assembly GCF_056396345.1). Classification (NCBI taxonomy): domain Bacteria; kingdom Pseudomonadati; phylum Pseudomonadota; class Betaproteobacteria; order Burkholderiales; family Burkholderiaceae; genus Cupriavidus; species Cupriavidus sp. 05T42. The sequence goes on from NZ_JBFTLH010000001.1 coordinate 233,274, forward strand.
CGACCTGCACCTGACGCAGCCGGGCACCTACCGCGTGGCCGTGGTCAACCAGGGTGTGTTCGCCTCGTGGAAGGAAGGCGGCCAGACCAAGCGCTGGCGCGGCACCGCCGAGGCGCTGGCCAGCAACGTGCCGGCCAACGCGCAGGACCTGCAGGTGACCGAGAACGCCGGCCGCGTGGAAGCCTTCGTGACCGCCGGCAAGCCGTCCAAGCAGGCGCTGTCGACCACGGGCCGCGGCCTGGAGCTGGCCCCGATCACCCACCCGAACGACCTCGTGGCGGGCGATACGGCCAGCTTCCGCCTGCTGCTGGACGGCAAGCCCGCCAGCAACCTGAAGGTGGAGATCGTGCCGGGCGGCATCCGCTATCGCGACAAGCTCAACGACCTGAGCGTCACCACCGACGCGGACGGCAAGTTCAGCATCAAGTGGCCGGCCCCGGGCATGTACTGGATGGAAGCCGATGTCCGCGACGACAAGACCTCGGTCAAGCAGGCCAAGGCCCGCCGCGCGGCCTACGCGGTGACCGTGGAAGTGCTGCCCCAGTAAGACCGATCGATGCCGCGCGTGCTGATTCCCACCTCGCTCTCCGCGCCGCCGCCCACCCCGGCGGCGGGCGGGCGCGTGCGGCAGTGGGCCGGCCAGACCATGGGTACCACGTGGTCGGTGTCGGCGGTGCAGGCGGGCGGGGAGGATGCAAGCATCGGGGATGGCATCGAGGCGGCGATMGAGGCGGTCCTGGCCAACGTCATCGCCCAGATGAGCAACTGGTCCGAGACCTCGGACCTGAGCCGCTTCAACCGCGCTGCCGCCGATGCCTGGGTCACGCTGCCCGAGGATTGCTTCGCGGTGCTCCAGGCCGCGCTGCAGGTGGCGCGCGACAGCGGCGGCGCCTACGATCCGAGCGCCGGTCCGCTGGTGGACCTGTGGGGCTTCGGCCCCGCAGGTCTGGCGCATGCGCGCCAGACCGCGCCCACACCGGACGACGTGGCGCGCGTGCGCCAGCCCTGCGGCTGGCAGCGCATCGAGGTTGATGTGCCGAACCGCCGGGCGCGCCAGCCGGGCGGGCTCGCGCTGGACTTTTGCGCCATCGCCAAGGGGTTTGCTGTCGATGCGGTGTCCCGCCATCTGGACGCCCGCGGCGTCACCGATCATCTGGTCGAGATCGGCGGCGAACTGCGCGGTCAGGGCCTCAAGCCCGACGGCATGCCGTGGTGGGTGGAACTGGAATCGCCCGAGGCGAACGCCCACGGCGCCGCCCGCACGCTGGTGGCGCTGCTCGGGCTGTCCATCGCCACGTCCGGCGACTATCGCCGCTACTTCGAGCAGGACGGCCGACGCTTTGCCCACACCATCGACCCGCGCACCGGCTACCCGGCGGCACACGCGCTGGCTTCGGTGACGGTGATCCACCGGGACTGCATGCTGGCCGATGCCTTGTCCACGGCGCTGACCGTGCTTGGGCCCCAGGCGGGCATGGACTTCGCGCAGCGCCATGCGCTGGCGGCGCGCTTCCTCGTTCGCACGCCGCGCGGCTTCGATGAACTCACCTCGCCGGCATTCGCCGCCATGCTGTCATGACCGTCGCTCGCCTGTGGCCCTGGGTTGTTTGCCTCGCCGGCGTTGCGCTGGCCGTGCTGTCTCCCAGCCGGATGACGATGGCGGCCGGCGTGGTGGCGGCCTATGCGGGCTTCTGCGCCGCCATCCTCGCCCAGCATCGCCGCCGCCGCGCCGCGCGGGCAGCGCTTGTGCCGGATGACAACGGCGCCGGGCGCCCCACGCTGATCGCCTACGCCAGCCAGACCGGCTTCGCCGAGCAACTGGCGACGCAGACCGCCCGCGCGCTGCGAGGCGCCGGCGTGCCGGTGCAACTGCTGTCCTTCGCCGAACTGGACGGTGCGCGGCTGGCCGCGTGCGGGCAGGCGCTGTTCCTGGTCAGCACGACGGGCGAGGGCGATGCGCCCGATACCGCCTCCGGCTTCACGCGCAAGCTGGTGTCCGGCGCCGCGCCGGAGTCGCTGCGGCAGCTCCGCTTCGGCATTCTCGCGCTGGGCGATAGCAGCTACGCGCGCTTCTGCGCCTTCGGGCACACGCTGTCCGGCTGGTTGCAGCGCCATCACGCCCAGCCGCTATTCGACATGGTCGAGGTCGACAACGGTGACCCCGGCGCGCTGCGCCACTGGCAAAACCATCTGTCGGCGCTCGGCGGCGGCGCGGAGATTGCCGACTGGGAGCGCCCGCGCTATGGCCGCTGGCAACTGGTGGAGCGCCGCCTGCTCAACCCCGGCAGTCACGGTGCGCCGGCCTGGCACCTCGCGCTGGTGCCGGAAGATCCGAGCGACCTGGCGTGGACGGCCGGCGATATCGCCGAAGTCGGCCCCTGCCAGCCACCGGACGTCGTGGCGAAGCTGCTGGTCCGTCTCTCCCTCGATGGCGCCACCCCGGTGCGCTGCGACAGCCGCCCGATGACGCTGACCGAGGCGCTGGCCACGCGCCTGCCGCTGCCCGACGCCCATCTCGACACCATGGCCGGCCTGGCCCCGCAGGCGCTGATCGACGCCCTGCCGGCCCTGCCGCACCGCGAATACTCGATTGCCTCGCTGCCCGCCGATGGCCGGCTCGAACTGCTCGTACGCGAGACCCGTCATGACGATGGCCGGTTGGGGCTGGCGTCCGGCTGGCTGACCGTCCATGCCCCCGAGGGCGCGCATATCGCGCTGCGCGTGCGCKCCAATCGCACGTTCCATCCGYCTGCCGATGACCGCCCGCTGATCCTGATCGGCAACGGCACGGGCCTCGCCGGCCTGCGCGCGCTGCTGAAGGCCCGCGCGGCGGCCGGGCATCGGCGCAACTGGCTGCTGTTTGGCGAGCGCTCCGCCGCCCATGACGACTTCCACGGGGCAGAACTGCGCGCGTGGCGGGAACAAGGTGTGTTGCAGCGCATCGACCGCGCGTGGTCGCGCGATGGCGGCGTGCCGCACTACGTGCAGGACGCCGTGACGGCGCAGGCCGACGCCCTCCGCGCGTGGCTGGCCGAAGGCGCGGCGATCTATGTCTGCGGCAGCCTGCAGGGCATGGCGGGTGGCGTGCACGCGGCGCTCGTCGAGATCGTCGGCGAAGACGCGCTGCAGGCGATGACCGAGGACGGGCGCTACCGTCGGGACGTTTACTGAACCTGAAACGCCTGTATTGCGGCAGCGCACGATCGCCGTATCGGCCACATCGGCGCCACATTCGTCTATCCTCATGGGTCCTGATTTAACAGGCCCCGAAGAGGAGACACAATGCTTCACCATTCCCGTCCGCTGCGGCGCGCTGCCGTCGCGCTCGCTTGTCTTGCCACGCTCTTCACGACCACCGCCGCCCTCGCCGCCGGCCCCGACCGCTTCGCGGTGCCGGGGCTGGAGAAGCCGGCCAGCATCCTGATCGACAAATGGGGCGTGCCCCACATCTACGCCGGCACGCTCTACGACGCCTTCTACGCGCAGGGCTTCATGGCCGCGCGCGACCGCCTCTGGCAGATCGACCTCTGGCGCAAGCGCGGGCTCGGCGAGATGGCCAAGGACTTCGGGCCGGCCTATGTCGAAGGCGACCGCATGGCGCGCGCGGTGCTGTTCCGGGGCGATATGTACCGGGAGTGGCTGGCCTACGGCTCCGACGCCAAGCGCGTGGCCGAGGCCTTCGTGGCCGGCGTGAACGCCTACGTGGCGCAGACGGAAGCCAACCCGGCACTGCTGCCGCCCGAGTTCCGCGTGCTGAACTACAAGCCGGCGCTGTGGCGTGCCGAAGACATCGTGCGGATTCGCCACCACGGCCTGACGCTCAATTTCACGGGCGAGATCGACCGCGCGGCGGTGTTCTGCGAGGGCAAGGCCAACGGGGTGCGCGCCGACTGGGTGCGCCGCGAACTCGATCCGCCGGTCGAGCCGAAGCTGCCCGAGGGGCTGGACCCCTGCGCGCTGCCGGTGGCCGAGCTGAAACAGGCCTACGCGCTGGCCACGGCCGCGCCGCGCTTTCCGAAGGAGTGGTGGACACCGGGCGCCAGCAAGGCTGCGGCCGCAGGGGCCGGGAACGTGCCGGTCGACCAGCTCTATGCGATGGTCGATGCGTCGAGTGACACCGGGCGCAGCCTGGGCTCGAACAACTGGGTCATCGCCGGCAGCCGCACCACCACGGGCCGGCCGATCCTCGCCAATGACCCGCACCGCGCGCACGGCGCCCCGAGCCTGCGCTACATCAGCCACCTGAACGCGCCGGGCCTGTCCGTGATCGGCGCCGGCGAGCCGTTCCTGCCGGGCATCTCGATCGGCCATAACGGCACCATCGCCTTCGGCCTGACCCGGTTCTACATGGACCAGGAAGACCTCTACGTCTACGAGACCAACCCGGGCCAGGCGCGCGAGTATCGCTACAAGGGCCGCTGGGAGCCGATGGAAACCGTCACCGAGCAGATCGCGGTGCGCGGGGAGGCCACGCCGCGCACGGTGACCATCGACTACACGCGCCACGGCCCGGTGCTCTACGCCGACGCCAAGACCCAGCGCGCCTGGGTGCTGCGCGCCGCGTGGCTGGACTACGGCATGGCGCCGTATTTCGGGTCGATGGACTACATGCGCGCGCGCAACTGGGACCAGTTCCGTGCGGCGATGAACCGCTGGGGTGCGCCGGGCGAGAATCAGGTCTACGCGGACACCTCGGGCAATATCGGCTGGATTCCGGGCGGGTTGACCGTGAACCGGCCCAACTGGGACGGCCTGACGCCGGTGCCCGGCGATGGCCGCTACGAGTGGGCCGGCTATCGCAACATGGACGAACTGCCGTGGGCGTATAACCCGACGCCGGGCTACGTGGTCACCGCCAACGAGAACAACATCCCGGCCAACCATCCGGCCGCGAAGATTGGTGTGGGCTATGAGTGGAGCGACAGTTCGCGCGCCCAGCGGCTCAAGGCGGTGGTGGGGGCCAAGTCGCGCAGTTCGGTGGCGGACTCGATGGCGTKGCAGAACGACACGGTGTCCCTGCCGGCCCAGCGCGTGGTGGCGCTGCTCAAGCCGCTCAACAGCCCGGACGCGCAGGTCCAGCGCGGGCTGGACCTGCTGCGCAACTGGGACGGCAACGAACGCGCCAACAGCGCGGCGGCGGCGCTGTTCGAGGTCTGGTTCAGCAAGCACCTGCGCACGGCCATCGTGCGCGGGGCGCTGTCGCCGGAAGCGGCCAAGCTGGTGGGCGCGGGCGATGCCACCCGGGTGATCGCGGTGATGGAGCAGCCMGACACCTGGATGACCGTCGAGCGCCGCAACGAGATCATGTTCGCCACACTGAAATCGGCCATGGCCGAGGTGGAGAAGGCGCTCGGGCCGGACCCGGCGGCGTGGCAGTGGGGCAAGCTGCACACCKCCGTGTTCAACCATCCGCTCAACGCCCTTCTCGACCCCGCCCAGCGCCAGCAGTACGACGTGAACGCGGGGCCGATCGGTGGATCGTCGTTCACGCCGATGAACACCAGCTATCGCAACAATGACTTCCAGCTGACCGCCGGGGCCTCGTTCCGGATGGTGCTGGACGTGGGCAACTGGGACGCCTCGCGCGCGGTGAACACGCCGGGGCAGTCGGGCAACCCGGCCAGCCCCCACTACCGCGATCTGGCGCCGCTGTGGGCCAAGGGGGAATACTTCCCGCTGGTCTACACGCGCAAGGCGGTGGAAAAGGCGACCACCGAGCGCGTGGAACTGGTGCCGCGCTGAGCGGCGGGCGGCCCGAGGGGCAACCTCGGGCCAACCTGACGACAACCTCAGGCCGGCGGCCGTTCCTGGCTGAATGCCGCCAGCTCGCGTGCCAGGCTCTGCGCCGCGAGTTCGACCAGCGCGCGGCCCCGTTCGCGCGTGGCCAGCCCCGGGTTGGAGCCCAGCCGGCCGTCAGGGAAGCGGGCGCGGAAGTCCAGCGCATCGCGGATCGGGCCGGACGGGGCGATGGGCGGCGCGTAGTCCGCCGTCTTCACCGACTCCGGGAAGGCCCATTGCGTGATGGCGATCTCGGAGGGCGTGGCGTGCGCGCCATGCCCGGTCGGGAACTGGTCGCGCGCCAGTTCGCCCACGCCTTCCAGATCCCACCAGTTGGCGAGTTTCAGCGCGAAGCCGGCCGGGCGCCGCGCGAAGCTGGCTTCCGCGTACAGCTCCGAGAACGCCGCCTCGATCGAGGCCACATTCCCGCCGTGCCCGTTCAGGAACAGGATCTTCTCGAAACCGTGCAGGGCGAGGGAGCGTACCCAGTCGCCAATCGCGGCGATGAACGTCGACGGGCGCAGCGAGATCGTGCCCGCAAAGGCCAGGTGATGCTGGGCCATGCCGATATTGAAGGTCGGGGCGATCAGGATGTCGGCCGATTTCTCCGCCTCCCGCGCGATGATCTCGGGACACAGCCAGTCGGTGCCCAGCAGGCCGGTCGGGCCGTGCTGCTCGTTGGAGCCGATCGGCACGACGATCGTGCGGCTGCGCTGGAGGAACGATTCGATTTCGGCCCAGGTGGACATGTGCAGTTGCATGGGAATCCTCTTATGGGTGGCTACCGGTGGGCCGGCAGCTTGTTGGTGATGACGATCAGGGCGGCAAGGACAGGCAGCGAAGCCATGACCAGCACGCCGAGGTGCAGGTTGCCGGTGGCGGTCTTGGCCCAGCCGATGATGGCCGGACCCCAGAAGCCGCCGGACAGCCCGATGGTGTTGATCAGCGCGATGCCGCCCGCGGCCGCCGGCCCCTTGAGATAGGCGGGCGGAATCGCCCAGAAGACCGTGTAGGTCATCCACAGCGCCGTGGTGCCCAGCGTCAGCAGCGCCAGCGTCAGGAACAGGTGGCCATCCGCAAGCGTCGAGGCCGCCAGCAGCACGCCGCCGGCCAGCGCGGGCACCGCGCAGTGGAAGCGCCGCTCGTTCTTGCGGTCCGAGCGCCGGCCCATGTAATACATCCCGAAGGCCGCGCCGATATAAGGCACCGCCGCGTACCAGCCGAGCTGCACGGTATCCGTCACGCCCTGCGCCTTGATCAGGGTGGGCAGCCAGAAGCTGATGGCGTAGATCGCCGCGATGATGCAGAAGTAGGCGAAGGCCAGCACATAGATGCGCTTGTCGCGCGCCACGGCCCGGAACGAGTGGCTGTGGGCGKCGCCGACATGGCCGAGATCGGCCTCCAGCATGCGGCGCTCCTGATCGGTCAGCCAGGTGGCCTCGGACGGCTTGTTCGGCACCAGCTTCAGCGCCAGCAGGCCCAGCACCACGCAGGGCAGGCCCTCCACCAGGAACATCCATTGCCAGCCGGCGAGGTTGCCGGCGCCGGCGAGCGAGGTCATCAGCCACGCCGAGGCCGGCGCGCCGAGAATGCCGCCGATCGGCCCGGCCAGGAAGACGATGGCGATGGCCCGCGCCATGCGCTGCGGCCCGTACCAGCACGACAGGTAATAGATCATCCCCGGTGCGAAGCCTGCTTCGAAGATGCCGAGCAGGAAGCGCATGGCGTAGAACATCGGCACATCGCGCACGAACAGCATGCAGGCCGAGGTAATGCCCCACAGCACCAGGATGCGGCTGAAGGTCTTGCGCGCGCCAATGCGCGGCAGCATCAGGTTGCTCGGGATCTCGAACAGCACGTAGCCGATGAAGAAGATGCCCGCGCCCACGCCGTAGGCCGCGTCCGAGAAGCCCAGGTCGCTCTGCATCTGGAGCTTGGCGAAGCCGATATTGACGCGGTCCAGGTAGGCGAACAGGTAGCAGATCAGCAGAAAGGGCAGCAATCGCCAGTTGATCTTGCTGTACAGCGCGGACGTGTCGTCGACTGCACTTTCTTGGGGGATGGCTAGCATTGCTTGTCTCCAGTCTGTCTCTGTTCTCTCTACGGGTGCCCTGCGTGGGGTCTCTCGATAGTGGCAGCGGCGCGCCCACCTACCAACAGCAACAAAGTTCACGTATCGTTGCCCCTCAGGCAACGCAAGGGATACGGCGAGATGCGCGAGATCAATCAGCAGCGGTTGCGGTACTTCCGGGAGGTGATGGCGCACGGGACGATCCGGGGTGCGGCGGAGCACCTCAACACGTCACCGTCGGTTATCACCCGGCAGATCCGGCTGCTGGAGGACGAACTGGGGTCGACGCTGTTCGAGCGCCAGCCGCGCGGGCTGCGGCCCACGGAGGCGGCGGCGCATCTGCTCGAGTTCTGGCGCGGCTATCGCTCGCACCAGGAGAAGCTGGAGGATCAGCTCCACGCCTTGCAGGGGCTCCAGCAGGGCGAGGTGCGGCTGGTCATCAGCGAGGGGTTTGCCGATGCGCTGGTCAACGAGGTGCTGGCGCCGTTCTGCGCGCGCTATCCGAAGCTCGAGATCCACATGGTCAGCCTGCCCGTGGACGACGTGCTGAACGAGGTGGCCGAGAGCCGCGCCCATATCGGCCTGGCCTACAACCCACCGCCGCACCCGCGCGTGGAATACCGCGCCAGCGTGGCCCAGTCGGTGGTGCTGCTGGTGCGGCGCGATCACCCGCTGGCGCTGCGTGGCGGCCCGGCGAGCATCGCCGACATGCAGGCCTACCCGCTGGCGCTGATGCCGMCGTCGTTCGGCATCGGCCATGCGGCCAAGATGCTGGAGTTCGCCGAGAACATCTCGATCCACGCCACGCTGACCACCAACTCGCTGCCGGCGCTCAAGCAGATCGTGGCGTACGAGAACTTCATGACGCTGATCGGCGAGTTCGCGGCCTACCGGGAGATCGCGGCCGGGCAACTGGCCGTGGTGCCCATCGACCATCCGCTGTTCCGGGGCACGCAGGCCCGGGTGCTGGTCAAGGCCGGCCGGCCGCTGCCGGGCGCGGCGCTGGCGCTACTCGCGCAGATCACGGATGGGATGTCGATGTTCCGGGGACATGCGTCGCATGACGCATAAGCCACACGGGATCTCAAAAACGTTCAGATCGGATCCGGCGGACGGCGGCATATAGTGGTGAGGCCACTCCCGGCATGACCGGACAAGGAGTCTCGCATGGCCAAAATTTCCGTCCCCGCTACGCTGCGCCGCGCCGCGTGGCTGACCCTTCCCGCGTGCTGCGTCGCGCTCTCCGCCCTCTCGGGCGTGGCCCACGCGCAGCTCGGCGACATGATGAAGTCGGCCCCCACCGGGGCGATCGGCGACATCAGCGGGATGTCGATGTCATCGCTCACCGCCGGCAGCGCCGGCAACGCCGCCGGGGTGATCGAATATTGCATGAAGAACAACTACCTCAACGCCGACTCGGCAACTTCGGCGGTGAAGGACAAGCTGCTGGGCTCCGTGCCGGGCGGCACCAAGGACGCCGGCTACAGCGACGGCTCGCGCGGCGTGCTTTCCACCAGCAACGGCCGGCAACTCGACCTCAGCAACACGGCCGCCATGAAGGCCGAGGTCAAGAAGCAGGTCTGCGACAAGATCCTCGCGCAGGGCAAGTCGATGCTGTGAGGCGGGGCGGGCCCGCCCGATCTTACTTCAGCTGCTGGATGCGGATCATGTTGCCGGCCGGGTCGCGCACGCCCAGGTCGCGCACGCCGTAGGGCTGGTCGGTCGGTTCCTGGACGATCTCGGCGTCCCAGTCCTGCAGGCGCTGGAAGGCGGCGTCGAGGTCCGTCGCGCCAAGCAGCAGCATGGCGTAGGTGCCCTTGGCCATCATTTCGGCGATGGTGCGCTTTTCGTCGTCGGTGACGCCCGGCGTGGCGTTGGGCGGAAACAGGACGATGGAGGTCTCGGGTTTGCCCTTCGGGCCGACMGTGATCCAGCGGTTGCCGCCGAAGGCGACGTCCTTGCGGATTTCGAAGTCGAGCGCGTCCCGGTAGAAGGCCAGCGAGGTTTCCGGGTCGGTGTGGGGCAGGAAGGCCGAGTGAATGCTGAGGTCCATGAGGGGTTTCCGTTTCCGTGTTGGGGTCCAGGCAGTCTAGGCCGGCTGCTTTTTCGGCGCTTCTCGATTCCTGATCGGTCGCGTGACCTGCCGGGCGACGCAGGGCGGCATGCCCTCGGCCTCGCCGGCGGCCTCGCGCCGGTAGCGGCTCGGCGAGACCCCGACCAGTTCGGTGAACCGGGTGCTGAAGGTGCCCAGCGATGAACATCCCACCTCGAAGCAGACCTCGGTGACGCTGAGGTCGCCCCGGCGCAGCAGCGCCATCGCGCGTTCGATGCGCCGCGTCATCAGGTAGGCATAGACGGATTCGCCATAGGCCAGCCGGAACTGGCGGCTGAGGTGGCCCGCCGACATGTGGACACCCTGCGCGAGCGCCTCGACGTCCAGCGGCTGGGCATACTCGCGGTCGATGCGATCACGCACGCGGCGCAGGCGGGCGAGGTCCCGGAGAGTGGTATCGGAGGGAATATTGGCGGCGACGGGCATCGGGCCATGCTGCCATGCCCGCCGGGGGGATTCAACCCGGCATCACTTGCCGTCCCCGCGGATGGCCGCCTCGATCTTGGCGATGTCGATCTTCTTCATCGTCATCATCGCGTTAAACGCCCGTTTGGCCAGCGCCTTGTCCGGGCTGGTGACGGCCTCGACCAGCACGCGCGGCGAGATCTGCCACGACAGGCCCCATTTGTCCTTGCACCAGCCACAGGCGCTCTCCTGCCCGCCATTGCCGACGATGGCGTTCCACAGGCGGTCGGTTTCGGCCTGGTCTTCCGTGGAAATCTGGAACGAGAAGGACTCGTTGTGCTGGAAGTGCGGGCCGCCGTTCAGGCCGACGCAGKGAATGCCGGCGACGGTGAACTCGACGGTGAGCACATCGCCCTCCTTGCCGTCCGGATAGTCGCCCGGCGAGCGGTGGACGGCGCCCACCGCGCTGTCGGGGAAGGTCTTGGCATAGAAATTGGCGGCATCGAGCGCGTCGCGGTTGTACCACAGGCAAATGGTGTTCTTGCTGCTCATGCGGGTCTCCTTTGGGGTTCGACCAACACCTCGGTGCGCGCCGCAGCACGGGCGCCGTTGGCCTCGCTCCATTGTATGACCGCATCCCCCTCAGGCAAAAACCTCCGCCTCCCGCAGCGCCTTGCCGCCCGCGTCCTTCGCCGCGAGCAATGGCTCGCCCTGGAGCGGCCAGTCGATGTGGAGCGTGCTGTCGCGCCAGAGCAGGGAGCGCTCGTGCTCGGGGTACCAGGTGTCCGTGGTCTTGTAGAGGAACTCGGCATAGTCCGAGGTGACCACGAAGCCGTGCGCGAAGCCTTCGGGCACCCAGAGCTGGCGCTTGTTGGTGGCCGAGAGCGTCACGCCCACCCACTTGCCGAAGGTGGGCGAGCTGCGGCGCAGGTCCACCGCCACATCGAATACCTCCCCCATCACCACGCGTACCAGCTTGCCCTGCGGATGGCGCACCTGGTAGTGCAGCCCCCGCAGGACGTTGCGTGCCGAGCGCGAATGGTTGTCCTGGACGAAGTTGGTCTTCACCCCGGTCAGGGCCTCGAACTCGGGGCCGTTGAAGCTCTCGTAGAAGAAACCGCGATCGTCGCCGAACACTTTTGGTTCGATGACCAGCACGTCGGGAATATCGGTTCGGGTCACGTTCATGGTCATGGGGGGCTCCAGGCTGACAGGCGGAAAGGCTCACAGGCGGAAAGGCTTACGGGCGCAGTTGGTCCAGCAGCAGGTGCAGCCCGTCCTGCCAGTCGGGCAGGTGGATGCCGAACGTGCGGCGCAGCTTGCTGGTATCGAGGCGCGAATTTGCCGGGCGCGGCGCCGGCAGCGGATAGTCGGTGGCGGGAATGGGGGCGATGCGCGCCGGGTCCGCCTTCAGCGGGAAGCCATGCGCGGCGGCGTAGCGGATCACTTCCGTGGCGTAGCCGTGCCAGCTGGTTTCCCCGGCGGCGGCCAGATGGTAGATGCCGGCCGGGAACGCCGCGCGGTTGCCGGCCAGCCAGTGGCGGGCCACGACCTGAGCGGTGACATCGGCGACGAGCGCGGCGGTGGTCGGGGCGCCGAACTGGTCCGCCACCACGCGCAGGCTGTCGCGCTCGGCGCCGAGCCGCAGCATGGTGCGGGCGAAATTGGCGCCATGCGCACCGGCCACCCAGCAGGTCCGCAGGATCAGCGCCGGCGCGTMCACGGCAGCGATGGCCTGCTCCCCGGCGAGCTTGCTCCGGCCGTAGACCGAGAGCGGGCCGGTCGGGTCGCTCTCTATATAGTAAGCACCGGCTTTTGCCCCATCGAACACATAGTCGGTCGAGTAGTGCACCAGCAGGCTGCCGTGCGCGCGGGCCGCTTCCGCCAGCACGCCGACGGCCTTGCCGTTGATCAGGAAGGCGGTGTCGCGCTCGGTCTCCGCCTCCGCCCGGTCCACGGCGGTGTAGGCGGCAGCGTTGACGATCACGTCGGGGCGGACTTCGCGCACCACGCGCCGGAGTTGGTCGAGGTCCGACAGGTCGCAGCCGGCGCGGTCCAGCGCCACCACGCGGCCCAGCGGCGCCAGGCTGCGGCGCAGCTCGAAGCCGACCTGGCCGTTGCTGCCGGTGACCAGCAGGGTGGGGATCTCCCGATCATTGGGGGCGTCAGGCGGCATATTGCCTCGCCACCCAGTTGCGGTACTCGCCAGAGGTCACGTCCTTGACCCAGCCGGGGTTGTCCAGATACCACTGCACGGTCTTGCGCAGGCCGGTCTCGAAGGTCTCGGCGGGCCGCCAGCCCAGTTCGCGCTCCAGCTTGCGGGCGTCGATGGCGTAGCGGCGGTCGTGGCCGGGGCGGTCGCCGATAAAGGTGATCTGCTGGCGGTAGGAGCCGCTCGCCTTCGGGCGCAGCGCGTCGAGCAGGTCGCAGAGCGTGTGCACCACGTCCAGGTTGGTCTTCTCGTTCCAGCCGCCGATGTTGTAGGTCTCGCCGACCTTGCCGCGCGCCAGCACCGTGCGGATGGCGGTGCAGTGGTCGCCCACGTAGAGCCAGTCGCGCACGTTGAGGCCGTCGCCGTAGACCGGCAGGGCACGGCCGGACAGCGCGTTGGTGATCATCAGCGGGATCAGCTTCTCGGGGAAGTGGTAGGGGCCGTAGTTGTTCGAGCAGTTCGTGGTCAGCACCGGCAGCCCGTAGGTGTGGTGGTAGGACCGGACGAGGTGGTCCGACGCCGCCTTGGAGGCCGAGTAGGGGCTATTGGGCTGGTAGGCCGTGGTCTCCGAGAACGGCGGGTCGTCGGCGCCGAGCGAGCCGAACACCTCGTCGGTGGAGACGTGCAGGAAGCGGAAGTGGTCGGCATCGGCCGCATTCAGGCGCCCCCAATAGGCCCGGGCGGCTTCCAGCAGCGTGAAGGTGCCGACCACATTGGTCTGGATGAAGGCGCCCGGGTCGGCGATGGAGCGGTCCACGTGGCTCTCCGCCGCGAAGTGCACCACGGCCTGGGGCCGGTGGGTGGCCAGCAGCGCGTCCAGCGCGGCCCGGTCGCAGATATCGGTCTGGGAGAAGACGTGGCGGGACTGGCCCCCCTCGACGTCAACGGCGGCCAGGCTGCGCCGGTTGCCCGCGTAGGTCAGCTTGTCGACGTTGACGATGCGGTCGGCGTGGTGCCGGCGCAGCCAGTCGAGCACGAAATTGCTGCCGATGAAGCCGGCGCCGCCGGTAACGAGGAGGGTTGCCATCGTAGTTCGCCTGTCTGCTATCGCCCGACAATCCGCTTGGCCAGCGCCTTGGCGTACGGGGGCGTCATGCCATGCAGGATGTCTCGCGCGGTGATGGTGAAGCGCTCGCCCGGCCGGGCGTGGAAGCGCGTGGTGTGTTCCTCGGAGGCCTGGTCCGGGCGGCCGTTGGTGTAGTAATAGAGCGCGATCGAGCGCCGCGTGACCCCGGGCGGGCAGGCCAGCGGCACCGGGTGGCCGTGCCACGAGCACTCGTTGGTGCTGAAGACCACCAGCCGGTTGCCGATGGGCGAGATGTTCTGCACGCAGTGCTGGACTTCCTCGTCCCATAGCTGGAGATGGCCGGCCCAGTTGTCGTCCCACTCGTCATTCAGGTACAGCAGCACGTTGAGGCGCCGGTCCAGCTTCCACTCGAGGTGGTAGTTGTAGTCGATATGGAGCCCGAGGCGGCCGCCCGGCAGCGTCTGGTGCAGCCCGCCGCCGTGCAGGTGGGGGTCCGGCACCAGCCCCTGGATGCCCGAAAGCTGCTCCAGGAAGCGGATGAAGCCGGGACTGTTGAACTCGACGATCAGGGACCGCAGCGCGGGCGGAATCGCGTAGAAGTCCTGGATCTGGAGCTTCAGGTTCTCGGCGGCGGAGCGGAAGGTGAACCACACCTTCTCGTCGGCGCTGGGGAAGGCGGCGCTGGCCTCGCGGTAGATGCCGTCGTCCAGGAAGTTATCGATACAGACATGCGGAAACGGCGCGGCGGCACTGTACGACTCAGAAAGCTCGCGCGAGATCCAGTCMAGCTTTGCAACATCCAGCAGATCTTGGTGCATGACTCTTGCCTCCTCCTGTGGCTAGGCTGCGTCTGGCAGCGCGGTCTTGTCKAGATTGCGGTACGCGGTGGGGGACAGCTCGAAGCGTTTTCGGAAGATCTTGGCCAGGCGGTCGCCGTTGCCCATGCCGCAGCGGCGGGCGATCTTGTCCACCGGCAGGTCGGTTTCCTTGAGCAGCCGGCAGATCATCTCCAGCCGGGCGCGGATCAGGTATTCGGAGGGGGTCATGCCCAGCGCGCACTTGAAGCGGCGCAGGTAGTTGCGCTCGCTCATGGCGGCGATGCGGGCGGCGTCGGCCACGGAGATCTCTTCCGCGTAGTGCGCGGTGATCCAGCGGGCCGAGGCGCGCACTTTCTCCAGCGCTTCGGAGGAGGCGGCGATGTCGGGGACGTCGTCGGGTTCGGGGGTTTCCTGGCGGGCCAGGGGGGTGTCGCGCTGCGGGGCCAGGCGGCGGGCCACTTCGGTCGCCATCACGAAACCGAGGTCGAACTCGATCTGTGCCAGCGCCATGTCGGCGGCCGAGGGCATCACGTCCGGCGCGGAGACGGCGCCATCGCGGCACCAGAACACGGACGAGGTGACGTGGCTGATCCCGGCTACCTCGTCCACCTCGACAATCTTCTGGGGAACGGCGCGCGATACGCGGGGCTGGGCGGGCTGGGTGCGCTGGCCGCTCCGGGGGCTGCGCTCCAGTACCGAGGCGCTCACCTCGATCATGGCGTTCATCAGGCGGGCATCGCGCTCGCCGGACGGCTCGCGCTCGCTGCAGCCGATGAAGATGGCGTTGAAGCCACGCTGGCCCAGCACGTCCAGCCCCTGCGTCCAGACCCGCACCGAGGATGAGCAGGCGACGATGCCGCCCCGGTGGGACAGCAGGGACAACTGGTAGGCGGGTCGGCCGGTGCGCTGCAGGGCGATTTCGTTCGCCATGCGGAACGCCTCGGCAATGATGCCGGCGGTCAGCAGGGAGCAGCCATCGAACAGCATCAGGCCGATGCGCAGGATCTCGCGCTGGCCGGTCATCGGGATCGGGCCGATGGTGCGCATCGGCGTTGGCGACTCGACAAGGTATTCCATAGCCACTTGCTCCCCTGATGTCGAATAAGAAAACCGCATCTGCTGCGTTGCATCATAACGAATATAACCTGGCGGGAAAATCCGGCTGGCCGATAACTGCGCGATGTTGGCGGAACATGACGTGTACGCCGTCGCATAAAGGAGAATAAGCGGCGCCGCCGCCATCCGCTGTTTCCAAGGTGAATCACTATTTTCATTTGAATGCGCGGAAACGCACGAAGCGCTGTCGCCGAATAGCCGCAATCCCTTGTGTGCACGGGCTTAGGGCATTGCGATGAACTAAATACATGCATCGCCGCATATTGGTGCGGGATATTGTAAATATGCCGTGCCGATTCATCATTTTGATATTCGGCCAGTGTTTTGTCTGGTCAAAGTGGAGGCTTAATTACTTTCAAAAGTGTTACGCCTTCATTATTCGGACAAAGATTCTGCATTTTCCGCCGCGCGGTCAGATCTGCTTTTTCGGGCATCTATGCTTCGCTGCAACAAACGGCCTTTCGCCAGTTGCAGCCCCCCGGACAGGAGCAGACATGCGTACTACGGACACCACGATCGAATCCACGGACCTCATCACGGACACCGCGGATATCGCGATAGCGGCGCCCGCCGTACGCACGCGGCTCGCCGCAGTGGTGCTCGCCGGCGGCTCGGGCACCCGGCTCTGGCCCCTCTCGCGCAAGCACTTTCCCAAGCAACTGATCGACGTCCTTGGCGGTGACACGCTGCTCCAGACCACTGCGCGCCGGCTGGCCGGGCTGGTGGAGGGGGGCGGTGCGATGGGTGAGATGGCGCCGATCATCGTCTGTGGCGAAGCGCACCGCTTCATGACCGCCCAGCAGCTGACCGAAGCCGGCGTGGTGGCGCGCATCGTGGTGGAGCCGACCGGGCGCAACACCGCTCCGGCCCTGACCCTGGCCGCGCTGCTTGCCTGCGCGGAGGGCGACGACTGCATTCTCGTGGCCATGCCGGCCGACCATGTGATCGCGGACAACGCCGCCTTCCAGCAGGCCGTGCTGCGCGCAGCGGGGTTTGCCGAGCAGGGCGCGATGGTCACGCTCGGCGTGCCGCCGACGCGCGCCGATACCGGGTTTGGCTACATCCGACTGGGCGCGTCGCTCGACGATGCCGCGCGCCGGATCGACGCCTTCGTGGAAAAGCCCGCCGCCGAACTGGCGGCGCAGTACGTGGCCTCGGGCGAGTACTGGTGGAACAGCGGCATCTTCGTGGTGCGCGCCAGCACCTGGCTGCGCACGCTGCAACAGCTCCAGCCGGCCATGCACGCGGCCTGCGCGGATGCCTTCGCCACCGGCCGCAGCGACGGCGCGGTGTTCCATCCCCATGCAGCGGCGTTCGCGGCGGTGCCGTCGGACTCCATCGACTACGCGGTGATGGAGCAACTCGCGCGCGCCGATGGCGTGCCGGGCGTGGTCGTGCCGCTGGACGCCGGCTGGTCCGACCTCGGCTCCTGGGACGCCGTGTGGGACGCCATCGACAAGGATGGCGAAGGCAACGCCGCCCGGGGCCGCGTGCTGTTCGAGGGCGCCACCTCCTGCTACGCCCATTCCGAGGGCCGCTTGGTCGCGTGCGTGGGCACCACCAACGTGATCGTGGTGGAGACCGCCGACGCCGTGCTCGTGGTGGACCGCTCCCATGTGCAGGGCGTGAAGGGGCTGGTCGAGCGGATCGCGCGCCAGCGGGGCACCGAGGCGGACTCCCACCGCAAGGTGCAGCGGCCCTGGGGCTGCTACGACTCGCTCGACACCGGCGAGCGCTTCCAGGTCAAGCACATCGTCGTGCGCCCGGGCGCCAAGCTCTCGCTGCAACTGCACCACCATCGCGCCGAACACTGGACCGTGGTGCGCGGCACCGCGCTCGTCACCCGTGGCGAAGAGCAGTTCCTGCTCAGCGAAAACGAATCCACCTACATCCCGATCGGCACCACGCATCGGCTCGAGAACCCCGGAAAGCTGCCGCTCGAGATCATCGAAGTGCAGTCCGGCGCCTATCTCGGCGAAGACGACATCGTGCGCATCGAGGACACCTACGGGCGCTGCGCCTAGACCCCCTGACCACCTGAAAACAGTCGCCGCGCGGCCGCCCAGCCGGCCGACGCGCGCCTCCTGGAGACATCGATCGCAAGTTAACCCTGGCCACGGGAGAGTCGCCATGTTCCAAGCTTTCAAATCGCTGTTCACCGAGTCCGGCGTCGCCACCCGCCGCCTGACGCCCCCCGTGCCCGGCGGCGCGGGCAGTGCCGGGAGGACGGGCGAGTTGCCCGGCGCCATGGCGACCTTTGTGCCGCCCGCGCTCGATGGCCCGGCGGACATGTCGATGCGGCTGCCGCCCGCGCTGGGGCTGGGCGTCAAGCGCGCCTTCGACGCGGCGGCCGCGCTCACCCTGTTGCTGCTGCTCTCGCCGCTGATGCTGACGGTGGCGCTGATCGTGATGAAGGATGGCGGCCCCTGCCTGTTCGGCCATACGCGCATCGGCGCCAACGGCCGCAAGTTCAAGTGCCTGAAGTTCCGTTCGATGGTGATGAACGCCGACGTGGTGCTGAAGGAGCTGCTGGCCTCGGACCCCGTGGCGCGTGCCGAGTGGGAGCGCGATTTCAAGCTGCGAGACGACGTGCGCATTACCCGGCTGGGCCGCTTTATCCGCCGCACCAGCATCGACGAACTGCCGCAGCTATGGAACGTGGTGCGCGGGGACATGAGCCTGGTCGGCCCGCGCCCCGTGGTGGAGAAGGAGCTGGAGCGCTACGGCGACGCAGCGGCCTACTACCTGCGCGTGCTGCCCGGCATCACCGGCCCGTGGCAGGTCAGCGGTCGCAACGAGACCGACTACGGCACGCGCATTTCGCTCGACGTGGCCTACGTGCGCAACTGGACGTTCGTGGGGGACATCGTGATTCTGTTCAAGACCGTCGGAGTCGTCCTGCATGGCCGTGGCGCGTACTGACATACACAAAAACGACCCTCGCCCGCGCGKGCGGGGGCGATACGGGAGAACGGCATGAATTCGCCTCAGATCTTTCACGCAGGCCACGACATGCCGGGGCGGCACTTTGCCCGCTCGATGAACATCCGCACGACGATCCTGGCCTCGCGCTGGCTGATCGCCGGCACCACCGCGCTGTGCCTGCTCGGGGGCGTGGCCTACGCGCTGTTTACCCGGCCGGTGTACCGCTCGGACCTGTTGATCCAGGTGGAGCCGAGCGCCTCCGAGTCGCGCTCCCCCTCCGGCGACGTGCGGCCGATGCAGGAGCTGAAGCCGGACACCACCTCGGAAATCCAGGTGCTGAACTCGCGCATGGTCGTGTCGCGGGCGGTGGAGACGCTGAAGCTGTATATCGATGCCGCGCCGCGCTACGTGCCGGTGATCGGCTGGTGGCTGGCCGCGCGCACGGACGGGCTGTCCCAGCCGCTGCCGGGTGGCTACGTGCATGGCGCGGAGCGCATCGACGTGGCCCGCTTCGATGTGCCGGCCGGCTGGCAGGGCAAGACCTTCGTGATGACGCTGGGGAGGAACGGGTCCTACGTGCTCACGCTGTCGCAGATGTGGGGCGAGCCGCTGCTGACGCTGCGCGGCAAGGTCGGCGTGCCGCTGCACGCGGACACCGCGCGCGGGCCGGTGGACCTGCTGGTGAAGACCGCCGACGGGGAGCCCGGCGCCACCTTCACGATCAAGCGCTACTCGGAGATCGCCACCACGGAATGGCTGCAACGCTCGCTGTCGATCTCGGAGCGCGGCAAGCAGTCGAGCATCATCGGCGTGGCGCTCGATAGCGTCGATCCGGTGCGCGCCAGCCAGATCCTGAACGTGGTGGGTACCGAGTATGTCGAGCAGAACGTGCGGCGGCGCTCCGAAGAGGCGGACAAGTCGATCCGCTTCCTGGACGAGCAGCTGCCGCAGCTCAAGCAGCAGGTGGAGGAATCGGAGAGCGCCTACAACGCCTATCGGGCCAAGGAAGGTGCCGTGGATACCAGCGAGGAGGCGCGCACGCTGCTGGAGCAGGCCGTCACCATGGAAACCCGCCAGCTCGACCTGAAGGAGAAGCGCCGGGAACTGATCACGCGCTATACGGACGAGCACCGCTACGTGCGCGCGCTGGACGCCCAGCTGCAGGAGGGTGCCGCCGCGCTGGCGATCAACCAGGCGCGCACGCGCAACCTGCCGCTGATCGAGCAGACGCTGTTGCAGCGCCAGCGCAAGATGAAGGTGGACACCGAGCTGTACACCAATCGCCTGAACGCCCGTCAGCAACTGGCGCTGGTGCGCGCCGGCAAGGTGGCGAACGTGCGGCTGATCGACCCCGCCACGCCGCCCGAGACGCCGTTCATGCCGCGCCGGGGCGTGGCCGTGGGTGGCTCGCTGCTGGCGGGCCTGTTMGCCGGGCTGGTGCTGGCCACGTTCCGGCGCCGCATGGCCGGCGCCGTGCAGGACCGCGAGGAGATCGAGATCGCCACGGGCCTGCCCGTGTACGCCACCGTGCCGCGCAGCCGGCTGACCAGCGAGACCAAGCCCGGCCGGGCCAACTGGCCGCTCCGGCTGGCCAGCCCGGCGGAGCGCGCCGTGCTGCCCGATGCCGCCATCGAAAGCCTGCGCACCATCCGCACCACGCTGCACTTCGCCCTGAGCGAAGCGCCCAACCGCGTGGTGCTGATTACCGGGCCGACCGCCGGCATCGGCAAGTCCTTCGTCGCCGCCAACCTGGCGACGCTGGCGGGGGCCTCCAAGCGCCGCGTGCTGCTGATCGACGCGGACCTGCGCAACGGCGCGCTGCACCGGCGCTTTCACGTCGACCGGGGGCCCGGCCTGTCCGAGGTGGTGGCCGGCACGCACCGGCTGGAGGACGTGGTGCGACGCGATGTCTCATACGGGCTGGACCTGCTGTCCACCGGCCTGCACATGGCGGGACCGAGCGAGCTGCTGCTCCAGCCGGAGCTGGCCGCGCTGATCGAGCGCGTGGCGGCCCAGTACGACATGGTGGTGCTGGACGGCCCGCCGCTGCTGCCCGTGGCGGACGCGCTGGTGCTGGGCCGCTTGGCCGGCACCGTGCTGATGGTGGCGCGCCACCGCGTGACCACGGTCGACCAGATCGACGAAAGCACGCGCCGGCTGGCCCAGGCCAATGTCGCCGTGCAGGGCGTGATCTTCAACGACTTCACCGGCACCCTGCATCGCTACAGCTATGCCTATGGCACCAACGCAGAGCCCCAAGCGCCCCGCCCGGCCACGCCGGGCTCCTCCCCAAGCGAGCCGTCATGACTTTCTCCCACAACAAGCGCATCACACTGGTCACTGTCACCTACGGGGACCGGCTCCACTACTGCGTGGAACTGCTGCGCCGCGCCTTCGACGAAGAGGGCGTGCGGCACGCCGTGGTGGTCAGCAACAACTCGGCATCGGACCTGAGCCTGCTCGAAGCGCGCTGGGGGCGCCGCATCACCGTGGTGCACCTGCCGACCAACACCGGCTCGGCCAATGGCTACGCGGTCGGCATCGAGACCGCGCTGCGCGGCGATACCGACTACCTCTGGCTGATGGATGACGACAACGCCCCATGCCCCGGCGCGCTGGGCGTGCTCTGCCATCAGCTGGACGTGCTGACCCGCGAAACCGGCCGGGGCCGCGCGGCGGTGCTCGGCTTCCGGCCCGACCATCAGGGCGACATCGCCATGGGCGTGCCGGGCGCGCTGGCCTCGCCGCCGCGTTCGAGCTACTTCGGCTTCCACGTCGCCCGCATTCCCTACAAGATCTGGCGCCGCACGCCGTGGGGAAAACCGCGTCCGCGCGCGCTGCCTGCGGTGGTGTCGATGCCGTTCGCGCCGTATGGCGGCTTCCTGGCTCACCGGGACGTCTACACCGACCTCGGCCTGCCGGACCCGAATCTGGTGCTCTACGCGGACGACATCGAATACACCTGGCGGCTGACCGCCCGGGGCGGGCGCATCGCGCTGGTCACCGGCGCGCAGCTGGAGGATCTGGAGGGCTCCTGGAACGTCAAGCGCAACTGGAAGAACCACTTCGAGTGCCTGCTGCTGAGCGGCTCGGACTTCCGCGCGTACTACAGCAGCCGCAACCAGGCGTGGTTCGACAAGAACTACTGGTCCACGTCCGGTTTCACCTATCGGCTGAACCGGCTGGTGTTCCTGATCCTGCTGCGGTTCTACGGCAAGCGCCGCAGCGCGGCGGCGCGCCTCAGCCTGCTCGAACGCGCCATTGCCGATGGCGAGGCGAACCGCCTGGGCTTTCATGCCGATTATTCCCTGTAGTCGCTCCCCCACCGAGACCCCCATGCCGTCCCACCCGGAATCCGCGAGCCTGACCATCGTCATCTGCAACTACAACTACGCGCGGTTTCTGAGGGGGGCGATCGACTCGGCGCTGGCCCAGACCCAGACCGCGCCGGCGGTGAAGGTCATGGTCATCGACGATGGCTCGACGGACGGCTCGCGCGAGATCCTGCCCGGCTACGGCGACCGCATCGAGGCCATCTGCCAGGCGAACGGCGGACAGGTCTCGGCCTACAACCACGCGCTGCGCCGCGTGACCACGCCCTACGTGATCTTTCTCGACGCCGACGATCTGCTGGAGCCGGACGCTGCCGCGACGGTGCTGGCCGCCTTCGCCGCCGGCGACTACGCCAAGGTGCAGTTCCGGCTGGAAGTGATGACCGGCGATGGCACGCTGACCGGCGTGCAGGTGCCGCAATCGAACGCCGTGACCGACTGTGGCGCGCTGCTGCGGCAGGGCTGGCTCTACCCGTCGCCGCCGGGTTCCGGCAACGCCTATCGCGTGGAAGCTCTGCGCCGCATCTTTCCTGTGCCGGTGACCGCCGACAACATCCACGGCGCCGATTTCTATGCGATCTATGGCACCGCGCTGGTCGGCGACGTGTTCGCCATCGATCGGCCGCTTGGCCGCTACCGGGTGCACCGGCAGGACAACGGCGGGCTGTCGCTGGCCAATGCGGAAGACGCGCTGGCGGGCGCCCGGCAGTCCACCCGGCGCTGGGTGCTGCTGCGCGAGATTGCGCGCCAGCGGCTCGGCATCACGCTGCCGGCCGCGCCGCTCGACTTCGCGCTGGAGAAGGCGCTGTTCGCCACCGCGCTGTACGGGGCGCCGCTCGGGCAGCGCTGGCGCTGGTTCCTGCGCGAGTCCGGCCGCTACTTCCACACCGTCACCGCGAACCCGTACTGGAGCCTGCGCAAGAAGGTGGCGGTGTCCGGCCTGACGGCGCTCGCGCTGGTGCCGGTGGCGGCGGTTGGCGACCGCGCGATCCGCTATATCGCCAACCCGCTCGTGCGCAGCGGGGCGCCGGTGCGGCCGGTGGCGCCAGCGGGCGGTGACCCGACCATCGTGTCGATCAATGGCCGCTATCTGGGCCGGCGCCCGACCGGGGTGGACCGCTTTGCGAACGAGGTGATCCGCAGCATCGACGAACTGGTCGCCACGCAGGCACCCGCCGTGGCGGGGCTGTCGTTCGAGTTGCTGATCCCGCCGTCGGTGCAGGTCGAGCCGGAACGCTTTCCCAACCTCCGCATCCGCACCGTGCCGGGCGGCAACGGCCAGTACTGGGAGCAGGTCTGCCTGCCGCTGGCGGCGCGCGGCACCTTGCTGCTGAACCTGTGCAACGCCGGACCGCTGCTCTATCGGAATCAGGTGACGGTCATGCACGACGCCGCGCCGATGCGCGTGCCGCAGGCGTACACGCGGGCCTTCCGGGCCTGGTATCGGATGATGGCGCCGTGGATCGGCCGCATCGCCCGGCGCGTGCTGACGGTGTCCGAGTTCTCGCGCGGCGAGCTGATCCAGGCGTATCACATCCCGGGCCGCAAGATCGGCGTGCTGCCGATGAGCGGCGACCACATGCTGCGGCTGCCGGAGGAGGCGGACGTCCGCGAGAAGTTCCACCTGTCTGGCCGGCCGTACATCCTCGCCGTCAGCAGTGCCAGCCATCACAAGAATTTCCGGCTCGTGGTGGAGGCCATCGAGCTGCTCAAGGCCACCGACTACGACGTGGTGATCGTCGGCGGCGGCATGCCGATGCTGAAGGCGGTGCAACAGGTGTCGCCAGACTTCGTGAAACGGGTGGGCTATGTCGACGATGGCGATCTCAAGGCCCTGTTCCGCCAGGCCGCCTGCTTCGTGTTTCCGTCGCTGTACGAGGGCTTCGGGCTGCCGCCGGTGGAGGCGATGACGCTGGGCTGCCCGGTCATCGCGTCCAACCTGCCCTCGGTGCGCGAGGCCTGCGGCGATGCGGCGATCTACTTCCGCCCGACCAGTGCGGCGGAGTGCGGCGAAGCCATGATGCACGTGATGCACGACAGCGCCCTGCGTGACCGCCTGCGCACGCAGGGCTTCGCCAACGTGCAGCGCCGCTCGTGGCGCCTGACCGCCGACCGGCTTCTCACCGAGATTTCCCCATGGCTGCCCCAGCGATGACCCCCGCCCCGAATTTCGCCCCGAATTTCGTCCCGACTCCCTTTCCCGGCGAGTTCGGCAGGGTGGCCGTGGTGCACGACTGGCTGACCACCTATGCCGGCTCCGAGCGCGTGCTGGAGCAGATTCTCAAGATCTGGCCCGACGCCGACCTGTTCAGCGTGGTCGATTTCTTCCCGGACGACCAGCGCCACGTGCTGCAGGGCAAGCACGCCAAGACGTCGTTCATCCAGCGCCTGCCGCGCGCCCGGAAGTCGTTCCGCAACTACCTGCCGCTGATGCCGCTGGCAGTGGAACAGTTCGACCTCTCCGACTACGACCTCGTGATCTCGTCCAGCCATGCCGTGGCGAAGGGGGTCATCACCGGGCCGGAGCAACTCCACGTCAGCTACATCCATTCGCCGATCCGCTATGCGTGGGACCTCCAGCACCAGTACCTCGACGAATCGCGCCTGACGCGCGGGCTCAAGAGCTGGATCGCGCGGGCCATCCTCCATTACATGCGGATCTGGGACCATCGCACCGCCCATGGCGTGGACCTGCTCGTGGCCAACTCGGCCTACGTGGCGCGGCGCATCCGCAAGGTCTACGGCTGCCCGGCCACGGTGGTGTTCCCGCCGGTCGATGTGGAGCGTTTCGGCCTCGGCCAGTGCCGCGAGGACTTCTACCTGACCGCTTCCCGGTTGGTGCCGTACAAGAAGGTCGCGCTGATCGTGGAAGCCTTCGCGGCCATGCCGGACAAGCGGTTGGTCGTGATTGGCGATGGGCCGGACTTCGCGCGCATCCAGGCCATGTTGCCCCCCAACGTGAAGATGCTGGGCTACCAGTCGACCGAGATATTGATCGACCACATGCAGCGCGCACGCGCCTTCGTGTTCGCCGCCGAGGAGGATTTCGGCATTGTGGCCGTGGAGGCGCAGGCTTGCGGCACGCCGGTGATCGCGCTGGGGCGGGGCGGTGCCAGCGAGACGGTGGTCGACGCCGGCAACGCCGGCACCCGCACCGGCGTGTTCTTCCCGCGCCAGACCGTGGAGGACATCGTGCGCGCGGTCTGCCGCTTCGAGGACAGCGGCTGGTTCGACCCGGCCGTCTGCCGTGAGAACGCGCTGCGCTTCACGCCGGAGCGTTTCCGCAGCGAGTTCCTGGCCGTGGTGCGGCAGGCCATGGCCGGGCAGGGCGGCCGGCCCCGCACCGCGTCGCCCGAGCCGGAACCCCCGGCGCCCACGGAACCGTTCCACACCGATGACCTCGCGGTCGTCCCCAGATAGATGCCGATGCCCCATCCGACCCCGCCCCGCGACTTCCATGACGGCTACTGGTGGGAAGACCCCACCCGGCTGCTGCTGTATTTCATCCTGCCGCTCTATGTGCTGATCTCGGTGTCGCTGCTGGGCGACCAGAAGGCCATCGAGCGGGTCTATTTCACCAGCTTCTACGCGCTGGCCGGCGGGCTGTTCCTGGTGGTGCTGACGGTGGCGTCCTACGCGGGCGATTCGCTGTCCCCGCTGGCGCCCCGGCCGCGCGCCGAGATGCCCGTGCACATCCTCGACGCGCTGTTCTGGCTCGCCCTGATCKGCTATCTGGTGATGATGGGCGGCGTGATTGCCCGGCCCGCCGTGCTGATCTCCTTCCTGACCGGCTCCGCCAGCACCTACGACGTCCTCGAACTGAAGGGCCGCATCGCCGGCATCAGCACGCTCACGCAGGCCGGCGTGGCCTATGTGCCGCTCTACTTCTACATCTTCCGCCAGCCGGTGCGCGGCCTGAACCGCTACAAGGTCTTCCTGGCCGTGCTGCTGGTGCTGACGGTGCTGCGCAGCTTCATCTTCGCCGAGCGGCTGGCGCTGGTAGAACTGGTGCTGCCGTGGGTGCTGATGGTGATGCGGTTCCGCAACGTGCCCCGGCGCAACTGGCTGCTGCGGCTCGGGCCGTTCGCGGCCATCGGCCCGCTGATCGGCTTCTTTATCGCCAACGAGTACAACCGGTCGTGGGAGACGCACTACGTCAATCTCTACGACAACATCTTCGAGTTCGCGCTGGAACGGCTCGGCATGTACTACTCCACCTCGCTGAACAACGGCGCCGGGCTGCTGGCGATCATGGGCTGGGGCGCCGGCGACGCGGTGTTCACCTTCGACTGGCTGGTCAAGTTCCCGGTGGTGGGCGAGTTCATGCGCCCGCTGGTCGGCAATGGCGACAGCTACACGATGTTCCTGAGCGACTTCGGCGACCCGGAGTTCAACAATCCGTCCGGTATCTACGTGCACTTCCACGAGTGGGGATGGTTCGCGCTGCTGCTGGCGGCGGGCATGGGCTGGCTGCTGTCCCGCAGCTACGCGGGCTGGCGCGCGGGCGATGGCTTCTGGTGCTGCGCGCACGCTGTGCTGCTGGTGTCGCTGCTGGAGATCCTGCGCGTGCCCAACCTGTTCAGCGGGCGCAACTTCGTGCCGCTGGCGCTGCTGTGGCTGATCTTCCAGATGGCCGGCCAGCCGGTGCGACGACGGTTGCCGCCGGTGCCGCGTGGTGTGATCCGTCCCGGTCCCCGCTGACGCTACGCCGCCATGCCGACCTCCATCCGCGCCACCGCGACCTATCTCCTGCTGATCCAGGCCGGCAACTACCTGTTCCCGCTGCTCCTGCTGCCGCTGCTCGGAAGGGTGCTCGGGGTGAAGGAGTTCGGCGTGCTGGCCTACTGTCAGGCGCTGGCGCAGTACCTGATCCTGCTGACCGACTACGGCCACAATCTCACCGCCACGCGGCTGGTGTCGCTGGGGCGGGACGACCGCACGGTGGTCGACCGCGTGTTCTCGGCCACGATGGCCGCCAAGCTGACCCTGACGCTGGCCGCCGMGCTGCTGATGGCCGGCACGCTCGGGCTGGTGCCGAGCCTGCGCGAGCACTGGACCATCCTMGCGGCGGCCTTCGTCGGCGTGGTGGCCAACGCCTTCACGCCGATCTGGCTGTACCAGGGGCTGGAGCGCATGAAGGTGCTGGTGGTGCCGAATTGCATCGCCCGCGCGGTCAGCCTGGGGTGCGTGCTGATGTGGGTGCGCGGGCCGGGGGACGCCGCACTGGCGGCACTGGGCATTAGCGTTGGCACGGTGCTGCTGGCGGTGGCGGCGCTGTGGGGCATCCACCGGCAGCGGCTGGCGTCGCTGGTGGCCGTGTCGGTGCGCGAGGTGGCCATCTCGTTCCGCGAAGGCTTCCCGGTGTTTCTCTCGCTGGTGCTGGTGAGCTTCTACGTCACCTTCAACGCCATCCTGCTCAACTACTTCCACGGGCCGGTGGCGGTGGGGCAGTTCTCCATGGCGGACAAGATCCGCGTGGCGGCCCAGACCATCTTCACGGTGGTGGGCACGGCCTTCTTCCCGCGCATCAGCCAGTACAACGTCACGGACCCGGAGGCGGCGCGCGCCCTGCTGCGCAAGGCGACGCTGGCGGTGTTTGCCTGCGCCGGCGCGCTGGCCATCGGCATCGAGCTGTTTGCCGATGTCGGCATCCGCATGTGGCTGG
Organism: Cupriavidus sp. 05T42; assembly: GCF_056396345.1. Taxonomy (NCBI): domain Bacteria; kingdom Pseudomonadati; phylum Pseudomonadota; class Betaproteobacteria; order Burkholderiales; family Burkholderiaceae; genus Cupriavidus; species Cupriavidus sp. 05T42. The sequence continues at coordinate 260,736 of NZ_JBFTLH010000001.1, forward strand.
GCGAGCCGTTCCACGACGCCATCCTGCTGCTGCGCCTGGAGGGCGTGCTGCTGCCGGTGACCAGCGTGGCCTTCGTCTTCGGCAACCTGGGCCTGCTGGCGCTGGGCCGCCACCGGCTGGTGCAGAACATCTACGCCGCCGTGACCGTGCTCCACCTGCTCTACGTGGTGCCGCTGGTGATGCTGATGGGCGCCCGGGGCACGGTGATCTCGATCATCCTGACCGAGGTGTTCGGCGCGCTGGCCTTCTTCATCTGCTACCGGCGCGAGGCGACTGCCCGCGCCACGGCCCGGGGCGTGGACCCTGTGGCGCCCATTCCCGCACCGCTTGAAAGAGCGACCTGAACAGACTTCACCACCATCGACCTGGGAGATTCAGACATGAACCGCAAAGGCATCATCCTGGCCGGTGGGTCCGGCACGCGGCTGTACCCGATCACGCAGTGCGTGTCCAAGCAACTGCTGCCGGTCTATGACAAGCCGATGATCTACTACCCGCTCTCCACGCTGATGACGGCGGGCATCCGCGAGATCCTGGTCATCTCCACGCCGCAGGACCTGCCGCGCTTCGCCACCATGCTGGGCGACGGCAGCCAGTGGGGGCTGGACATCCAGTACGCGGAGCAGCCCTCGCCGGACGGGCTGGCGCAGGCCTTCATCATTGGCCGGGACTTCGTCGGCAAGCACCCTTCGGCGCTGATCCTCGGGGACAACATCTTCCACGGCAACGACCTCGCCCGGCTGCTGGCGCGCACCAACCGGCGCGAGGAAGGCGCCACCGTGTTCGCCTATCACGTGGACGACCCGGAGCGCTACGGCGTGGTGGAGTTCGACGAGGACTTCCGCGCGCTGTCGATCGAGGAAAAGCCGGCCGTCCCGCGCTCCAGCTACGCGGTGACCGGGCTGTACTTCTATGACAACGCGGTGTGCGACATCGCGGCGGACATCCGGCCCTCGGCGCGCGGCGAGCTGGAGATCACCGATGTCAACTCGCGCTACCTGGAAGCCGGGAAGCTCGCCGTGGACATCATGGGGCGCGGCTACGCGTGGCTGGACACCGGCACGCACGACTCGCTGGTGGAGGCGGCGCTGCTGGTCTCGACGCTTCAGAAGCGGCAGGGCCTGATGGTGGCCTGCCCGGAGGAAATCGCCTACCGGCGCCGCTGGATCGATGCCGAGCAGCTCGGCCGGCTGGCCAAGCCGCTGGGCAAGAGCCACTATGGCAAGTACCTCCAACGGCTGATCGCCGAGACGCCGCGCGTGCGGTGAGTCCGCTACGTCCGAGGAGGGCTCATTGCTGCCGCAGCGCCGTGCGCACCTGCGGCATCCGGGTCCGGTCCGCGCCCGACACCTGCGGCGCGCCGGTCCCGTTGCAGCCGGTCAGGGCGATGCCAGTGCCGTCCAGCGTGTTGCCGTCGCAGGTCCAGGCGTCCGTCGGGCAGTTGCGCACCTGGAGGGACAGCGCCGCGCCGCCAATCGTCACGAACCGGTTGCGCGAGACCCGCACGTTGCAGACATTGCCGACCGCCCGGAAGCCATCGTAAGTGGCGCGCGTGACCTGGTTGCCCGCCACCAGCACCCGCGCGACGCTGCCCGTCCCCGTATTGATGTCGATGGCCGCATGGCCCGCCGCCAGCCGGTTGTTGCCCGGCTGCGTGGCGTTCTCGATATCCGAGATCATGTTGTCCGTCACCTGCACATTGGTCACGCCTGCCGTGCGGTAGCCGTCCTCCTGCGCGATGAGCACCGCCGCCGCCTTCTGCACCCCTTCGATCCAGTTGTTGGCCAGGGTCACGTCGGTGCCGCCGACGATGGACGCACCGCGCCCCCAGGCGTTGCCGGCCAGGTAGTTGGCGCTGACGAGGATATTCTGGTTGATCGTGCCGTCGCGCTGGTAGCTGACGATGCCGATCATGTCGTCGCCGGTGGCGGTGACGGAGTTGTCCTGCACGAGCACGTCGCGCGAGCCGCCGGTGATGTGGATGCCATCGGCCAGCGTGCCGTTGACCTTGTTGCCGACCAGCGCGATGCTGTTGCCGCGCGAGACGAAGATGCCGGCGCTCGCCCCGCCACGGATGGTGACGTCGAGCACCTGGATGCCGTAGCCGTCCACGGAGACCTTGGCGGAGGTGGACGATTCGAGCCGCTGCGTGCCGGTGCCGACCAGCGTGACGCCGACCAGCGTGGCGTTGCGGCCGGTGATCTCCACCGCCTGCGCGTCCGGGCTGGTGGCGGTGAGCGTGGCGCCGTAGCCGGACACCACGACCTGCTCGCCACGGATGGCCAGCACGTTCCCCACGCGATAGTTGCCCGGCGCCAGCACGAGGCGCTGGCCCGGCTGCAGGCTATCCAGGGCCGCCTGCAGGGCAGCGGCCTGGTCGGCCCCGCCGGCTATCGGCTGGACCGCCACATCGGTTGTGGCGCCGACCGCGTCGATCGAGCCGCCCGGCGCCTTGCGGCTGCCAAGCCACAGCACGAGCGCCGCCAGCGCCACCGCTGTCAGTACGCTGGCCGCAGCGCCCTTGCGCTGGCGCCCCGTCATGTCGCCCGGCCTGCCGGGGCATCAGGCGAGACCTCCAACTCGATTGCGATAGTGCCCATGGCTTTGGTTCTCCGTCCACTCTCCGTCCAGACCGCTGGTTCGCCGTTGCATCATAGGCGCTGCGCTGGCCCGGGCCGGCCGCTTTGTCCGCCAGGACCGGGAACTTGGCGGATTTGGACGGAGAATCTGTTGCGTGGGCGTTGGGTGTGCGCTATCCGGCTGCCGTTGCCGCCGTCGCCATGGCCCGCTCCAGCACCCGCGCCACGTGCAGCGCCTCCCGGCCTGCACCATCGTGGATCTGATGTCGGCAACTCGTCCCATCGGCCACCACGAGAGTGTCGCCATCGGCCTTGCGCACCGCCGGCAGCAGCGACAGCTCGGCCATCTTCATCGAGGCCTCGTGATGCTCGGCCTCGTAGCCGAAGCTGCCGGCCATGCCGCAGCACGACGACTCCACCAGCTCGGTCTTCAAGCCCGGAATCCAGCCGAGCACCTGTTCCACGGGGCGTACGGCATCGAACGCCTTCTGGTGGCAGTGGCCGTGCAGCAGGGCCCGGGCCGTGCCGATGGGCTGGAGCGATGGGGCGAAGCGGCCGGCGGCGTGCTCGCGGACCAGGAATTCCTCGAACAGGAACGCGTTGTCCGCCAGTTGGCGCGCGGCGTCACCGTAGCCGTACTGGAGGAATTCGTCGCGCATCGACAGTAAACAAGACGGTTCGAKCCCCACCACGGCCACGCCGCGCGCGACGAAGGGCAGCAGCGCGTCGAGCGCGCGGCGTGCCTCGGCCTTGGCTTCATCGACCAGACCTGCCGCCAGGAAGGTCCGGCCACAGCACAGCGGGCGCTCGCCCGGCACCGCCGACAGGTGCACGGTGTAGCCGGCCCCTTCGAGCACGCGCTGGGCCGCGCGGGCGTTCTCAGGCTCCATATGGTTGTTGAAGGTATCGACGAACAGCACCACCTCCTTGCCGCCCGCCGCCTTCGGCGTGTAGTCGCCCCCAAGGAAAGCCGCCTGCCAGCGCGGCAGCGAGCGCCGGGCGGACAGGCCGAACAGGCGCTCGCTCAGCGCCGGCAGTCCCGGCACGCGGTMACGCAGGTTGAACAGCCACGGCAGGCGGCTGGCCAGCCCGGCGTAGCGCGGCAGGAAGGCGACCATGCGGTCGCGCGCGCGCAGCTTGCCGGCCTTGGCGTGGGCGGCGCGGACTTCGATCTTCATCTTGGCCATGTCGATGCCGGTGGGGCAGTCGCGCTTGCAGCCCTTGCAGGAGACGCACAGGTCGAGGGCCTCCTTGACCGCTGGCTCCAGCAGCCCCTCCGGGCCGAGCTGGCCAGACAGCGCCAGCCGCAGCGTGTTGGCGCGGCCACGGGTCAGGTGCTGCTCGTCTCGCGTGACGCGGTAGCTCGGGCACATCGTGCCGGCGTCGAACTTGCGGCAGTGGCCGTTGTTGTTGCACATCTCCACGGCCGCCGCCAGCCCGCGCGCGGGGTCCAGCCCGGTGCCGGGCGTGCTCTCGGCCTCGGTCACCGGGTCGCGCGTGACATTCCACGCCGACCAGTCGAGCGCCGGCGTGATCGGCTTGACCGTATAGCTGGGCGGGAAGCGGAACAGCGCGGTGTCGTCCATCTTCGGCGTGCCGACGATCTTGCCGGGGTTGCAGCGGTTTTCGGGGTCGAACAGCGCCTTGACCTCGGCGAAGGCCTGGTTCAGCGCGGGGCCGAACTGCCACGCCACCCATTCGCCCCGGCAGATGCCGTCGCCATGCTCGCCCGAATAGGCGCCCTTGTATTCGCGGACCATCGCGGCGGCTTCCTCGGCAATCGCCCGCATCTTGGTGGCGCCGTCGCGGCGCATGTCTAGGATGGGGCGCACATGCAGCGTGCCGACGCTGGCGTGGGCGTACCACGTGCCGCGCGTGCCGTGCTTGTGGAAGACCTCGGTCAGCCGGGAKGTGTACGCGGCCAGATGCTCCAGCGGCACTGCGCAGTCCTCGATGAASGACACCGGCTTGCCGTCGCCCTTCATGCTCATCATGATGTTCAGGCCGGCCTTGCGCACTTCCCACAGCGCCTTTTGCGGGCCGGCATCCGGCATCTCCACCACCGAGCCGGGCAGCCCCAGGTCGGCCATCAGCTCCACCAGCCGGGCCAGGCCGCGCACCGTGGTCTCGCGGTCTTCGCCAGCGAATTCCACCAGCAGGATGGCCTCGGGCTCGCCCACCAGCGCGCGCTCGATCACCGGGCGGAAGGCCGGGTTGTGGCGCGCGAGGTCGATCATGGTCCGGTCGACCAGCTCCACCGCCGCCGGCTGCAGGCCGACGATATGGCGGGTGAGTTCCATCGACTGGTAGAAGGTCGGGAAATTCACCACGCCGAGCGTCTTGTGCGTGGGCAGCGGCGCCAGTTGCAGCGTCAGGTGCCGGAAATAGGCCAGCGTGCCCTCCGAGCCGACCAGCAGGTGGGCGAGGTTGACGCTGCCGTCGGCAGTGTAGGGGCGTTCGTTCTGGGGATGGAACAGGTCGAGGTTGTAGCCGCCCACGCGCCGCAGTACGTGCGGGTACATCTCGGCGATGGCGTCGCGCTCCCGCTCGGCGATGCGCCGCACGCCATCGGCGATGGCGCGGTGCGGGGCGCCGTCCGCCGGCCAGCCGACGTCGAAGCGCACGTCCTCGCCGCCGGCCAGGATCGCCTGGATGCCCAGCACGTTGTGCACCATGTTGCCGTACTGGATCGAGCGTGACCCGCACGAGTTGTTGCCGGCCATGCCGCCGATCGTGCATTGCGCCGCCGTGGAGACGTCCACCGGGAACCAGAGCCCGTGCGGCTTGAGCCAGGCGTTGAGGTGGTCGAGCACGATGCCGGGCTGCACGGTCACCGTGCGCGCCACCGGGTCGAAGTCGATCACCTGGTTCAGGAACTTGCTGTTGTCGATGACCAGCGCCTCGCCCACGGTTTGGCCGCACTGGCTGGTGCCGCCGCCACGCGGCAGCAGGGGCGCCTTGAAGTCGCGGGCGATGTCCAGCGCCAGCCGGGCGTCGGCTTCGTCGCGCGGCACGACTACGCCAATCGGCATGACCTGATAGATCGAGGCGTCTGTGGCGTAGCGGCCACGGCTGGCGGTGTCGAACAGCACGTCGCCGCGCAGCTCGGCGGCGAGCCGCCGGTACAGCGGCGACTGCGTGGCGGGTGACGATGCGGCGCCGGGCATGAAGCGCAGCGGCTGCACGCCGGGCGGCGTGGGGGTGGTAGGCAGGGCCATGAGCGGGGATGTCTCCGTGTGCATGCACTGGAGACGCCGTCGCCCTGGCCCGTGGCGCGCCGGCCTGCCGTCCGGAGACGGCGCGGCGCGCGCGGGGGTCAGGCGGCGGCGTCCTGTGCGCGTTCTAGTTCGGCGATCAGCGCGTCGTGCTTGTGTTGCAGGTGCGCGCGCAGGATGTCTCGCAGGGCGGCGCCGTCGCGCTTCGCCAGGGCATCGAGCATGGCGCCGTGCTCGCGCACGGCCAGATCCCATTTGTCCTGGTCGAAGTTGGAGCGGAAGCGCAGCGCCTGGATACGCAGGTTGATGCGTCGATAGGTCTCCTCGAGGATCGGATTGCGCGCCGCGGCGTTGATGGCGTCGTGGATGCGCCGGTTCAGCGCGTAGTAATTAGGGAGGTCCCGGCGCGCGTGGCACGCCAGCATCTCGTAGTGCATGGCACGGATCTCGACCAGCTCGGCGTCGGTGATGCGCTGGCAGGCCAGCTCGCCGCTGGTGGCTTCCAGCGCGCCMATCATCTCGAACAGGTGGTCGATCGCTTCCTTGGACAGCACCACCACCTCGGCGCCCCGGTTTGGCAGCAGAGTGACCAGACCGTCACCCGCGAGCACCTTGAAGGCTTCCCGCAGCGGCGTGCGCGAAACCTGGAGCAGGTCGCACAGCACGCGCTCATTGAGCCGGGTGCCCGGCGCCAGCTCGCCTTCCATGATCATGGTGCGCAGGCGCTGGGCCACCGCCACATGCAGGATCTGGCGGTCTACGGCTTGCGAGGGAGTGGTCGGATTGGCGGTCATCAGGGATCGTGTGGCTTGACAGTATTGTATTCAAAACCTACTCTGGGGCAAGCACGAACTGCATTCCGGTGTCGTTGGCCACGCCCGGAACAGCGCGACGAACGGTCTGAAATCCTGATAAGTACTGATTTATAAGGACTTTTTGCGGAATGCGAGGCGCTTGCGCCGGGCAACATTATCCCGCATGCCGGGCGCGCAGTGCATCCCCGATTTTTGAATACAAAATTCAAACCGAAGAACACGAGGCGACATGATCCGACTGAACTCCCATCCCAGCGGCCGGCACTTCCTGCAGATCCCGGGTCCGACCAACGTGCCCGACCGCGTGCTGCGCGCAATGGACTACCCGACCATCGACCACCGCGGCCCCGAGTTCCAGCAACTCGGCAAGAAGGTGCTGGCGGACATCCGCAAGATCTTCCAGACCGCCCAGCCGGTTGTGATCTATCCGGCATCCGGTACGGGCGCATGGGAAGCGGCGCTGGTGAATACGCTCTCCGCCGGCGACCGCGTGCTGATGTTCGAGACCGGCCACTTCGCCTCGCTGTGGAAGAAGATGGCCGACAAGCTCGGCCTGAATCCGGAATTCCTGGTGGGCGACTGGCGCCACGGCGTGGACGCCGCCGCCATCGGCGCGCGGCTGGCCGAGGACCGCAGCCACGAGATCAAGGCGGTCTGCGTGGTCCATAACGAGACCTCCACCGGCGTGACCTCCGACATCGCCGCCGTGCGCCGTGCGATCGATGCGGCCGGCCACCCCGCGCTGCTGCTGGTGGACACCATCTCCTCGCTGGGCTCGATCGACTATCGCCACGACGAGTGGGGCGTGGACGTGACCGTCTCCGGCTCGCAGAAGGGGCTGATGCTGCCGCCGGGCCTGTCGTTCAACGCGGTCAGCGCCAAGGCCGTGGCGGCGTCGGCCAGGTCCAAGCTGCCGAAGGCGTTCTGGGGCTGGGAAGAGATCATCGAAGCCAACAAGAATGGCTTCTGGCCGTACACCCCGGCCACGAACCTGCTCTACGGGCTGTCCGAGGCGTGCGACATGCTCCAGGAAGAGGGCCTGCAGAACGTGTTCGCGCGCCATCGCCGCCATGCCGAGGCCACGCGCGCCTGCGTGAACGCCTGGGGGCTGGAGATCCTGTGCCAGAACCCGGCCGAGTACAGCCCGGCGCTGACCGCCGTGGTCATGCCGGACGGCCACAACGCCGACGCGCTGCGCAAGGTGGTGCTGGAGAACTTCAATATGTCGCTGGGGCAGGGGCTGTCCAAGCTCTCCGGCAAGGTCTTCCGCATCGGCCATCTGGGCGATTTCAACGACCTGACGCTGATGGGCACCCTCGCCGGCGTGGAGATGGGTCTGGCGCTGGCCGGCGTGCCGCACCATGCGGGCGGCGTGCTGGCGGCGATGGAAAGCCTGCGCGCGGCCGCGCTGAAGCCGGCGCTGCGCGCCGCCTGATCCGGTCACCATCGACGTAGAAGAAAAAGACGGACCGCCCGGGATTCCCGGGACGGCCCGGCCGTACCGCCGATGCGCCAGCAGAGCGCACGGATCACACCAAAGGAGACAGACCATGACGTTGCGTTCCCCCGCACGCGCCGCCGCGCGTGCTTCGCTGCTCGGTATTGCCCTCAGTGTTTCATTTGCCGCTCCCGCGTTTGCCTGGGAGCCCACCAAGCCCGTCGAAATCGTGGTGCCGTTCAGTGCCGGCGGCGCCTCCGACCAGATGGCGCGCTCGATCCAGGGCATCATCGCCAAGCACAAGCTGATGGGCCAGCCGGTCATCGTGGTGAACAAGGCTGGCGCCAGCGGCGCCGAGGGCCTGATGGACACCAAGGCGTCCAAGGGCGACCCGCACAAGCTGCTGGTGACCTCGTCCGCGCTCTATACCGTGCCGATGGTCAGCCAGTTGCCGTTCAACTGGCGCGATCTGACCCCGGTGGCCATGGTGGCGATGGACGAATTCGTGCTGTGGACCAACGCCGAAGCGCCCTACAAGACCCCGACCGACTACATCGCCGAAGCCAAGAAGCAGCCCGGCAAGCTCAAGATGGGCGGCACCAGTTCCAAGCGCGAGGACCAGATCATCACCGCGCAGATGGAGCGCAAGGCCGGCGTGCGCTTCATCTACATCCCGTACAAGGGCGGCGGCGAGGCCGCTACGCAGCTTTCGGGCAAGCACATCGACTCCAACGTGAACAACCMGTCCGAATCGATCGGCCAGTGGCGCGCCGGCGAGCACCGCGCGCTGTGCGTGTTCGCGCCGTCGCGCATGCAGTACACGGGCAAGGTGACGGCCACGCAGAGCTGGGGCGATATCCCCACGTGCAAGGAAGCCGGGCTGGACGTGCAATACCAGATGCTGCGCGTGTTCATGCTGCCGGGCGGCGTCACGCCGGACCAGCAGAAGTACTACGTCGAGCTGATGCAGAAGGTGGCCGCCACGCCCGAGTGGAACGAGTACCTCGAAAAGAACGCGCTCAAGAACGAGTTCCTGACCGGCACCAAGCTGACCGAGTTCCTCCAGGCGGACGAGACCCGCCACAAGGACATCATCAAGGAAGCGGGCTTCGTGGCAGCACGGTGATGGTTTGCTCCCCTCTCCCGCGAGAAAGTGCGGTTCGGGGGGGCGGGTTGCTCCCCTCTCCCGCTTGCGGGAGAGGGGCCGGGGGAGAGGGGCGGCGCTGGCCGGAGCTGTAGCGCTGGAGCGCACCGACGGCTTCATCGATTGTGGCTCGGTGCTAGACCACCCCTCTCCCCGGCCCTCTCCCACTGAGGGGAGAGGGAGAAACCGCGGCACGGAATGATCCACTTGGGCGTCGCTGGTGGCGTCGCCCTTTCAATTGGGAGGTTCTAATGAGCGAGCATACCGACGCCACGGCCGCGCCGGCGGCCATCACGGTGCGCACGGCGGAGATCGCCGTGGCGCTGCTGATCGCCGCCGGCGCGGTCGTAGTCATGGTCAGCAATTATCAGATCGGCGCGGGCTGGGCGCCGGACGGCCCGCAGGCCGGCTACTTCCCGCTGCGCATCGGGGCCATCATCTTCGTGGCCTGCCTGGCCGTGTTGTGGCAGGCGTGGCGCACCGCGTCCGACGCCACCTTCGTCACCTGGCCGCAGCTGCGCCAGGTGGCGGTGATCCTGGTGCCGCTGACGATCTACATCGCGCTGATCAAGTTCCTCGGCATCTATGTGGCCAGCGCCATCTTCATCGCCGGCTTCATGCGGGTCATCGGCAAGTTTGCCTGGTGGCGTGCCGTGCTGACCGGCGTTGCCATCAACGCCGCGCTGTTCTGGATCTTCGAGATGCAGTTCCGCGTGCCACTGCCGAAGGGCCCGCTCGAAGCGGCGTTCGGTTTCTGAGGGGGCGGGCGTGGAAGAACTCAATTCACTGATGGGCGGCTTCGCGGTCGCCATGTCGTGGCACAACGTCGGGCTGATGCTGGTCGGCATCCTGCTCGGCATCGTCGTGGGCGTGCTGCCCGGGCTGGGCGGCCCCAACGGCGTGGCCATCCTGCTGCCGCTGACGTTTTCGATGGAGCCGACCTCGGCCATCATCATGCTGTCCTGCATCTACTGGGGCGCGCTGTTCGGCGGGGCGATCACCTCGATCCTGTTCAACATCCCCGGCGAAGCCTGGTCCGTGGCGACCACCTTCGACGGCTACCCGATGGCCCAGCAGGGCGAGGCCGGGCGAGCGCTGACCTCGGCCTTCACGGGCTCGTTCCTCGGCGCGCTGGCGGGTGTGCTGTTGATCACATTCCTGGCGCCGCTGGTGGCCAAGTTCGCGCTGCGCTTCGGGCCGCCGGAATTCTTCGCGGTGTACTTCCTCACGTTCTGCAGCTTCGTCGGCATGGGCAAGGAAGCCAAGGCCAAGATCGTGATCGCGATGTGCATGGGCTTTGCGCTGGCGGCGGTGGGCATGGATACCGTCTCGGGCACGCTGCGCATGACCTTCGGCTCCACCGAGCTGCTGCGCGGGTTCGACTTCCTGGTCGCCGTGATCGGCCTGTTCGGCATCAGCGAGATCCTGATCACGATGGAGGAGGGCGTGGCCTTCCGCGGCAAGCGCGCCAGCATCGACCTCAAGGTGGTGCTCAAGACCTGGGCCGAGCTGCCGCGTTACTGGATGACGCTGATCCGCTCGTCGGTGATTGGCTGCTGGCTGGGCGTGACGCCGGGCGGCGCCACGGCGGCGTCATTCATGGGCTACGGCGTGGCCAAGCGCTTCTCGCGCAACCGCGAGAGCTTCGGGCGCGGCAATGTGGAAGGGGTGATCGCGCCGGAGTGCGCCGCGCACGCGGCTGGCACCAGCGCGCTGCTGCCGATGCTGGCGCTGGGCATTCCCGGCTCCGCCACGGCCGCCGTGCTGCTGGGCGGCCTGATGATCTGGGGCCTGCAGCCGGGGCCGCTGCTGTTCACCGAGCAGAAGACCTTCGTCTGGGGGCTGATCGCCAGCATGTACCTGGGCAACATCGCCGGGCTGATCGTGGTGCTTTCCACGGTGCCGCTGTTCGCCGCCATCCTGCGCATTCCGTTCGCGATCATCGCGCCGCTGATCCTCGTGGTGTGCGCCATCGGCGCCTTCACGGTGCACAACGCCATGTTCGACGTCTGGCTGATGCTGATTTTCGGCGTGATCGGCTACGTGCTGAAGAAGCTCGACTACCCGCTGGCGCCGCTGGTGCTGGCGCTGGTACTGGGCGACCGCGCCGAGGATTCGTTCCGGCAGACCATGCTGATGTCCCAGGGCCAGATGGACGTGTTCTGGTCCAACGGCCTGGTCGGCACGATCATGGCGCTGGCCGTGGCGGTGCTGGTGTGGCCGGTGATCGGCGGGCTGGTGGAAAAGGGCCGGCGCCGGAAGGTGCAGCCGACTTGATCGGCCAACATCGTCAGCCGACGTAGTAGAGGATGCTGACGAACTGGCAGAAGCTGCCCGCCAGGACGAAAAGGTGCCAGATGCCGTGGAAGTGGCGCACGCGTTCGTCGAACAGGAAGAAGCCGATGCCGGCGGTATAGGTGGCGCCGCCGGCCACCAGCCAGTACAGGCCGGCGCGCGGCAGGGCGGCGGTGAGCGGGTCGAACGCGAAGACTACCAGCCAGCCCATGATCACGTAGATCGACAGGGACAGGATGCGCGTGCGGTGGCCGATCCACAGTTCCTGGATGATGCCGATGACCGCGAGGCCCCAGTTGACGCCGAACAGCGTCCAGCCCCAGGGGCCGCGCAGCGTGACCAGCGCGAACGGTGTGTAGCTGCCGGCGATGAGCAGGTAGATGGCGCAGTAGTCGAGCCGGCGGAAGATGTCCTTCGCCGGGCCGCGGATGCTGTGGTAGACCGTGGAGATGGTGTAGAGCAGGACCAGCGTGGTGCCGTAGACCACCGAGCTGACCACCTTCCAGGCATCGTGGTGCAGGGCCGAGGAAGTGACGAGCACTGCCATGCCGGCGGCCGCCAGGACCGCCCCCGCGAGGTGGCTGTAGCCGTTGAACCGTTCGCCGCGATACATCCCCGAAGCTCCGTTTCCGCGTTGGACCAGCCGGCATTTTGGCATGGATCAAGCGGGGGGATGTTGCGTCGCCGCAAATCGGACTAGTACGAAACGCCCTTTTTTCTCCCCGCTCCGGCTGGCGGCTGCGGGGAGAAACCCATCCCGTTACTTCATCGCCTGGAAGAATTTCAGCGTCCGGGCGTTGGCCTCCTGTGCTGCATCCGCCACGTAATGCACGCCGTCATTGCGGGCGAAGGCATGCTGGCAGCCCGGGTAGGTGTGGATCTCCACGTGCGGGCTGTCTTCCAGCGTCTCGATGATCTTGGCGCGGGCCTCGGCCGGCACGAATTCGTCTTCCTCGGCGATATGCATCAGCAGCGGCTTGGCGATACGGGGCGCCTCGTCCAGGTGCTTGTCGATGCCGACGCCGTAGTACGACACCGCCGCATCGGCCCCGGTGCGCGCGGCCGTCAGGTAGGCCAGCAGCCCGCCCAGGCAGAAGCCGACCGTGCCCACGCCGCCGGTCACGCCCGGCTGCTGGCGCACGGCCTGGATGGCCGCGTCGATGTCCGCCACGCCCTTGTCCACGTTGAAGCCGTTGTACAACTCCAGCGCGCGCTTCCACTCGGCCTCGGTMTTGTCGGTCAGCTCGACATTGGGTTCCTGGCGCCAGTACAGGTCGGGGCAGATCGCCACGAAGCCTTCGCGCGCGAAGTTGTTGCAGGTCTCGCGCATGTCGGCGTTGATGCCGAAGATTTCCTGGATGACCACGATGGCCGTGCCGCGCGCGTTGGCGGCGTCCGGCGTGGCGAGGTAGGCGGCGAAACTGCCGTCCGGTACGGAAAGGGTGATGCGCTGGCCCATGGTTGTCTCCGGTGGTCGTGGGGGGATAGGTCCGCGAAGCTTAGCAAACGCTCATCGTTCATGTGGCGTGAAATGTTGTGAAGCGCGCGTCCCACGGCTTGCGTTTGCCGCCGCCATCGCCTTTGATGAAACGTTCCCGCCTGGCAGTTCACGCTCACCCCCCCTGTCCCACCCCCTTCAAGGAGCACGCATCATGGCTTTCGCAATCGCGCAGGACGGCACGGAGATCTATTACAAGGACTGGGGGCACGGCCGCCCCATCGTGTTCTCGCACGGCTGGCCGCTCTGCGGCGACGCCTGGGACGCCCAGATGCTGTTCTTCGTGCAGCAGGGCTTCCGCGTGATCGCCCATGACCGCCGGGGCCATGGCCGCTCCGGGCAGCCGTCCGGTGGCAACGACATGGACACCTATGCCGACGACCTGGCGGCCGTGCTGGAGAAGGCCGATGTCGGACAGGCCACGCTGGTCGGCCATTCCACGGGCGGCGGCGAGGTGGCGCACTACATCGGCCGCCACGGCACGCGGCGCGTGGCGCAGGCGGTGCTGATCGGGGCGGTGCCGCCGATCATGCTGAAGACCGCCGCCAACCCGGGCGGGCTGCCCATCGACGTGTTCGACGGCATCCGCAAGGGCGTGGCCGATAACCGCTCGCAGTTCTACAAGGACCTGGCGGTGCCGTTCCACGGGTACAACCGGGAGGGCGCCAAGCCGTCGCAGGGCACCATCGACAGTTTCTGGGCGCAGGGCATGGCGGGCGGCATCAAGGGCCAGTACGAGTGCATCAAGCAGTTCTCGGAGGTGGACTACACCGAGGACCTGAAGAAGTTCGACGTGCCCACGCTGATCCTGCACGGCGAGGACGACCAGATCGTGCCGATCGACGCCGCCGGGCGGCTGTCGGCCAAGATCGTCAAGGGGGCGGTGCTGAAGACGTATCCCGGCTTCTCGCACGGCATGTGCGTGGTCAATGCCGATGTGATCAACGCCGACCTGCTGGCCTTCGTCAAACAGTCGACCTGACCGCAGGCCCGGGGGGGCAGACCGGTCGAACCATAAGAATTTTTGCGTTCATCGGTCTGAAAAGCGCTTTTTTCTGCTTTCGACAGCCGCCAGACTGTCGGCAGCAGCGCGTCCCCCGCCGTATTGCCCGAGGCCTCGCCCCTCCGCGCTGTCCCCTACCTATATAAGAAGACACCGGAGACAACATGACCCCCACCTACCGCGCCGTCCGGCGCCGCCTGCTGCTGGCCGGCCTTGCCGCGCCGCTGGCCGTCTCGATGCGCAGCGCGCTGGCTGCGTGGCCGGACAAGCCGATCCGCCTGGTGGTGCCCTATCCGCCGGGTGGGGCGACCGATGTGATCGGCCGCATCATCGCCAGCAAGCTCACCGAGGCGCTGGGCCAGCAGGTGGTGGTGGACAACCGGGGCGGGGCAGGCGGCAATATCGGCGCCGAGGCCGTCGCCAAGGCCGCGCCCGATGGCTACACCCTGCTGATGGGCGCGCTGACCTCGCACTCGACCATGGCCACGCTCGAAAAGGGCCGGCTGCGCTACGATCTCGTGAAGGATTTCGCACCGGTGATGGTGGTGGGCTCGGTGCCGCTGGTGGTGGTGGTGAACCCCAAGCTGCCGGTGCACACGCTGCAGGAACTGATCCAGTACGGCAAGGCGCATCCGGGCAAGTTGAACTATGCGTCGTCGGGCGCCGGCGCGCCGCAGCGCATGGCCGCCGAGATCTTCCGCAAGGAGGCCGGGATCGACATGGTGCACGTGCCGTATAAGGGCAGCGGCCCGGCGATGACCGACCTCGTGGCGGGGCAGGTGAACATGATGGTGGAAACCGCGCCGGCCTCGCTGCCGTTCATCAAGTCCGGACAATTGCGCGCACTGGCCGTGGCCGCGCCGGCTCGCATCTCCATGCTGCCGGACGTGCCCTCGGCCACCGAGGCCGGCATGCCCGCGCTGGACGTCAGTTCCACGTTCGGCGTGCTGGCGCCCACCGGCACCCCGCCGGCCGTGATCGATCGGCTCAACGCCGCGCTGGCCAAGATGCTCGAGGCGCCGGACGTCAAGGAGCAGTTCCTGAAACAGGGCGTCTACGCGCTGGCGCCGACCTCCCCGGACAAGGCCGCCGACCGCCTGCGCACCGAGGTATCGCGCTGGGAGAAGGTGATTACCGATGCCCAGATCAAATCCGATGGTTGACCGCCATCGCCGATTTCCGAATTCTTTTTGATTGTTGTTCGCACACGCCGCATCCATGACTCAGAAACCCAAGGACTCCTCCTCCCCCGAATCGACGGAATCGACCCCATCGACGGATTCGACCCAGGGCCAGCCCGGCGCCACCGGCTTGCGCAAGGGCCTGACCAACTATGGCGACCAGGGCTTCTCGCTGTTCCTGCGCAAGGCGTTTATCAAGGGCTCGGGCTATACGGACAGCGCGCTTGATCGACCGGTCATCGGCATTGCCGACACCGGGAGCGCGTACAACCCGTGCCACGGCAACATGCCGCAGCTGCTGGAGGCCGTGAAGCGCGGGATCATGCTCGCGGGCGGGCTGCCGATGGCCTTCCCGACCATCTCCGTGCACGAGAGCTTTGCCGCGCCGACCAGCATGTACCTGCGCAACCTGATGTCGATGGACACCGAGGAGATGATCCGCGCCCAGCCGATGGACGCGGTGGTGCTGATCGGCGGCTGCGACAAGACCGTGCCGGCCCAGCTGATGGGCGCCGCCTCGGCCGGCGTGCCGGCCATCCAGCTAGTGACCGGGGCGATGCTGACCGGCTCGCACCGCAGCGAGCGCGTGGGCGCGTGCACGGACTGCCGCCGCTACTGGGGCAAGTTCCGCGCGGGCGAGATCGACGCCGAGGAGACCGCCGACGTCAACAACCAGCTCGTGGCCAGCGTCGGCACCTGCTCAGTGATGGGCACGGCCAGCACCATGGCCTGCCTGACCGAGGCGATGGGCATGAGCCTGCCCGGCGCGGCCACGCCGCCCGCCGTGACGGCAGACCGCATCCGCATTGCCGAGCTGACCGGCGCGCGCGCGGTGCAGATGGCGCGCGAGCGGCTGACCATCGACCGCATCCTGACCCCGGCGGCATTCGAGAACGCGATGCGGGTGCTGCTGGCCATCGGCGGGTCGACCAACGGCATCGTCCATCTGGCGGCCATCGCCGGGCGCGTGGGGCTGGACATCGACATGCAGGCGCTGGACCGCATGGGCCGCGAGACCCCGGTGCTGCTCGACCTGAAGCCGAGCGGCCAGCACTATATGGAGGACTTCCACAAGGCCGGCGGCATGGCCACGCTGCTGCGCGAGCTGAAGCCGCTGCTGCGGCTGGACGCGCTGACAGTCACCGGCCGCACGCTGGGCGAGGAGATCGAGGCCGCCGGCCCCGGCTTCGCCCAGGACGTGGTGCGCACGATGGCCGCGCCGATCTATCCACAGGGCGGCATCGCCGTGCTGGCCGGCAACCTGGCGCCGGGCGGCGCCATCATCAAGCAGTCGGCCGCCGATGCCCGCTTGATGGAGCACGAGGGCCGTGTGGTGGTGTTCCAGGACTCGCAGGACCTCGTCGAGCGGATCGACTCGGATGACCTCGACGTGACGGCCGACGACATCCTCGTCCTGCGCAACATCGGCCCGAAAGGCGCGCCCGGCATGCCCGAGGCCGGCTATATCCCGATTCCGCGCAAGCTGGCCCGCGCCGGCGTGAAGGACATGGTGCGGATTTCGGACGGCCGCATGAGCGGCACCGCGTTCGGCACGGTGGTGCTCCATGTGACGCCCGAGGCTGCCGTGGGCGGCCCGCTGGCGCTGGTGCGCACCGGCGATCGTATCCGCCTGAGCGTGAGCCGGCGTGAGCTGAGCCTGCTGGTATCGGACGAGGAACTGGCGCAGCGGCGCGCGGCATCGGACTGGATCGAACCGAGCGCGCCGCGCGGCTACCTGAAGCTGTTCCTGCAGACGGTGACGCAGGCCGACCAGGGGGTGGATTTCGACTTCCTGCGCGCGGCGGAGACCCGTGGCAAGACGCCGGAGTAGGGGGGTGTCCGGGGGGTGTCAGGTCCGGGTGGTCCGGAACAGCGCGCGGGCCTCGTCGAGCAGGGCTTCGGCCAGCGAGGCGCGGGGCCCGTGCGTGGCCCATATCAGGCCCACGCGGCGCACCGGCGCGCGGTCCGGCAGCGGCAGGCGGGCGATCTTGAGCGGGCCGTCCCACATCGGCGCCCAATCCGGCACCAGCGCCACGCCGAGCCCTTCGCTCACCAGCGCGGCGATGACCATCAGGCCATCGACCTCGAGCCGCTGGTGCGGCCGGATATCGTGGTCGCGCAGGTAGCGGTCCGCGAGCTGCCCGCCCAGTACGGAGCGGTCGTAGCGGATGAACGGCTGCGTGGCCAGCAGCGCGTGCGGGTCCTGCCCGGCCAGCGCGGCGGGTGCGACGACCACCAGCGGTTCGGCGATGAATTCGGCCCACTGGTAGCCCTTGGCCACCGCGAACTGCGGCTCCACCACGATGGCGGCATCGAGTTCGCCGCGCACGAGGCTTTCGCACAATTCGATCGACCGGCCCGGCTTGACGAACAGGTTGACGTCCGGATGCCGCCGGTAGAGCTGGCCCAGCAGCGGCGGCACGATGCTGCCCATCGCCGTCACGAACGAGCCGAGCCGGAATTCGCCGAGCGAGGCGTCGCCGCTGGCCACGGTGCTCATGTCGCGCACATCGCGGATCACCTGCCGCGCGCGCTCCAGAATGCGGATGCCGGCCTCGGTCGGCACCACCGAGCGGCCAGCGCGCCGCACCAGGGGGACGCCAATCTCCTCCTCGAGCGCATGCAGCCGGGCCGCGATGGCGGCCGGCGTGAGGTCGAGCCGGCGCGCCGCTTCCGCGAGCGAGCCGACATCCACCACCGTCACGAAGCTTTGGAGAAATCTGACATCCATGCCGTGATGCTAACAAATCCCATGACCTTGAAGGGGGCGCCGCTTGGGGCTACCCTGACGCTCGCTTTCCCTGACTACCCCCCCAGGAGCCACCATGCCTTCCCCCGCTTTCACCGCGCTGACCGCTGACGCACGCGGCGTCTTCCCCATCGCCCCGACGCCGTTCTTCGACGATGGCACGATCGACATCGCCTCGATCGACCGCCTGACCGACTTCTACCTGGCCTGCGGCGCCACCGGCATCACCGTGCTGGGCCAGCTGGGCGAGGCGCCCAAGCTGGAGCACGCGGAATCCGTGGAGGTGGCCGCGCAGATGATCCGCCGGGCGGGCCGGCTGCCGGTGGTGGTGGGGGTGTCGGCGCCCGGGTTTGCCGCCATGCGCGCGCTGACCCGCGAGGTGATGGAGCGCGGCGCGGCCGGCGTGATGATCGCCCCGCCCAACACGCTGCGCACCGATGACCAGATCGTCGGCTATTACCGCCAGGCCGTGGAGGCCATCGGCGCCGACGTGCCGTTCGTGATCCAAGACTACCCGCTGACCTTCTCGGTGCAGATGACGCCCGGCGTGATCCGCCGCATCGTGCAGGAACTGCCTTCGTGCGTGATGCTCAAGCACGAGGACTGGCCCGGGCTGGAGAAGATCTCGACGCTGCGCGGCTTCGAGAAAGACGGTTCGATGCGCCATATCTCCATCCTCTGCGGCAACAACGGCCTGTTCCTCGACTACGAGATGGAGCGGGGCGCCGACGGCGCCAACACGGGCTACTGCTTCCCGGACATGCTCTGCGACGTGGTGCGCCTCTCCGCCGCCGGCCAGCGCGAGGCCGCGCACGACCTGTTCGATGCCCACCTGCCGCTGCTGCGCTACGAGCAGCAGCCCGGCGCGGGGCTGGCGGTGCGCAAGTACGTGATGATGCGGCGCGGCTTGCTGACCTCGGCCGCCCAGCGCAAGCCGGCGGCGGCGATGACGCCTACCGCCAGGTCGGAGGTCGACCATCTGCTGGTGCGTCTGGCACGGCACGACGCGCGCGCGGCTGCGGCGCTCGGCTGAAGCAGGCTTTCCCCAAGGATTCTCGGACTCGTCCTATATCGCTAAGCCGCATTGGTTGGTAATGTGACGCGATACGTGCCTGCCAGGCATGCCATTCGCATTTGCTCGTCGCAATCAATATGAAGCAGGATGGATTTACTTTGGGGATTCGGCAATGGGAGACAGGGCTAACCTGATGCGCACGCTCGTATCGTTCGCACTCCTGCGTGAGGCAGAGCGCAAGGTCTTCATCTCGCAGATGAACGAATTCCTGCTGGCCTCCCCGAAGATCCGGCAGCGCATCGTGGAAGAATGGCGCGAGCATGCCGAGGGCCACAGGAAGCCCACCGCCGGCCCAGCGGGGGATTGCAATACATCAGGCCTGTTATGAGTCGCTACGGTATCCGGGTCATCTTTGCCGATGACCATCCTGTGCTCACGCTTGCAAACCGCCATGTCGTCGCCGCCGTTCCCACCATTGCCTGTGTGGGCGACGCGCGCAATTCGACCGAACTCGTCGATCTGCTGCAGCGTACGCCCTGCGACGTGCTGGTCACGGACTACGCCATGCCCGGCGGCGAATACGGCGACGGGCGAACGCTGATCTCGTTCCTCACGCGCCGCTATCCGGCGCTCAAGCTCGTGGTCATKACCATGATGGACAACCCGATGGTGCTGCGCTCGCTGTTCAGCCAGCGCATCCACTGCGTCGTCAGCAAGTCCGACGACCCGGGCCACGTGGTGCCGGCCATCCATGCCGCATTCCGTGGGGATCGCTATGCCTCGCCGCGCGTGGAATCGCTGCTGGAGGCCTGGCCGGTCACCGAAGGCAGCGGCGACGACGCACGGCTGCGGGCACTCAGCCAGCGGGAACTCGAGGTGGTGCGCCTGTTCGTCTCCGGCATGACCGTCTCCGAGATCGCGGCCGTCCTGCGGCGGACCAAGCAGACCATCAGCACGCAAAAGCTCAACGCGATGCGCAAGCTCGGCATCGACCGTGACGGCGACCTGTACCGATACGCGAACGAGGTCGGGCTGGTGGCGAGCGTGTCGGGCGCGGCCTAGTGGCTAACGTCGTCAAGCAACGCGAGCGAGGCGGCACAGCGGATCAACTCCATGTCGTTCCGGAGCCCCAGTTTCTGCATGGCGCGGTTCTTCTGGGTGCTCACCGTCTGCTTCGCCTTGTGCGTCCTGGCGGCGATCTCGCTGATCGTCATCCCGGACACATAGAGCCGCACCACCTCCATCTCCCGCGCCGATAGCCCGCCGCCCGGCGCAGCGAGCAACCGGCCGATGGCTGGCGAAAGGTACGCCACACCGCGCCGGGCTTCGCGTATCGCCGTGACGATATGCCCCACTTCGTCGAACTTGCTGACGATGCCCGTCATGCCGCGCGCAAGAATGGCGCGGACTAGCACCGGGTTCTCCTGCGCCAGCAGCACGACGGCGGCAATGCTCGGATACGTGCGCCGCAGGTATCGCAATAACGCCATGCCATCCATGTCATCCCGGCCGCGCATCGAGTAATCGACGAGCACCACGTCGCATTCGAATGCACGCGACGACCGTTCGAACTCCTCGGCAGTCGCGTGAATGCCCACGAGTTCCAGCTGCGGAGACGTGCTGGTGATGTGCTCCACGCCGAGTCTGGCCAAGGGCCGGTCGCCCGCAAACACGACCCGGATGCGCTGACCTGACGCGAAGTTCAGTTGATGCATGGCGATGTGTGTCCGATATGGAAGGTCTGAAACGGCCGGATTGTAGAGGGCCGCGACGCGCTCGCACATCGGAATTCTCCGAGAAATGCGACCACTTCTCCTGATACGCCCCATGCGTCACTGGCGTGGCGTCGAAAGGCGCGCGAACGCATTGGAAAAATCGGACTAGTTCAATAGATTGCCCGGCGCCGGCTTGCTAGTCTTCGTTCTCTGGAAAACTCTTTCCAGCCTCGAACGGCGCCATGAACGAAACAGATGCAGCACGCGAGGAGGGCGCGGTGTCCATGTCCTCCGATTACAGCGACTTGGTCGCGTTGGCCATGGGCGGCGCGCAGGATGTGCCGCCGCTGCCGGATACCGCGCTGGTACGGCACGCTTCCGACGCCAGCCTGCCACTCGCCGACCTCGACGCCTCCGACGTGCTCGGGCAGCTTGCTGTCGAGTACCGCGAGGCGCTGATGTCCGTTGGGCAGGTGCCGAAGCGGCTCAAGCGCCTGGGAGCCGGGTGCGCGTCCGGTCCGCTTCCCCCCGATCCGCTTCGTCTGAATACGAAGGCGACCTCCGCCGTCTGCCTGTTCGACGATCTGCTTGGGCCGCGCCGCATCGACCGCGTGCTGGACAGCCTCGACAGCTTCGGCGCGCAGCAACTGTTTTCGCCGCCGCCCCGGCACGAGATCCTGAGACTCTTCGCTGCCCGCCATCAACAGACACGCCGCACAGGCCAGTTCGCGCTGCTGGCACGCCAGGAGCACCATGCATCGAGCATGGATAGCTGCCTCGCCATGCCGGATATCGCGGCCGACACGTCCGACGACACGGGAGAACGCCATGCCACCACGTGATGGCGGGTTCCGCAACGCGTACCTCCCCTCCCTGCTGGATCGCCTGCAGGACGATGCCCCGCAGCAACGCAGCGAGCCGGCCGAGGCCTACGCCCCGGACGAGCGCGGCATGCGTCGCATCATCCAGCGCGATCTGGGCCTGTTGCTGAATACCACCAACCTGAACGAGGAACTCGACGCCGAGGCCTACCCCGAGGTGGCGAACTCGGTCGTCAACTACGGCATTCCGCCGCTCTCCGGCGGGTTCGCCACGGAAATGACCTGGGAGCGGCTTGAGGAGCGGGTGCGTACCGCGATCGCCCGCTTCGAGCCCCGGCTGATTCCGGACACGGTACGGCTACGCCCGCTGCGCGACACTTCCGCACGGCGCTACAACAAGATGATGTTTGAAATCGAGGCGCTGATGCAGTGGACGCCCTATCCGCTCGAATTCCGCATCCAGAGCGTGTTCGACCTGGAACTGAGCAAGGTCTCGCTCCAATCGGGCCATACCCCGGGATCGGCAGGCTGACATGGATCCGAAGTTTCTCGAGTACTACAACCGCGAGCTGACCTACCTGCGCGAATCGGCAGGMGAGTTCGCCGCACAGCATCCGAAGATTGCGCGCCGGCTGGGCATGGAGGGCATCGAAGTCGCCGACCCCTATGTCGAGCGGATGATCGAGGCGTTCTGCTTCATGTCCGCCCGCACGCACCTGAAACTGGATGCGGAATTCCCGCGCTTCACCCAGCGGCTGCTTGAAGTCGTCTACCCGAACTACGTGGCGCCCACGCCTTCGATGGCGGTGGCGCGGCTGCATCCGAGCCTGCGCGAGGGCGAGTTCAGCCAGGGATTCAAGGTGGCACGCCATAGCGTCATGCGCTCCGCAGTCCCGCCCGGCKAGCAGACTGCGTGCGAGTTCCGCACCGGGCAGGACGTCACGCTCTGGCCGATCGAGATCGTCGATGCGCGGCTGACCGCCGTACCGCCAGATCTCCCGGAAACGGGGCATCTGCTCCGGCACCGCCAGTTGCGCGGCGCGCTGCGACTGCGGTTGCGTACGGTTGGCGACATTCGATTCAACGAGATCAAGGGGCTGGATCGGCTTCCGCTCTATATCGACGGCGACGAACGCATTGCTTCGCACTTGTTCGAGCTGATCCATGCGGGCGCGGTCGCGTCCGTGGTGCGGCCGGAGGGCGTCACCGATCATGTGCGATGCCATGTCGTGTCCAGGGCACCGGTCGCGTTCGAAGGCTTCGAGCCGGACCAGAGCCTGCTGCCGCTGCGCTGGAACAAGTTCAGCGGGCATAACCTGCTCCAGGAATACTTCTCTTGCCGGCAACGCTTCTACTTCTTCGTGCTGACGGATCTGGCGAAGGGCCTGTCGCGCGTGGACGGCAAGGAAGCGGAGATCGTGCTGCTGCTGGACCGTATGCCGGACGAACTGGGCGTGCATGTCGATGGCAGCCGCTTCCTGCTGTTCTGTACGCCAATCGTCAACTTGTTCCCCCGACGCACGGACCGTGTGGAGGTCGACCGCAGCCTGACGGATTTCCATCTAGTGGTCGATCGCGCACGTCCGCGTGACTACGAGGTCTACTCGGTCTCGCGCGTGTTTGGGCAGAGGGCGGAGACCTCGACGGAGATCCAGTTCAATCCGCTGTACCAGACCCTCCACAGCGACCTTGGCAACTATGGCCGGTACTTCTCGGTGCGGCGAGAGCAGCGCATGCTGTCCGGCGATGCCCGCAAGTACGGCACGCGCACGGCCTATATCGGCACGGAGGTGTTCCTGTCGCTGGTGGACCAGGCCGAAGCGCCATATGCCGACGATATCCGCTACCTGTCCGTGGAGGCGTGGGTGACTAACCGCGACCTGCCGCGCCTGATGCCGCGCGGCGTGGGCGGCCATCTGACCATGCCTGATGCGGTGCCGCTCGAGGCCGTCAGCCTCGTCCATGCGCCGAGCGCTCCGCGCGCACCCTACGCGAGCGACGAAGCCGCGTGGCGGCTGATCCGCCAGCTCAGCTTCAACTACATGCCGCTGTCGGAACTCGATCATGGCGAAGGCGCGCAGGCGCTGCGCAACATGTTGCGCCTCTTCGTGACCAGCAGCGAGCGCGAGCAGATCGCGCAAGTCGAGAGTCTGGTCGGCGCGAAGACCCAACCCGTGGTGAGCCGCCTGCCGGGCCATGGCCTGCTGGTGTACGGGCGCGGCGTACGCTGCGAGCTGACGGTGGACGAGAACGGCTTCTCCGGCGCCAGCCCGTACCTGTTCGGCCTGATCCTGGAGCACTATCTCGCGCGCCACGTGGCGATCAACGTCTTTTCGGAAACCGAACTGCACTCGATGCAGCGGGGCCTGATCACGCGCTGGGCGCCCCGGATGGGAGGTCGCGGTGCGGTATAGGGCCGTGGAAGCGTCCCCGAATGCGGCGTTGCAGCCGGATGCCCTGCGCGCATGGTTCGACCACGGCCGTCCGTGGAAGTCGGGCTTCATGAGCCTGATGCGCGCGATTGCCGCGCGCGACCGGAACCGTCCTGCGCCGGGGTCTGCCGACCTGCCGTCTCAGGAGACCTACCGCATCGGCCAGCGCCCGGTGCTCGCCTTCCCGCCACGGGAAGTCGCGTCGCTCGACACGCGGCACGGACGGCTCGACATCCGCCTATTCGGCCTGGGCATCTGGGGCCCGCAGGGTCCGCTGCCGCTGCATGTCACCGAGTTGGCGTATCACCGGTCCGTCGCGCTCCAGGACCGGACTCTCGAGCACTTCGCCGACCTGTTCCACCATCGCGCACTGTCGCTGTTCTATCGCGCCTGGGCTGCGGGCCAGTCCACCGCCGCACTCGACCGGCCTGACGAGGAGCGGTTCTCGTTCTACGTCGCCAGCCTGATGGGAACGGATCAGGACGAAGCGCGCCAGAGCTGCCTGCCTACCCACGCCCGTTACGGCGCGTCGGCGCACATTGTGCGCGAGGCCCGGAACCCTGAGGGCATCGCGGCCACGCTGTCGCAGTACTTCGATGTGCCGATTGCGGTCGAGGAGTACGTGCCGCACTGGATTCGCGTCGACGCGTCCGGCCATTGCCGGTTGGGGCTCCCGGGCGCTTCGTCCTTCATGGGCGAGGCGGCGATGCTCGGCGAGCAGATTGCTGACCGGCAGCACAAGTTCCGGCTTGTGATCGGCCCGCTCGACTTCCTCCACTACCAGCGGCTTGCGCCGCGTGGCGAAGACTTGCGCACACTGGTCGAATGGGTGCGTGCCTTCATCGGCTACGAGTACGACTGGGAGATCCAGTTGCTGATCAAGCCAGAAGAGGTGCCAGCGCCGCACGTGGACGGGCGTCAGCGGCTTGGGCACTCGATCTGGCTGGGCGAGTGCGACCCGGCGCAACCCGTGTCCGGCATGGTCTTCGAGCCGGAGGCCTACGCGGCATGACCGAGAACCTCCCCATGACAATGCAGAACCTGGCACCCGCCGCGACGTCGCGCTACGACGACCTGCTCGAACCGGTTTCGGACGCAGCCGCCTGTGGTGATGACCTGGAATACGATCCGGCCTTCATCATGCTACAGGCCGCTGTGGCGCCGTCGGCGCCCGTGCAATACGGTGACTTCGTCGAGACGCCAGCGTCGGTCAACTGGGCCGAGGCCGAGCGCGAGTGCGAAGCGCTGCTGGCCCGAACCAAGGATCTCCGCGTGGCCATCATCCTGCTGCGCGCCGCCGTGCGGCTGCGCGGCGCGGCAGGTCTGCGCGATGGGATGGTCTTCCTCCAGGCCCTGCTGGAACGATATGGCAGCCGTCTGCATCCGTTACCGTACTTCGACGGCGAGTGGGATCCCGTCACGTTCGCCAATGCGCTCGCCGCGCTGGCGGACGCGGAAGGTGCGCTGGCCGATGTGCGGGAGATTCCGCTACCCAAGGCGGCCGGCGCGCAGTTGCAGCTGCGCGATATCGAGAAAGCACTGGCGATGCCGCGCCAGAAGGACGCACTGGCGCCCGAAAGCGTGACGCGCATGCTCAAGGAGCTGGCCGCACGCGGCGAAGCGGTCGTGCTGGCGCTTGGCGAAGCCCACGGCCGGTTGGCGCAGATTGCTGCATGGGCCACGAGCGGACTGAAGGCCGACGCGCCCAACCTCGCCCCGCTTTCCCGACTGCTGCAGCCATTCAGCGAGATCGATCGGCTGGTCGAGCCCGCGCCAGCGGCACAGCCGCCGGCACCCGTGGCTGAGATGCAGGCTGGGCGAGCGAGCGCGCCCGACCTTCCCAACCCCGTTCCGCGTGCCACGACGCCGCCGCCACACGCCGCACCCACCGCCACCACCGTCCCCACCGCCCCGGCAATGGACCGATGGACCGCACTCGCCACCATACGGCAAGTGCGGGAGTGGTTCGAAGACAACGAGCCAAGCAGCCCCGTGACCGTGATGCTGCGCGAGGCGGAGCGCATGGTCGGCAAGCGGTTCTCCGAACTCGCTCAAAGCATTCCCCTCGACCTGCTGTCGAAGTGGGACGCCGTGGACAACTGAAATGGCCCCAACGGGCACTCCCATTAACGCATCGGACGACAAGCCGGTCAGCCGGCGGTGTCGCCCGCAATCTCGACAGGTACTGTGATGAAAGGCT
The DNA here is from genome assembly GCF_056396345.1 of Cupriavidus sp. 05T42. Classification (NCBI taxonomy): domain Bacteria; kingdom Pseudomonadati; phylum Pseudomonadota; class Betaproteobacteria; order Burkholderiales; family Burkholderiaceae; genus Cupriavidus; species Cupriavidus sp. 05T42. The sequence continues at coordinate 286,836 of NZ_JBFTLH010000001.1, forward strand.
ATACCAAGGGCTTCGCCGCGTTGCTGGGGCTTGGGCTCCTGCTGCCGGCGGGTGGCGCAATGGCGGCATGTAGTCAGGTGACACAGGCGGACATCGATGAGTGGACCGCAAAGGGACTGCCGAACATCGATGTCATCCAGAGGGAAGTCAGCTTCCATGTGACGTTTCCCTCGGCGATTGAGGTCAGGCCAGATCTTGCAGTTGGCGAGACGTTCGGCAGCGGGGCGTCCGAGAGCTTGGGACGCAGCACGGCGCTATTGAATTGCGATTGGCGCTCGGGCGGACAGGTTCGCTATGCATTCGTGAGCGCGAAGCAGCAAACCGCCTTTCCGGGGGTGGTGGAATCCGGTCTCAAGGGGATCGGCATTCGCCTCAGCTACGTCCGAAGCTCGGGGACAGTCAGCACCTTTCCCTTCATCGTGAACTTTGGGCCGGCGGAACCCAATCAGCCGTACTTCCCGGGCTTCCGTTCAGGGCTGCGGATGGTGGTCGATTTTGTGAAGACAGGAGAGATGGACGCCTCGTCGACGTTCAGCGCCGCGAACATCGCCACGGTCGCCGGCGATGGTTCGGGCGGGCCGGTTATCCGGGTATCCAACGGTAGTACGCGGATCAACGTGTTGCCCAGTTGCAGCCCAAGTACACCCAGCCGAAATGTCGATTTCGGTACATTTGGTGCCAACAGTGTCTCGCAGATAACGGGGCCCACACGACCGATCAACTTTGAAGTGACATGCATCGGCCCCGCGTCGCCCAGATCGATCACGGCCAAGCTCACCGGCACCCCGGACACGGAAAATCATTCGCTGCTCAGGAATACCGGCGCGCAGCACCTCGGCATCCGGATCAAGGATCGCGATAGCGATACCGTGCTCAGGCCCAACGACAACGCCAGCGTCATCAACAAGCCAGGTAACACGAAGCTCTTCACATACAACCTCGATGCCACCGTGCTGCGAACCGGGACGCAGACGCCAACCGCTGGTCTGATCAATGCCACTGCCGTGTTCACCATGGCGGTCAACTGAAGGCGACGGTGAGGGCGGCAACGTGATGGAGGAGAGCATTTTCGTGCAGGTGGCGAGCTATCGGGATCCGCAACTGATCCCGACCTTGCACAGCCTGATCAGGCAGGCGTCGCGGCCGGAACGCCTGCGCGTGGTGGTGTGCTGGCAGCACGGCCTCGACGAGATGATCGGCAAGTTCTTCGCGCATGGCTTCTCGCATTGGCAAGTGGTGATGCATGAAGGGCTCACCGTGCATCGGCTTGTGCTGGCGGAGGCGACGGTTGAACTGATCGATGTGCCCGCCATGGAAAGCCAGGGCGCCTGCTGGGCGCGGAACCTGATCCAGCAGCAGTACGCCGGCGAAGCCTATACCTTGCAGATCGACTCTCACCATCGTTTCGTCCAGGGATGGGACAGGATGGCCATCGACATGCTCGAGTCGCTGCGCGATGAAAGCGAGAAACCGGTGCTGACTGCCTATCTGCCAGCTTTCGAGCCGGCGGACGATGACCCGTCGCGCCGCGGCCAGCATCCCACCTCCCTCATTTTCGACCGCTTCGTCGCGGCCGGGGCGCTGCTTGTGGCGTCGCGCCGGATGCCGGACTGGCAGGCGCAGACCAAACCGCTCAAGGCTCGCTTCTATAGCGCGCACTTTGCCTTTGCCGACGGGAATTTCTCGACGACTGTCCAGCATGATCCCGAGTACTTTTTTCACGGCGAGGAGATCTCGATTGCCGCGCGGGCCTTCACCCATGGGTATGACCTGTATCACCCGCATCGTGTGCTCGCCTGGCATGAGTACACGCGCGACTATCGCGCCAAGATGTGGGATGACCACACGCCCGAGAACCAGGCGCTTGGGCTGGTGAAGACTGCGTGGTTCGAGCGTGACAGACTCTCACAGGCGCGCAATCGCGCCCTGCTCGGCGTGGACGGCGCGAGCGCTGAGGGCACCGATTTCGGTCCGTATGGATTCGGACAAGTACGAACACTGGCTGAGTACGAGGCCTATGTGGGCGTCAGCTTCGATCGGCGCGCCGCCACGCCGGAAGCGTTGCGTGGCGATCCTCCCTCGCCCGGTGCGGCACATCCTGAAACTGACCTCGCACTCCTGCGCTGCTCCCATGACGTGGCCGTCGAACTCTATCTCGGCGACCTCGACAGCCTGTCTGGCTTGAAGCACATCGCGTTCACGGTGCTCGCGGCGGATGGCGGAACGCTCCACGACGACCTCCAGCCCGCCACGGGATTACCGCAGCTCCTCGCCGAGCACAACGGCTGGCTGTCCCGGCGACTCCTCTTCCAGTCCGGCGCCGACGGCACCCCGGTCCGCTACATCGCCAGATTCGTCAATGCAGACGACGTCACCGTGCACGAGCTGGCGCGCGACGTGCCGCCCTACGGCGCCCCCGCCTCGACCTGAACACCGCCCATCGGCGGACCCATTCCCTTCCCGGCATCTGCCGTTAGACCATGACCCCATCCAGAAAGACCCTGTTCGGCAAGCTCGGCGAAACGATGTTTCGCGGCATCGAGTCGGCCACAACGTTTTGCAAGCTCCGCGGCAACCCTTACGTCGAACTGGCGCATTGGCTGCACCAGATCCTCGCGCTGCCGGACAGTGACATGCACCGCATCTGCCGCCATGGCGGCGTGGACCGCGAGAAGCTCGACGCGGATCTGGTCCGAACACTCGCCGGCTTGCCTTCCGGCGCCAGCTCGATCAGCGATTTCTCGAACCATATCGACATCGCCATCGAGCGCGCGTGGGTGGTTGCGACACTCGAGTTCCGTGACCTGCGCGTGCGCGGCGCCTGGCTCATGGCGGCGCTACTGAAGTCGCCGGAGTTGCGGCGCGTACTGCTGTCGATTTCCCCCGAGTTCGCGAAGATCGGTGTGACCGATCTGAATGCCATGCTGCCGGCCTGGATCATCGACTCGCCAGAGGAAGGGGACTCGGCCTACGAAAGCTCCGACTTCCCGGCGGCGATGCCTGGCGTCGCGTCCGGCGCCATCGGAGACGCCTCGGTGGCCGGCTCCCCCCTGGAGCAGTACTGCGTGGACCTGACTGCCCGCGCGCGCGCCGGGGAGGTGGATCCGGTGATCGGGCGGGAACTGGAGATCCGCACGATGATCGACGTGTTGGTCCGCCGCCGGCAGAACAATCCGCTGTTGACGGGCGAGGCCGGTGTCGGCAAGACCGCTGTCGTGGAGGGGCTGGCGCTGGCCATCGTTAGGGCTGATGTGCCGTCGAAGCTGGCCGACGCGCGGGTCCTGAGCCTGGATGTGGGCGCACTGCTGGCTGGCGCGAGCATGAAGGGCGAGTTCGAGGCACGCCTCAAAGGCGTACTGGCCGCGGCGGAGACGAGTGCCGGGACCGTGATCCTGTTTGTGGACGAGATCCACACGCTGATCGGCGCGGGCGGGCAGGCTGGCACTGGCGATGCCGCGAACTTGCTCAAGCCGGCACTCGCGCGCGGCACGATCCGGACGATTGGGGCGACGACGTGGGCCGAGTACAAGCGCCATATCGAGAAAGACCCAGCGCTGACGCGGCGTTTCCAGGTGCTGCAGGTCCACGAGCCGCAGGAGCCGGCGGCCATCGACATGGTGCGCGGGCTGGTGAAGACGTTCTCGCGGCACCACGGCGTGGTGGTACTCGATGCCGCGATCCGCGCCGCGGTGGCGTTGTCGCACCGCTACATTCCGTCCCGCCAACTGCCCGACAAGGCCATCAGCCTGCTCGACACGGCGTGTGCGCGGGTTGGTCTTTCCCAACAAACGCGACCACGGGAGTTGCAGGACGTGCAGCAGCAGTTGCTGGCTGCGCGCGCCGAACTTGACCTGCTGGAGAGCGAAGCGCGCATCGGGCTCGAAGTCGACGGGAATCTGGACGACGTACGGACTCGCATTGGCGGATTGGAAACCGAGGAAGCCGCCATTACTGCAAGGTGGGATGCACAGCGGGAGGCCGCGCAGGCGTTGCTGTCCGCGCGCGAACGGATCGAACGCGGCGCGGAAGCGGAGGCAGGCACCGATGGCGAGTGGGAGCCGCTGCCTTCGATGGAGGTGCTGCGCGAACGCGAAGCAACCATGGCAGCACTCCAGGGCGAGGCGCCACTCGTGTTTGCCGAGGTCAACGAGGCGATTGTCGCCGAGGTCGTCTCCGACTGGACCGGCATCCCCGCCGGACGCATGGTGACTAACCAGGTCGCCGCCGTACAGGCCCTCCCGGCCACACTCGCCAATCGGGTGATGGGGCAGGAGAGCGCATTGCATCGGATCAGCGAACGGGTGCAGACCGCACGCGCCGGGCTGACCGACCCCGGCAAGCCGCTCGGCGTGTTCCTGCTGGTGGGCCCGTCCGGCGTCGGCAAGACCGAAACGGCGCTGGCGCTGGCGGAAGCGCTCTACGGCGGCGAGCAAAACCTGATCACGATCAATATGAGCGAGTACCAGGAGGCGCACACCGTCTCCGGGCTCAAGGGTGCGCCGCCTGGATATGTCGGCTATGGCGAGGGTGGCGTGCTGACCGAGGCGGTGCGGCGGCGGCCTTACGCGGTGGTCCTGCTTGATGAAGTGGAGAAGGCGCATCGCGACGTCCACGAAATGTTCTTCCAGGTTTTMGACAAGGGATACATGGAGGATGGCGATGGCCGCTACATCGACTTCAAGAACACGGCGATCCTGCTGACAAGCAATGTCGGCGCCGAACTGATCTCGCATCTTCATGCCGATGCCTCTGACGTGCCCGAACCCGATGCGCTGCGCGACGCGCTGATGCCGGCGCTGCTGAGCGCCTTCCCGGCCGCCTTCCTGGGCCGCGTGACCGTGGTGCCGTATCGCCCGCTGGCGCATGCGTCGCTGTCGAACATCGTCCGCCTGCACCTCGACCGCGTCGTGCAGCGCATGCAGGACCATCACGACATCGCGGTGCTCTACAGCCAGGCGGTGGTCGACTACGTGATCGGGCGTTGCCTTGTGCAGGAGACGGGCGCGCGTGCGCTGATCGGTTTCATCGACCAGCACATCCTGCCGAGATTGTCGGCGCTCTGGCTGGAATCGGTCGCGTCGCGATCCGTGCTGACGCATATCGAGGTCGATATTGGCGATGCCGAGCTGGCTCCTGCGGCGGCGCTCTGCCTGCACGCGCGGCAAGCGGAAGTCATGTCGCAGAACTGACAGGAACTTTCGTACGAGTCATATATGCGCCGGAAATGCCGGCTTGTACGATGCGTTCGTCGTGAAGTGAGGCGGGATCCGAGGTTGGTCAACGCCGTTTTGCAGCAACAGCGGAAGGACTGAATCCGCATCTCAATTGGAAGGACGTTTCATGAATAAGCAAGTACTCCAGGTTGCCGTCGCAGCATTGCTCGCGATGGGCGCCGCATCGAGCGCTGTCGCGCAGGCCGTTGTCGCGCAGGGTCAGGTGAATTTCGCTGGCCGGCTGACGGGGCAGACCTGCTCGATCACTGCCGGTGATCGCAACAAGACCGTGACGTTGCCAGCCATCTCGATTGCCAGCTTGACAACAAAGGGTCATACCGCCGGCTCGAGGCCGTTCAGCATCAATGTCGAGAACTGCCCGGTCGGGGTGAACAGCGTATCTGCGCACTGGGAGATCACGAACCTCAATCCTGAAACCGGGAACGCCCGCAATCTCGCCACCGCCACGCCCGCAGGCAACGTTGAAGTGCAGTTGCTCGATCACGACGGCGCGGTGCTGCGTCTGGGCGACAGCGGCAAGCCCATTCAGGTCGCGCGGACGGCCGCAGACGCCGTCGGTACCGCAACGCTGCACTACGGCGGCCGCTACTACGCGACCGGTGCAACGTCTGCGGGCATGGTTTCGACCACTGCGAACTTTACCCTGGCTTACAACTAAGGCATGCGGCAGATTGGCTGGCCCGCTCGCGGGGCAGCCGCTCAAGCGCGTGGAGATCAATGATGCATGTCTGGCGATGGCTCTCCTTCCTGATTGCGGCCACAGTGGGACTGGTGTCGATACCGGCCCAAGCCGCGATTGTCATTACCGGTACCCGGGTGATCTACCCGGAAAAGAGTCGCCAAGTCTCCGTGCGGCTCAACAATGTCGAGGACACGCCGGTACTGGTGCAGGCATGGATCGACGATGGCGATACGTCCGTTCCAGTTGAGAAGCTCGACGTACCGTTCATCATCACGCCGCCGGTATTCCGTGCAGAAGGCGGCAAGGGCCAGACGCTGCGGGTGAAGTTCACGGGCAAGGCGATGCCCGCGGACCGTGAGACGGTCTACTGGCTCAACATCCTCGAAATTCCGCCCAAGCCGGTGGATGCCGATAGCAGGAACATGCTCCAGCTTGCGTTTGGCACGCGCATCAAGCTCTTCTATCGACCTGCCGCGTTGCGCGACGACCCATCCGCCGGGCGTGCTGGGTTGACCTGGACGGCCGCGCGCAATGCCGAAGGCAAGCAGGTGCTGCGGGTTGGGAATCCAACCGGCTACCACGTGTCACTCGACAGCGTGTCGGCCAAAGCCGGCACCGCCGACATCAGCTACCAGCCCCAGATGGTCCCTCCATTTGGCAGTGTCGAGCTTTCCCAAGTCGGGGACCGCAATGTCTCCCCACCAAGCGGTACGGCAATCACCTATTCCCTAATCAACGACTTCGGCGCGACGGTCGAAGACGTCGCCGCGGTCCAGTAACGCCAGCAGGCAACCCAGGGCGCTTCTCGTAGTCGCCGTCAGCCGCTGATGCTGCCGCTGAGTAGGCGTGATCACATCAAAGCAAGGCGAAATGTTTCTATGAGCACCAGGCATCGTTTGGCTGTGCGTCCGTTGGCACGGACGATGATGGTCCTTGGCGCATTTGTGTGCTACGGGCTGGATGCAGAAGCAGTGCAATCGAAGCCAGGTGGCGTACCGATCGAGGAAATTGAAACGCTCAAGACGGGACCGCGGGAGCGAAGCAAGCGGCGTCATCGGCCCAAGCTCGCCTCGGTGCAGTTCAATCCAGCGTTCCTGAACGGCCAGGTCGTGAGCATTTCCCGCTTCACGAATGGCAACCCCGTGCCGCCCGGCGTATACGACGTGGATCTGTCGCTCAATGGAAATTCGCAGGGGCAGCGCGAAGTTCAGTTTGTCGCCGTGGCAGACAGTGACGTGGCGGAGCCTTGCTTCACCATCGCGGCGCTGCGCGGTCTTGGCGTCGATGTTGACAAGGCGCTTCGATCTAGCGCGGACGACGCCGGCGCCCAATCCCGTCACGCAGCAGAAGACGCTGCCTTCAGCGAAGTGGACCAATGCATACGACTGACGGACCTTGTGCCTGACGCACAGGTCGAACTCGACATCGCGGAACTGCAACTCGGTATCACCGTGCCCCAGGCGAGCATGGTGCAGACGCCATACGGGTACGTGAGCCCCGCCCTGTGGGACGCCGGCATCAAGGCGGGGCTTCTCCAGTACAACTTCAGTACATACAGCGCCAATCAATCTGGCGCCGACATGAGCAGTGCGTATCTTGGCCTGCAACTGGGCTTGAATCTGGGCCAATGGCGCTTTCGCCAGCGCTCCACGCTTGACTGGAACAGCAGCCAGGGCGGCATGCGCTGGAATAACCTGGCGACCTACGTCGAGCGAGACATTACGTCCTGGCGCAGCCGCCTGACGCTCGGCGACAGCTTCACGACCGGTGAAGTTTTCGATTCGTTCAGTGTGCGGGGGGTTCAGGTATCCAGTGAAGACCGGATGCTGCCCGACTCGATGCGTGCCTACGCGCCCATCGTACGTGGCGTGGCGGAAAGCAATGCGCGCGTGATCGTCCGCCAGAACAACGACATTCTCTACGAGACGAGCGTCCCGCCAGGGCCGTTCGAACTCGCCGACCTACCGGCGATCGGCTACGGCGGAGATCTGCGCGTTACGGTGGAAGAAGCGGATGGGCGGCGCCAGACCTTTCTGGTGCCCTTTGCCGCCGTCCCTAACCTGCTGCGCCCCGGTTTCACGAAGTTCAACGTGTCCGCAGGCCAGTACCGCGACCAGCTCGTTCAGGATGAGCCATGGGTGGTGCAAGCAACCATCCAGCGCGGCCTGAACAATATGCTGACCGGCTATACGGGTGTCCTGGGCTCCGAGGGTTACAACTCAGGCTTGCTCGGCCTCGCCGTCAACACGCCGATCGGGGCAGTCTCAGCGGATGTGACGATGGCGCGTACGGAACTACCGAGCAGTTCGCATACGGGCAGCAGCTGGCGCGTCAGCTACAGCAAACGCATTCCCGGCATTGATACGAATGTCTTGCTAGGTGCCTATCGATATTCGACAAATGGCTTCTACAGCCTGCGCGACGCCATCTACGCGCGGAACGTGCGGAATCCCGCCGGCAACCTGATGAGCTATCGCACGCGCAACCGCTTGCAGCTCAGCATCAATCAGCCGCTCGGCACGATGGGCTCCGTGTATCTCTCAGGCAGCACGCAGGACTACTGGGATGGCCGTCGCGGACGAGATACCCAGTATCAGGCTGGGTTCAGCGGCGGACGCGGCCGGGTTGGATACACGATCTACGCGCAGCAGTCGTTCGACCAAAACCGCGCCAGACATACCCTGTTCGGCGTGAACCTGACGATCTCCCTCGGCCGCAACTCCGCGGTGGATCGCGGTCCGTTCGATTCCGTGTCGACGAATTTGACAGTGGACACCAACGGCGACAGCGCCTTCCAGACCAGCCTCAATGGGTCCACTGCAGGGGAAGCGCCCATTTCGTACGGCATCAACGCCCAACGGACATCGAGCGCTGGCGACAAAACGAATCTGCTCGGTGGCAACGCCACCTATCGCTCGCGCTATGGCACATACGCCGCGAACGCCTCCATCGGGAACCAGGGCCGCCAGTTCGGCCTGAACGCGGACGGCAGCATGGTCGCGCACGCTGGCGGCGTCACATTGGGGCCGCCGCTTGGCCAGGCTGCCGCACTGGTCGAAGCCAAGGGCGCGGAAGGCGGGCGGATTGTCAACGGTCAAGGCGCGCGCATAGACGGCAATGGCTATGCCTTGCTGCCGTCCTTGACGCCCTACCGCGTGAACCGGGTGGCGATCGACCCGACTGACCTGCCGGATGACGTGGAACTGGAGACTTCCAGTGACGAGGTCGTACCGCGCCTCAACGCCCTTGTGCTCGTGAAGATGCCAACCGTCACAGGCAAAGCGGCGCTGGTGGCCATGCATGACGCGGCCGGCAAGGCCCTGCCGCTGGGCACCGCCTTGTTCGCCGCCGACGGAAAGTCGATGGGGATCGTGGGTCAGGGTGGTTTGGCGTTCCTGCGCGGTCTGGCGGGCAGGGGCGCACTGCGTGCGCGGTGGGGCGAATTGACGAACGAGTCATGCGACCTCCCGTACGAGATGCCTGCTGGCGCGGGTGCGGGCGGGGGCGGTGACTCGGCCACGCGCCTGACACTGCGCTGCGTGGCAGCGGCGAGCTGAAGCGGAATCGATGTGAGTGGAGATCCCCGAGAATGAAGATGCACGCGAAGTTGCCCGTCACACAGCAGACGCTGAGGTGCTCACCACGGAAGCTGCGGACGTCGTTGGCTGCGAGCCTGACCGTGCTGTGTTTCCCTGCCTTCGCGGATGGCACAAAACCATCGGTCGCGTTGAATTTCACGGGGAAGTACGTTACGCAAACCTGCCGCCACACAGGGGCAGTGCGGCAAAGCGTCACGCTGCCAAGCATCCCCACCGCTGCTTTAAAAAAAGCCGGAGACACAGCGGGCGACACCGCGTTCACGATCAACCTGGTATGCGAGGGCGGCCAAGAGCCCGTGGCAGTCTCGTTCGTCACCTTTAGGAAGATCGATGGGCGACTGATATCCAGTGGCACCGCGCAGAACGTCCAGGTGCAACTGCTCAAGGCGGACGGGACGCCGATCGCGGTAGGCGATGACTCCACGACTCCGATGTTTCCGATGTCCTCGACAGGGTTGATGTCGCTCTCATTCATTGCGCGGTACTACGCGACGGGAGCCACAACTCCGGGGTCGGTGACGGCCGGCACCTGGTACTTCATTGAGGTGCGCTGACGCTAGCTCAGAAACTTCTGACAAGACTMGGAACTTTCGAACGTTTCCTATATCCCGCGCCTGCCCCGAGACCTAACATGCTTCTCGCAGGCCCTGTGGCCGGAAAGGGGGCCGCGGTTCTCACGGCAAGTCCCACATCATCACGCATTCGACGGAGTATTCCATGTCAGCATCCAACAGTTCACAGAAGTTCATTGCGAGGAACCGCGCGCCGCGCGTGCAGATCGAGTACGACGTCGAGATCTACGGCTCGGAAAAGAAGATCGAGTTGCCATTCGTGATGGGCGTGCTTGCCGATTTGTCCGGCACGCAGGTGGATCCACTGCCGCCAGTGGCGGACCGCAAGTTCTTCAACATCGATGTCKACAACTTCGACGAGCGCATGAAGGCGATGAAGCCGCGTGTAGCCTTCCCGGTGGCGAACACGCTGTCGGATCAGGGCCAGTTGATGGTGGACATGACCTTCGAGAGCATCGATGACTTCTCGCCTGCTGCCATCGCCCGCAAGGTCGATGTCCTGGCCAAGCTGCTCGAGGCTCGCACGCAGCTTGCCAACCTCCAGACCTACATGGACGGCAAGTCCGGCGCCGAGGGCCTGGTTGCACAGGTGCTCAAGGATCCCGCGCTGCTGAACGCGCTGGCCAAGGCACCGCGCCCCGAAGCGGCGAACGAGGCCGACGACAAGGCCCAGGCGCAGTAAGGACCGCAACCGCAACCGAGTACAAGACATGGCAACACGTGACACGCAATACAAGGCCGCGACGGCGCAGACGCTCGACCGGCAATCCGACTTCAATGCGCTGCTGACGAAGGAATTCAAGCCGAAGACCGAGCAGGCGCGCGAGGCCGTCGAGAACGCGGTCAAGACCCTTGCGGAGCAGGCGCTGGCCAATGCCGTGACGATGTCTGACGATGCTTACAAGAGCATCGAGGCCATCATCGGCGAGATTGACCGCAAGCTGTCCGAGCAGATCAACCTCATCCTGCACCACGAGGACTTCCAGAAGCTGGAAAGCGCCTGGCGCGGGCTCCACCACCTGGTTACCAATACCGAGACCGACGAGAAGCTCCGCATCCGCTTCATGGATATCTCGAAGGAAGAGCTGCGCCGCACGATGAAGCGGTTCAAGGGCGTGGCGTGGGATCAGAGCTCCCTGTTCAAGCAGATTTACGAGGAAGAGTACGGGCAGCTCGGCGGCGAGCCTTACGGCTGCCTGGTGGCCGACTACTACTTCGACCACACGCCAGCCGACGTCGACCTGCTCGGCTCGATGGCAAAGGTGGCTGCGGCCGCGCATGCGCCGTTCATCAGCGGTGCCTCGCCGTCAGTGCTCCAAATGGATTCGTGGCAGGAACTCGCCAACCCGCGCGACCTGACCAAGATCTTCACGCAAAACCTCGAATATGCACCGTGGAATTCGCTGCGGTCCTCGGAGGATTCGCGCTACATCGGCCTGGCCATGCCGCGCTTCCTGTCCCGTCTGCCGTACGGTGTGCGCACCAATCCGGTAGATGAATTCAATTTCGAGGAAGAAACCGACGGTTCCGATCACCAGAAGTACGCGTGGTCGAACGCCGCCTACGCGATGGCAGTGAATATCAACCGCTCGTTCAAGCGCTACGGTTGGTGCACCCTGATTCGCGGCGTGGAAAGCGGTGGCGTGGTCGAGAACCTGCCCTGCCATACCTTCCCGACCGACGATGGCGGCGTGGACATGAAGTGCCCGACCGAGATCGCTATTTCGGATCGCCGCGAAGCCGAGTTGTCGAAGAACGGCTTCATGCCGCTGATTCACCGCAAGAATACCGATTACGCGGCGTTCATCGGCGCGCAGTCGCTGCAGAAGCCTGCCGAGTACTACGACCCGGACGCCACGGCCAACGCCAACCTGTCGGCGCGCCTGCCCTACCTGTTCGCTTGCTCGCGCTTTGCCCATTACCTCAAGTGCATCGTGCGCGACAAGGTCGGCTCGTTCAAGGAGCGCGAGGAAATGGAGCAATGGCTCAACGAATGGATCATGAACTACGTTGACGCCGACCCGACAAATTCGAGCCAGGAAACCAAGGCGCGCCGTCCGCTGGCCGCTGCGGAGGTGGTGGTCGAGGATGTCGAGGGCAATCCCGGTTACTACCAGGCCAAGTTCTTCCTGCGTCCGCATTTCCAGCTTGAGGGCCTGACGGTATCGCTGCGACTCGTCGCGAAACTGCCGCTGGTGAAGGCTGCCGCCTGAGCATCGTGGCGCGGCGTACGTCGCGCCTGCGAACGCTACTCCGAGTCAGGGCGGGGGCTCGTCAAACAAGCCCGCCATGGGTAAGTCATATCTACTGAACAAGGAAATTCTCACTATGGCACAAGACATCTTCCTGAAGATCAACGGCATCGATGGCGAGTCCGAGGATAGCGTCCACAAGAGCGAGATCGAGGTGTTGAGCTGGTCGTGGAGCGTCAGCCAGCAATCGAACATGCACGCCGGCTCTGGCGGCGGCGCTGGCAAGGCCACTGTCGATGACCTGCAGTTCGAGCACTATATCGACCGTGCCAGCCCGAATCTCGTGCAGTACTGCCTGCTGGGCAAGCATATCGACGAGGCTCGTCTGGTGGTGCGCAAGGCCGGCGGCAGCCCGCTCGAGTACATCAAGTTCACGATGAACGACCTGCTGGTGACGCAGGTGAGCCCTTCTGGCCTTAGCTCCGACGAAGCTCGTCCGCGCGAGATCGTGCGTCTGTCGTTCTCCCGCCTGAAGCAGGAATACGTGGTGCAGAACGCGCAGGGCGGCAGCGGCGGCGTGATCACCGCAACGTTCGACGTCAAGAAGAACACGGCCTGACCCTCCTGGTTGTCGTGCAATCCGGTTGCGATTCGGCGGCCGGATTGCACTGCGTGCAGCCAAACCGAATCGAACATGTCCATGCGCTTTGATCTGACTCCCACCGGATTGGCCGGCACCCGCGCCACTCGGTGGATGGCGATCGGGTGGTTGTTGCTGATGGTATGCCTGGTCTTGCAAGGATGCAGCACTGCACCGACGCGGAAAGAGCCGTTGCAGTTGAAGCTCCTGATCGAGACGAGCGGGAACCTGAATAGCGATGAACAAGGCCGCGCTGCGCCGGTGATGGTGCGCGTCTACGAACTGAAGTCCGCTGCGGCGTTCGATAGCGCCGACTTCTTTACGCTTCAGAACGAAGACAAGAAGGTGCTTGCCGCCGACCTGCTTGCTGTCGACGAGTTCATCATGCGGCCCGGCACCGACGAGCGTATCGAACGCAAATCCAATCCGGGCACAACAGCKATCGGCGTGCTGGTTGGTTACCGCGAACTAGGCAAGTCCGTATGGCGCGCCACGTGGCGCCTGCCCGAGGCACCCGATGCAGCCTGGTACCGCGCGGTGGTGCCCGACAGGACTGTCGCCCTGAAGATCGAGGCACGCGATCAAGCTGTTTCGATTACTGAGGTCAACTGATTGCCATGAGCTATCACAATAAGATCGTCTGGAGTGAAGGACTATTCCTGCGCCCTCAGCTGTTTCAGCAGCAAGAGCGCTATCTCGAGTATGTCGCACAGCGGTGTGTGACAACGCTTAGTCCGTTCTCATGGGGATTCAGCCAGTATGAGATCGATCAGAGTGCATTGTCCTTCGGCAAGCTGGCGATCAAACGCGGATCGGGAATCTTTCCCGATGGCACACCGTTCGACACGCCAACGGAGGCGCCACCGCCACCGCCGCTGACGATCACTCCCGAGCATCTCGGCCAGTTGATCTACCTCGCCGTGCCGCTACGCCTTGCCAACACCGAGGAGACGATCTTCGAGGAGCAGGCGGGGTCGCTGGCGCGGTATCTTGCCTTTGACGAAGCGCTACGCGATGCAAATGCGATCGGCCAAGGTCCGAAGCCGGTCCAGATGGCTAACCTGCGGCTGCGGCTGTTGCCTGAGAAGGAACTGAGCCAGTCCTGGATCGGCATCGCCGTAGCGCGCATCCAGAGCTTGCAGCCCGACGGTTCTGTCGTTCTCCATGAGCGCGACCATATCCCGCCCGTTGTGCACTTTGGCGCCAACGCCTTGTTGCGGGAATGGGTGACGCAGCTGCATGGCCTGGCGAAGCTACGCGCCGATGCGTTGGCGAACCGGCTGTCAGGCAGCCATGGGCGCACGGGTGCCGTAGCCGAAGTCGCCGACTATCTGCTGTTGCAGGTGCTCAACCGCCATGAGCCGTTGCTCGAACACATCGGGCAGATCGGCGAGACCTCGCCCGTCGAGCTCTACCGCGCGCTGCTCTTGCTGTCCGGCGACCTCGCGACCTTTGTGCGTCCGCAGACGCGGCGGCCCGAGCTTGCGCCGGGCTACGACCATGCGCGACTCTTTGAGAGCCTGTATCCGCTAGTAACCGAGGTCCATCACCTGCTGAACCAGGTGCTGATACGTGGCGCGCAACCGATTCCGCTCGTGGAGCAGCCGCATGGCATTCGCCTTGCGACAATGCTGCCCGCTGAGTTGGCCAGTTTCGAGACGCTTGTGCTTGCCGTGGGTGCGCAGATGTCGCCAGACGTCCTGCAACAACAGTTCGCCGCACAGGCCAAGATCAGCCAGCCTCAGCGCCTGCCGGAACTGATCCGTTCGCACCTGCCGGGGCTCCAGATGCTGGCGCTTCCCGTGCCGCCGCGCCAGATTCCGTTCAATGCGAATTACGTCTACTTCGAGCTGTCCCGGACCGGCGTGTTCTGGGACCAGATCGCTCAGCAGGGTGCCCTGGCGATGCATATCGCCGGCAGTTTCCCMGAGCTGAAGCTGGAACTGTGGGGAGTGCGTMATAAGTGAGCGCCGGAAATCTTGAATCGTCGGACGACTTCGCATTTCTCACGGAGGGTGGCGTGACTGACGTGCAGACGGCATCGGGCGCAAAAGTGGCGGTGCCGCGCGATGGTACGTCGCCGGTGGAGGCCGAAGTGCTGTTCGCGTTCGATCCGCCGGTGGACGCCGAACGGCGGCTCGAGACGGTGCAGCTAGCCAGGAATCCGCTCATGGAAGCGGCGAGCCCGTTACTGCGGTTGCTGGCCGACATGCCAGCGACGATGGCATCGCAGGAAGAGATCCGCGCGCTGCGCCTGCTGCTCGCGCGCGAAGTGGACCATTTCCAGACCCTCTGTGAGCGTGCCAACCTCCACTGGACGCATATGGCGGCGGTGCGCTACTGCCTGTGCACGGCGCTCGACGAAGCCGCAAACCGTACACGATGGGGCGGCGGCGGTGCCTGGGCGCGTAACAGCCTGCTGATTGCGTTCGAAGGCGAGAACGACGGTGGTGAGAAGGTATTCCTGCTGATCGGCCGGATGGCTGCTGATCCGCAAACCTACATTGACGTGCTGGAGATCCTGTACCGCATCCTTGGCCTGGGTTTCGAGGGCCGGTATAGCGTGATCGAGGATGGCCGGCGTCATCTGGAGCAGGTGCGGCATCGCCTTGCTGCGCTGGTCGCCGGCGCCCGCGACGCAGTGCCGGTCGAACTCTCCCCACGCTGGAAGCCCGCCGAGGCGGGGCGCCTGCGCGCATTGCGCGGCGTGCCGCCATGGAGCCTGGCCGCAGTGGCCGCGGTGATCGTGTTCGGCTTGTTCGCCTGGTACAAATATCAGTTGCTCACGGCCGGCAGCGCGCTAAATGCGCGCATCCATAGCATTCCGCGTGGATCAGTGCAGGCTCCGGCGCGGCTCCGCCTCTCGATCCTGCTCAAGGACGAGGTCACGCGCGGCCTCGTGAGCGTGGATGAGGACGAGCGACGCAGCCTGGTCATCTTCAAGGGCGATTCGATGTTTGCCTCCGGCAAGAACGAAGTTCGTGCAGACATGTACCCGACCCTCGAGAAGGTGGCGAAAGAGGTGGCCCGCGTGGGCGGCCAGGTCGTCGTCACCGGCCATACCGACAGCCTGCCGATCCGTTCGCGGGACTTTGCGAGCAACGAGCAGTTGTCCGAGAAGCGCGCGGCCTTTGTCGCGAAGATTCTGGAGTCGGGCGGTACGCCCGCGAATCGTATCGCGGTGCATGGCCGTGGCGATGCGCAACCCGTGGCCAGCAATGGCACGGCGGAAGGACGTTCCCGCAACCGGCGCGTGGAAGTCATGGTGACGCAGTAGCGCGGAAGCAGCATGCATAACTTGAAGACCTTCTTCTCTCCCCTGTTCTCGAAGGCGATGCTGGCATTCCTCGCCATCGTGGCGCTGGGGCTCGCCGTCTGGTTCCTCGGCCCCTGGCTCGCCTTCGGTGCCCATCATCCTCTTGGCGATCTGTCATTACGGGTGACGGCCATCGTAATGCTGGTCGCGCTGTACGTATGCTGGCTGCGTAGCTGGCCGTATAGCCCGCTCGCCGTGGCCGCCCTGTGCGTGCTGCTGTGGCATCTCGGCCCGCTCCTCGCATTCGGCGAGGTTCGTCCACTGGCCTCCTACGGCACGCGCACGATCTGCATCGTGCTGATCGTCATTGCCTATGGGGTTTACGGCGCTTGGCGTCTGTGGGGCGCATTGCGCAACAACGAGGCCCTAGTCAAGCGCATCTTCGGCTCGTCCGATGACGCGGCCGCGCGGCCGCGCGAGGAACTGCACGTGCTTGGCGCCATTGTCGGCAAGGCTGTCCAGCATATCCGGCGTATTCACGGGCACGGGCTTGGCCTGAAGCGGTACTTCGAAAGTGACCGCCAGCTCTACGACCTGCCGTGGTTCATGATGCTGGGCACGCCGGAGGCGGGCAAGACCATTGCCGCCCTGAATTCCGGGCTCGAGTTCCCGGAGGCGGACCAGATGAATGCCGTCTCGCTGAAGGCGCCGGAGGGGACGACCTATTGCGACTGGTGGTTTACCAATGAGGCGGTCCTGATTGATACGGCCGGCCGCTATGCCGATCATCGCGCCGGCGAGACGGAGGACCCCGAGCGCAACAAGACGGAGTGGATGGGCTTCCTGGGCCTGCTGCGCAAGCACCGGCCGCGCGCGCCCGTCAATGGCGTGGTGCTGGCACTCAGCGCCTCGGAGTTGTTGGGTAAGTCGGCCGATGAGCGGATCGCTCTCGCGGCCACGCTGCGCACCCGGCTGACCGAGCTACGCAAGGAACTCGGGATTCGCTTCCCGGTGTATGTGCTCGTGACCAAGGTCGATGTGCTGCCAGGCTTCAGCGAGTACTTCCAGTCACTGACGGCGGAAGGGCGTGCCCAGGTATGGGGCATCGCGGTCTCCGCTCCRGAAGACGGTGCGGCACGTCGTGTCAATGATCTGCGCGAACGGTGCGTCGAGGAAGTCGGGGTGCTTGTCGACCGCCTGGAGGCGGGCGTCAACAATCGGCTGATCKAGGAGTACGAGACCGAACGTCGCAAGCGTCTCTACGCGCTGCCGGCGGAATTCGGCTGCCTGGCCGGTGTGGTGCTCGATGTGGTGTCGCTCGTATTCATGGACTCACGCTACGACAGCACGCAGATCGACAGTGCCCTGCGCGGCGTGTACTTCTCGAGCGCAATGCAGTCGGACGTAACGATTGCCGCCGACAAGACCACGCTGCTCCAGCGGCTGCGCGGCGGCGGGGTCCGCTCGGTGCCMAGTGAAACCGGAGCGGAGGCGGAGGCCTCGCGTGCCGCGGGCGCCGAGATGTCCGGCTATCGTAGCTACTTCCTGCACAACCTGTTCCAGCAGGTGATCGTGCCGGAAGCACACCTGGTTCGGCCGAACCAGCGCTGGGAACTCCGCTTCCGGGCGATGCGCGCAGCGAGCTATCTGGCGTCAGTCGTGGTGTGTGGCTGGCTGGTCTATGCGCTCACCACGAGTTTTGAGAACAATCACGCTTATCTGACAGCCATCGAGGCGAAGGTGACCGCGCTTGACGAACGGGTCAAGGGCTATCGCAAGCGGCGCGAGCCGACGGCCTTGCCCGGCATGCTGAATGCGTCGGCAGATTTGCCGCACCTCGGGCAGCTCGATCTCGCCAATCCTGGCTTCGACTATCGGTACGGGCTCTACGCCGCACCCCCCGTCATGGATGCCTCGGGGAGCACCTACGCCATCCTGTTGCGCCAGATGCTGCTGCCGCATGTCGTACGGCGTCTGGAGGATTCGCTCGATGCGCGAATGGAGGCTGGTGACCCCGATGGCGTCTATAGCGCCCTGACGGCCTACCTGATGCTGTACGACAGGAAGCACTTCGACGCCGCAGTGTTCAAGGCGTGGGTGCTCAAGGACTGGGAGCAGTCGGACAGCAGCGCGGCGTTCGGCGAGCCCCATCGGATGCGCCAGCACCTTCAGGCGCTGTTCGATGGCGACGACCTGTCGCCGAGCACGCCACAAAACGCGTTGCTCGTGGACCGCGCGCGTCGCTACCTGAGCAGCAACCCGGCGCCGCGACGGCTCTATGAACGAGCCATGGCGGAGATGGCCAAGGAGGCGCCCGAGCCGATCACCCTGGCGCGCGCTGCGGGGTTGCAGGCCGGTTCGGTGCTGACGCTCGCGGACAGCGCGCTGCTCGAGCAGGGCGTGCCCGGCCTCTACACATACGATGGTTACCACAAGGTATTCGCGCGGCGGCTGGCGCACTTCCTTGTCAAGGCTCAGCCTGCGGATGCCTGGATCATGGGGCGTACGGAGTTGCAGGCGAAGGCTGGCTACGGCCAGGACGTCGCCACGCTGATGGCCAGTTCGCCGCTGGCGGAGGACATCCGCCGTCAATACCTGATCGACTACGCCAACTACTGGCAGCGTTTCCTGGAAAGCGTGCGGCCCGCGATGCCGGACGCGGCGGAGCAGGGTGGTTCAACTGTGCTCGATCTTCAGATCCTGCGCATTCTGTCTTCAGCGGATTCCCCGCTGGCACGACTGGCCCGTACGGCAATACGCGAGACATCGCTGTCGGTCGCGGATGACGAGGATGATGGCGTCAATACCGCGCAGAAGGTCGTCACGGCCTCTGGCATGTCCGCGCGGCTCCATACGGTGACACGGGCTGCCAGTGCTGCATCCGCGCTTGGCGGCACGAACCGGCTGCGCCGCGTGGAGCGCGATCTGGTCGACAACCGTTTTGCAGCGCTGCGCGAAGTGGTGACCGGGCACGCCGATTCAGGTGCCGGCACGACACCCGCCAGCGCGCCGGTGGCGGCGGCCGGTTCCGGGGGCAATGCGCTCCAGCTGGGCGGCATCATGGCGCTGCTGGGTGAGCAGTACACCCGGCTTTCCGTGGCGGGCGCCGCGCTTGCGGCGAACAGTATGCCGCCGGCGGTCGACATCGGCACGATGCTGCAACTGGAAGCCGAGAAGCTCCCCGCGCCATTCCGCGCCGTGCTGGCCGGCATATCGGTCCAGGTGACGCAGAAGGTCAACGCGGGCGTTGGCACGCTGCTGGCATCCCAACTCKAATCATCGGTCGGTGCGGCGTGCCGCCGGGCGATCGCGGGCAAGTATCCGTTCGTGGCAGGGGCGAGCCAGGATGTGGACATTGAAGACTTCCACCACATCTTCGCGGCCGATGGCCTGCTGGATGCTTTCTTCACCCGGACGCTCGCGCCGAACGTGGATACCAGTTCGCGGCCCTGGCGCTACAAGGCGCTCAGCCCGGGCATGCCGCCCGTCCACGGGCCGAGCCTGGAGCCGTTCGAACGGGCTGCGGCCATCCGCGAGACGTTCTTCCGCGAATCGGGCGGGAAGCGCATGGCGTGGAAGGTCGACGCCCGGGTGGCCAATCTCGACCCCGAGATTCTGGAACTCTCGCTCGACATCGACGGCCAGCAGATTCGCTATGCACATGGCCCGGTCGTGACATTCCAGCTCGGATGGCCGGGCCCACGCGGCGGGGCGGTGGCCGGCATGTCGGCCAGCCCGAAGATCCGGCCCGACACGTCGACGATCGTGACATCGGGTCCGTGGGCGCTGTTCCGGCTGATCGACCGAGGGCGGCCAGTTGGCACGGCCTCGGCCAGCCGCATGGTCGTGGATTTTACATTCGACGATCGCCATGCCGCACTGGAACTCGTGACGGGCGGGCACGCGAATGCGTTGTCCGGCCAGCTTCTCAGGGGTTTCGCCTGCCCGAAAGGCGCGTAGCGCCGGCCGTGCCGACGACGATGGAAACAGACTGGTGATTGCAATAGGGAAGAAATGGCTACTGAATTCTTGAACGGCGTTGCCTCGCAGAATCGTACCGTGGCGATCCGCAGCGCCGCCATGCCCAAGGTGGCCGGCTTGCCGGCCCTTGAGTTCCTGCAGGTCCATGGCACGGAGCGGCTTGGCCGATTGTTTGAGTACGAGGTGCAGTTGCGCACGCCGGACGACTACCAGCTGCCGCTGGCGGCGAGCGCGAACCTTGACCTGAAGGCGTTGGTCGGCAAGGAGATGACGCTCTCGATCCAGATCGACGGAAGCGGGAAGGCGCCCAGCGAGCAGGTGGGGCGCGGCACGCGCGAGATCAGCGGGCTTGTGGTCTCTGCCGGCTACCTGCACCAGGAGGGGCGGTACAACGTTTATCGCGTGGTGTTGCGGCCCTGGCTGTGGCTGGCCACGCTGACCAACGACTTCAAGATCTACCAGGACAAGACCGTACTCGAGATCATCGACGACGTTCTGGCTGACTATCCCTACCCGGTGGAGAAGCGGCTCGACGTGGGCAAGTACGCGCTGACGAGCGAATCCGAGCGCAACGACCCGCGCAAGTTCCAGGTCCAGTATGGCGAGACGGACTTCAACTTCATCCAGCGGCTGATGGAGGAATGGGGCATCTACTGGTTCTTCGAGCATTCGGACGGCAAACACCGGCTCGTGCTGTGCGACCACATCGGTGCGCACCGCCGCGTGCGCAGCGAGTCTTATCACCAGATCGAATACCACCCGAACGACGACAAGATCGACATCGAACACATCGCGGCGTTCTCCGTGCATGAGGCGCTGCGTACCGGCCGCGTGGAAGTGGACGACTACGACTTCACACGTTCGCGGGCGAGGCTGCTGCAAGCCAATCAGCAGCCTCGCCGCACGACATGGGCCGACCGGGACGTGTTCGAATGGCCGAGTGACTTTACTGACGCGCGTCATGGCGACATGATCAGTCGTGTCCGCATGGAAGAGGCCCGCGCGGAAGGTGTGCGCGCGTTCGGCCATGGGAACGTCCGTGGCGTGGCTTGTGGCGAGACCTTCGTGCTCGCCCGTCATGCGCACCGTGGGGCGAACCGCGAGTATCTCGTGGTGGAATCGACACTGATGCTGACGGAGGTTGCCGACGAATCGGGAGCCGGTTATCAGTACCAATGCCGGAACGAGCTTGAGGTGCAGCCCACCAGCGAGGTGTTCCGCATGCCCCGCACGACGGCCAAGCCCAATACCCACGGTCCGCAATCGGCCATCGTGGTCGGCCCGCCGGGCTCCACGGTCTGGACTGACGAATTCGGCCGCATCAAGGTGCGTTTCCTTTGGGACCGCTACGCGCGCAACGACGAGTCGGACTCATGCTGGGTGCGCGTGGTGCAGGCCTGGGCCGGCGCCAAGTTCGGCAGCATCTATATCCCGCGCGTCGGCCATGAGGTGATTATCAACTTCATGAATGGCGACCCGGATCGGCCGCTGGTCACTGGCAGTCTCTATAACAATGCGACGCAGCCGCCCTGGGACCTGCCCGCCAGCGCCACCAAGAGCGGCTTCAAAAGCCAGACGCCAGGTGGCGGGCCGGACAACTACAACGGCGTCCGGTTCGAGGACAAGGCCGGCATGGAGGAGTTCTACCAGCAGGCCGAGCGCGACATGGTCAGCCTGACGAAGCGGAACGAGACGAAAACCGTCGGTATGGACCTGGCGATGGGCGTGGGTGCCAACTTCAACCTTGGCGTTGGCGCACTGTATGCCACCAACGTGGCGGGCGGATCGGTCCATACCGTCGGCGCTGCCTATTCCATGAGCATCGGTGGCATATCGGCGGTCAACGTGGCCTTGGCATCGACCTATTCGGTGGGCGGCGCCTATCTGGTGAGCATCGGCAAGGCGATGGCCGTCAGTGCCGGTTCGGCCTTGTCGCTGACCTGCGGGGAATCGTCGCTGTCGATGGCCAGCGACGGAACGATCAAGCTCGTGGGCAACAAGATTGTCATCCAGGGCACGCAACTGGACTTGAACCCGGGCGACGGCAAGAAGAAGAGCGGCGGCGGAGGCGGTGGCGGTGGCTTCTTCGCGATCGGCCTGGCCGCACCGTCGGTACCGATTGTGGTGCCCATGCTCGGCCTCGGCTCCCGCGCCAATGCCAAGCAGATACCGGGACCGCCGGGGCCGAGTGGCGCAACGGGGGCGACTGGAGCAACGGGGGGAACTGGCGCAACCGGCGTAACTGGGGCAACCGGCGTAACCGGGGCAACAGGGCCAACAGGGCCAACAGGGCCAACCGGGCCAACCGGGCCAACCGGGCCAACCGGGCCAACCGGGCCAACAGGGCCAACAGGGCCAACAGGGCCAACAGGGCCAACAGGGCCAACAGGGCCAACGGGGTCGACAGGGCCAACGGGGTCGACAGGGCCAACCGGGTCGACAGGGCCAACCGGGTCGACAGGGCCAACCGGGTCGACTGGGCCAACTGGCGCGACTGGACCAACCGGATCGACAGGGCCAACCGGACCGACTGGGCCAACCGGACCGACGCCACCGTCGCCGACGCCCACCCCGCCCCCACCGACGCCGACGCCGCCGATTCCGACGCCGACGCCAACGACGCCAGAGCCATAACGGCGGAAGGCGAGAACCTGCTCGCCCCGGTGACATCCGTCACCGGGCCATCACTCGATTCTGAAAGGAAGCACATATGGGAACGCCAGCTGCGCGATTGGGTGACGCGATCGGCCACGGAGGGTCGATCACGTCGGGATCCGGCAATGTCTTTATCAACGGGGTGCCCGCCGCTATCGCGTGCGGGAGCAGTTGTTCGTGCTCGCTGCACGGAGGCGGATCATTGGCGAAAGGCTCGTCCACGGTATTCATCAATAACATGCCGGCCTCCATGGTCGGCGGCGTGTCCGGCTGCGGCGCGCCAGTCGCGAATGGCTCCCCTAACGTATTCGTCGGGGGTTGAGGGCGGACATGTCGGCCATCAGTGAACTGGGCAGCCTGCTCGACCTGCTCCGGGCGAAGGAACTCGATGCCGTGGCAACGCGTCCTTTTGCCGGGCGATTCCATGGTCACGAAGCGGAGATGGCGGCGCGGTACGGTGTTTGTCGCGCGCTGTCTGGCCTGCTGTGGGGCGAGATCGATGTCCTGTCTGGCGACAAGATCTGCCTCCCGGCGCACGAGACGGATTTCACGCTGCCGGCGCGCCTGCCGCTGCGCTGGTCGCGCTTCTATTCCAGCGCACTGGCCGCGGAAGGGGCGCTGGGCGTCGGCTGGCGCGTGCGTTGGGAGGTGACGCTGCACCGGCAGGGCGATCGACTGATCTACGCCGATGAGCACGGGCGCACGATCGACGTACCCGATCCGCAGCCCGGCACGCGCGTGACAGTGCTGTCCGAACGCCTGCACCTGGCGTGCCTGTCGGACGGCACGATGGTCGTGGCCGATTTCACGCCGTGCTATCGCGTCTTCGAGAAGTTCGACGCGCAAGGCATCGCGCGGCTGAAGTACATCGAGGACTATGCCGGCGAACGCATCGGCTGCATCCGGGATGCCTCGGGACGCTTGGACCGGCTTGGCAGCACGTGCGGTGACGTCTTGCAGATGCACTATGCCGGCGACAGCCGGCGCCTGTCCGCCATCGAGCGTGTAGGGACAGGGCCTGCCGGCATGCTCGTGCACTATCACTACGATGATGACGAACGGCTCGCGCGGGTCGAGGACCGCACGGGTGCCACGACCCGGCGTTACGGCTACCGCGGMGGGCGCATGGTCGAGCAAGCCGGCGCTCTCGGCGGCGTGACACGCTACGTATGGGAGGCCGATGGAGACCGCGCGCGTGTGGTCGAGCGCAGCACCGATGCCGGGGCACGCGAACAGTTCACATACGACACTGCATCGCGCACCTGCGACGTCACCGATGTGTTCGGGCACACGGCGCGCTGGCGCTACGACGCGCGCGGTTGCGTGGTCGGCTTCCGTGACTTCGATCGCCGGCAGTATGCGTTCCAGTACAGCCGCTCGCACTGGCCAGTCGCGCTGGAACTGCCGGGTGAGCGTCGGATCGTGCTCACACTGGACAACCTCTCGCGCGTGGTCAAGGAGACCGATTCCGCCGGCCGATGGCGCCAGACCCACTACACCTTCAGCACGCTCGAGCCGCTGATGGTGAAAGATTCCGCCGGCCAGAACTGGTCGTGGATTCGCGATGACAGCCTCCAGCCGACGCAGCACAATACGCCGGAAGGCAAAGTGGCCACGGTGTACGACGCGCACGGCTGGATCATCCGTCGCACCGGCGCCGACGGTGCAACGGTTCAATTCGAGCGGGACGCCGCCGGTCGGGTGATCCGGCAGACCGATGCGGAGGGCCGTACCTTCGACCTGACCTATGGCGCGGACAACCGAGTCACCGCGCTGTGCGACGCGGCGGGCGGCATCACACGCTTCGAATGCAACGGCCACGGTTGGCCGCTCCAGCTGACGCGCGCCGATGGCAGCGATGAGCGTCATGACTGGAATGCGCTCGGTCAGCGCACCCAGTATGTCGGCGCCGACGGCCAGGGCCGGGCGTGGGAGCGAGATGGGCGCGGTCGTGTCCTGCGCGAGATCAACGAAGAGGGGCACGCAATCGCGCATGCCTACGACGCGCACGGCCGGCGCGTGCGCACCACGAGCGGCAATGGGGCGGTCCAGACGTTCGAATGGGATGCTGTGGGCCGTCCGAGCCGGTCGACCGACGAGAACGGCGTAACGCAGGACTTCACCTACACGGACAGCGGCGCGCTCGCCACGCTGACAGCGAGTGCCGGCGGGCAGGTGCGGCGCGAGGTGTACTCGTACGATCCCCTTGGCCGTCTCGTGGGGCGCGACACCACGCACAGTCGGTATCGGTTCGACTATGCCGCCGATGGTCATCTCCAGGCCGTGTCGCGCACGCCCACCGCTGAGGGCGAGGCGCTGGGGATCGTCGAGACAGCCGTCCGCTACACGCATGACGAGATGGGCAAGCCCTTGTCCGAGGAAGGCCCGCACAGCAAGCTCCGCTTTGGCTACGATGACGCCGGTCGCCTGATTGGGGTGCTGCTGCCCCAACAGCAGACCGTGCAGATCACGCGCGACGACACGGGGATGGTGACGTTGATCGGGATCGACGGCCAGCACGTCGCGGAGTTTGCTTTCGACCCCATGCAGCGCGAAGTGGTTCGCATGCAGGGCGACCTGCTGACCTATACGGGCTACGACGCCATCGGCGCGCCGCTGTGGTGGCGCGCGGTGCTGCACAGCGAGACCGCCGAGCGCGAGATCGTGCCGGAAGATCTTCGGCTCTGGCGCGCGGTCAGTTACGGCGCTGGCGGCAAGGTAGTACAGACCGTCGATCACCGATATGGCACCACCCACCTCGACTATGACCGCAGCGGCAATCTGCTGCGGCGCGTGACCGACGATCTCGGCATTGAACGCTTCAGCTGGGACGGCGCGGGCACGCAGATAGACCCATCGCGGAGCCTGGTGGGTCCGGTGCGGCGTGACAATCACCGGCTGACCGAATTTGCGGGCTGGCGGTATGAGTACGACGCGTGGGGGCAGGTCATAGCGAAGTCAGGCAATCGCGACGCGATGGCACTGGAATGGGACGGCGAAGGCCACCTGATTGCCGTGCGCGTGCGCGACCGGCTCGTGCGCTACCAGTACGACGCGCTGGGCCGTTGCATCGAGCGGACTGTGACGGTCCGGCAGGCGCCGGGCCGCGCGTTGCCAGCCACGCCGCCGCGCATCACGCGCTTCGTCTGGCACGACGACACCTTGCGGCAGATACTCGAGGCAGACCGCGTACGGACCTATCTCTATGTGCCGGCGGGGCAAGGCTCTGGCGGCGACGTGCCCTTGACCTGCATCGACCAGCCGCTCGATGCTGCCGGCCAGCCCGGGGCCATGCGGTTCCTGCATTACCAGACCGACGTCGCCGGCACCGCCGTGGCGTTGACCGACGAGGCGGGCGCGGAGGTCTGGTCTGGCCGCTACACGGCGCTGGGCCGGCTGCTGGCCCAAGATGGCCCGGCAGTCGCCGGCGGGCAGCCGCTGCGGCTCGCGGGCCAGTTCGCCGATGACGAAACCGGGCTGCATTGGCACGGCCGGCGTGTCTATGACCCCGACATCGGCCGCTACCTGAGCCCGGACCGTCGCGGCGGCGATGGCGTCAACCCCTATGCGTACCGGGCACCCACGGCGAAGCCGGCGCCATCGCCGCACGCGCAAGGGCCGGCCATGGCGGACGACTACTGGACCGTGGCGGATACCGCGCGGCGGCACGCCATGATCGCCTCCGGCGCAGAGAAGGACTGGGGATGACCCACTATTGGGGAGGCAATCTCCTGCTCCATCTCGCCCAGCCGCTGTTTCGCATCCTCGATGAACTGTCGCCGGAGCTGAAGTCGATGGCGCGGATGGAATGGCTCAAGCGCGAGTCCCGCAAACAGCTCGTCCACCTGCGGCGGGCGGGCAACGCGGTGAACCTGCCGGTCGACGCCGTGCAGGCGGTGCACTACTGCTTCTGCACCGCGCTGGATCAGGCGGGCAGTCGTGTGCAGGGCGGCGCGTCGGGCAGTTGCCGGGGCGTATGGCTGCAGGACAGCCTGCTGCGCGAGTACTACGGCAGCGCCGATACCGGGCAGCAATGCCGGACGTGGATCCTGCGCTTGCGTGAAGCGCCGGACATGGGCACACACGCACTGGCGGTGATCGCGGCGCTGGTCGCCCGGGGGCTGCGGGACGAGCACGGCGCACCATTGCCAGACACCGCGCCGCGCGTCCGGCCGGCGCTCGTACCGGCAGAGGCGGAGGAGACGATGCCAGCTTCGGTCGCCAACCCGGAGCGGCGCCGCCGCACGATGCCATGGCGAGGAATTGCCGTGGTGCTGGTTGCGCTGGCGCTGTCGCTCTCGCTCGCGTACTTCATCGTCGGGCTGTTCGTGGTCGGATGATGCCTCGGGTACACTGCCGGCTGGCCTCGCGCGCGCTGCCGGCGCCAATTTCCAAACACACTGACACGACAGATTCCCATGAAGACTCTTTCCCTGATTCTTGCCGCCGTCACGCTCGCTGGCGCAGGCGTTGCCCAGGCCGCCGCACCGGCTTCCGAGACGCTGCCGTCCGGCGTGGTGATCCAGCACGTGACCAAGGGCACGGGCGCCTCGCCCAAGGCTTCCGATACCGTCAAGGTGCACTACCGTGGCACGCTGACCGATGGCACGGAGTTCGATAGTTCGTACAAGCGCGGCCAGCCGATCTCGTTCCCGCTGAATCGCGTGATTCCGTGCTGGACCGAGGGCGTGCAGAAGATGCAAGTGGGCGGCAAGGCCAAGCTGACCTGCCCGTCGGCCAGCGCCTACGGTGCACGCGGCGTGCCGGGTACGATCCCGCCGAACGCCACGCTGAACTTCGAAGTGGAACTGCTCGGCATCGGCGGCTGATCAGGTCGCCTGATCAGGTCACCGAAGCCGGCTTCAGCGCCGCGAGCTTCTTGTAGAACGCGGCGCGGCTGATGCCGATCCGCGTGGCGGCGTCGGCCACCCGGCCGCCGCAGGCGTCCAGCGCCTGTTGCAGGAAGGCGGCCTCGAAGCCGGCCATCGCCGCCGCGTAGGTTTGCGGCGGGGGTTCGGGTGCCGTCGGCACAACCGTCGTCACCTTCGCCGGCGCGACGGGGGCTTCCAGGCTCGCTGGTACGCTTGACGGCAGGGTCGCCGGCAAGCGGCGGTCCAGCAGCGGGGCGAGAGTGGTCGCGTCGATCGAATCCTCGTCGCACAGCATCACGACACGCTCCAGCACGTTGTGCAACTCGCGCACGTTGCCGGGCCAGTCATATTCCCCAAGCAGTTGCAACGCGTCCTGGCGCAGCCCGGGCGGGTTGCGATCGGCCTTGATGCACAGTTCCTCGATGATCGCGTTGGCCAGCAACAGCAGGTCGGCCCGCCGCTCGCGCAGTGGCGGCAGTTCGATCGTCAGGACGTTGAGYCGGTAGTAGAGATCGGCGCGGAACTTGCCCGCCGCGACCAGCGCCGGCAGGTCGGCCGACGTGGCCGCGATGATCCGCACATCGGCGCGCACGATGCGGTTGGAGCCGAGCGGCTCGAATTCCTTGTCCTGCAACGCCCGGAGCAGCTTGCTCTGGAGCATCAGCGGCATGTCCCCCACCTCGTCGAGCAGCAGCGTGCCGCCGTCCGCCAGTTCGAACTTGCCGATGCGGCCCTTGCGGTCCACGCCCGTGTAGGCGCCCGGCGCCGCGCCGAAGAACTCGACCTCCAGCAGCGTCTCGGGAATGGCCGCCACGTTCACGGTGACAAGAGGCTGCTCGGCGCGCGTAGAGCCGGCGTGGATACCATGCGCGAGCAACTCCTTGCCAGTGCCCGTCTCGCCAAGCAGCAGCACCGGCGACTCCACGCGCGCCGCGCGCCGGGCCTGGCGCTTGACCTCCTGCGCCGCCGGGCTGGTGCCGATAAAGCTGGCGAAGGTGTACTTCGCGCGGCGGGCCTGGTCGAGCGAGCGGCGCGCTGCGGCCAGCTCGGCCTGTACGCGCGAGTAGTGCGCGAACAGCGGCGTCAGCGACTTCAGTTCGTCGAACAGCGCGAAGCCCACCGCGCCGATCGTGCGCCCATCGTCGTCCTTGATCGGCAGGCGCGTGACGATCATCGTGTCGCTGTCCGTCTCCAGGATGTCGAGCAGGATCGGCTTGCCGGTGGTCACCACCTCGCGCATCAGGCTGTTGGGAATCACCTGCTCGCAGTCGCGGCCGATGGCCTCCTGCGGGTTCGAAAACCCGAAGCGCGCCGCGTAGCGCTTGTTGATCCAGACCACGCGCGCGTGGTCGTCCACGACGAACGTGCCTTCGCTGAAATTCTCGAACGTGCGGAACAGCGAGGCCATGGCGCGACGCGCCACGTAGTCGTAGTCCAGCAGCAGGGCACCGCCCGGCTCCGCTATTTTCTGCATGCTGCCGATCTCGTTGTCTCGATGGGGAGACGGCGAGTGTCTCACAAGCGAGATTTGCATGCGTCGATAGCAGGTTTGAATCCATGAATCGAGACAAAAACGTCAATAAGTGATGCATTCGCCTCGTATGGCGTATGGCACACATCCTGCGAACTCAAGCCGCCCCCGATGCCTGACAAGCCAGGGGCAATCCGCGCGCGACGGCTCTTCCATGGCCGCTCAGCAGCGTCGGTTCAAGAACAAATTCTGGAGACCTCATGTCTTTTGTCGTGGTGATCGCCGCCCTGGCGTTCCTGATGTTTGCCGCCTATCGCGGCTACAGCGTCATCCTGTTTGCACCCCTGGCGGCGCTTGGCGCCGTACTGTTGACCGATCCGTCCGCCGTGGCGCCGGTGTTCACGGGCATCTTCATGGAGAAGATGGTCGGGTTCGTGAAGCTCTATTTCCCGGTGTTCCTGCTCGGCGCGGTGTTCGGCAAGGTGATCGAACTGTCCGGCTTTTCCGAGTCCATCGTCGCCGCGGCCATCCGCTATATCGGGCGCTCGCGGGCCAATGCAGTGATCGTGGCGGTCTGCGCGTTGCTGACCTATGGCGGCGTGTCGCTGTTCGTGGTGGTCTTCGCCGTCTACCCGTTCGCGGCCGAACTCTATCGCCAGAGCAACATCCCCAAGCGGCTGATGCCGGGGGCGATCGCGCTGGGCGCGTTCTCGTTCACGATGGATTCGCTGCCGGGCACGCCGCAGATCCAGAACATCATCCCGTCGAACTTCTTCAACACCACGGCGTGGGCCGCCCCGATCCTCGGCGTGATCGGCTCGCTGTTCATCATCGCGGTGGGCCTGAGCTACCTCGAGTGGCGCCGCCGTTCGGCTGCTGCGCGGGGGGAGGGCTACGGCACCAACCTGCTCAACGAGCCGCAGCGCGTGGAAGGCGGCAAGCTGCCGCCGCCGCTGCTGGCCATCCTGCCGCTGCTCGTGGTGGGTGTGTCGAATTTCTGGCTGACGCGGATGATCCCGCTCTGGTATGGGCCGGCCAACAGCGTGTCGCTGCCGGGCCTGGCCAAGCCGATCGAGACCAAGGTGGCGAGCGTCACGGCCATCTGGGCGGTCGAGGGCGCGCTGCTGCTGGGCATCGTGGTGGTGCTCGTCACCGCGTTCGGCGCCGTGCGGGAGCGTTTTGCCGAAGGCACCAAGGGCGCCGTCGGGGGCGCGCTGCTGGCATCGATKAACACGGCATCGGAGTACGGCTTCGGCGGTGTGATCGCCGCGCTGCCGGGTTTCCTCGTGGTTAGCGATGCGCTGCGCAGCATTCCCAACCCGCTGGTCAACGCGGCCATCTCGGTCAGCACACTGGCCGGTATCACCGGCTCGGCCTCGGGCGGCATGAGCATCGCGCTGGCTGCAATGTCCGACGCCTTCATCCATGGTGCGCAGGCCGCCCAGATTCCGCTGGAAGTGCTGCACCGCGTGGTGTCGATGGCCAGCGGCGGCATGGACACGCTGCCGCACAACGGCGCCGTGATCACGCTGCTGGCGGTTA
The DNA here is from genome assembly GCF_056396345.1 of Cupriavidus sp. 05T42. Taxonomy (NCBI): domain Bacteria; kingdom Pseudomonadati; phylum Pseudomonadota; class Betaproteobacteria; order Burkholderiales; family Burkholderiaceae; genus Cupriavidus; species Cupriavidus sp. 05T42. The sequence continues at coordinate 317,531 of NZ_JBFTLH010000001.1, forward strand.
CGGGCCTCACGCACCGCGAGTCGTACCGCGATATCTTCGCCATCACCGTGATCAAGACGCTGGCGGTGTTCTTCGTCATCGCGGTGTACTACATGACCGGCCTGGTCTGAGCGAGGCGCGATCATGAACAATCTGACCCATTTGCAAGGCAAGACCGCCCTGGTGACCGGCTCGACGAGCGGCATCGGGCTGGGCATTGCACAGGCGCTGGCCGAGGCTGGCGCCAATATCGTCCTGAACGGTTTCGGCGATGTGGACGCCGCGCTGGCTAGCCTCGCGGCAACCGGCGTGCAGGCCATCCACCATCCGGCCGACATGCGCAAGCCCGACGAGATCGCGGCGATGGTGGCCGCGGCGGAGGCGCGCTTTGGCGGCGTGGATGTGCTGGTGAACAACGCTGGCATCCAGCACGTGGCACCAGTGGAGGCGTTCCCGGCGGAGAAGTGGGACGACATCCTCGCCATCAACCTGACCTCCAGCTTCCATACGATCCGCCACGCGCTGCCCGGCATGCGTGCACGGAACTGGGGTCGCATCGTCAATATCGCGTCCGTGCACGGGCTGGTGGGCTCGGCGGGCAAGTCGGCCTACGTGGCGGCCAAGCACGGGCTGGTGGGCCTGACCAAGGTCACCGCGCTCGAGACGGCCGGTACCGGCGTCACGTGCAATGCGATCTGCCCGGGCTTCGTGCTGACGCCGCTGGTGGCGCAGCAGATCGCGGACATCGCGGCGCGGGATGGCATCTCGGCCGAGGCGGCGCAGGCCCGGCTGCTGGCGGACAAGCAGCCGTCCGGGCAGTTCGTCACGCCGCGCCAGTTGGGCGGGATCGTGACGATGCTGTGCTCGCCGCTGGGCGACGAAGTGCGTGGCGCCGCCTGGGCGGCGGACGGCGGCTGGACTGCCCAATAAGGGGGCAAAAAGCGGTCAAAAAGCGGGCGGCGGTGGCCGTGAGGGCGCTCGCGCCCTTGCTGCGCCGCGCCAGTGCTTTACAACAATTCACGTGCGAATGCCATGGCGCTTTGGCGCCCATCGGGATAGGCTTAACCTTGGCACGTGCGTCCTGGACGCGCGATCTTCCACATTCCGTCAGGAGGCATCGATGAAGTCGATCACCATGGTATTGGCCATTGCAACGTTGGTTCCGGGCGTCGTGCTCGCGGCAGGTCCGGCGAATCCCGCCGATCGCTACGACTACAATATGCGCACCACGAACAAGGACGGCTATGTGCCGGATCCGGCTCGTGCCACCAACAAGGATGGCTACGTACCTGATACCGCGCGCGCTGGCGACAAGTTCGATCCGTACACCCAGGGTGCCAAGAGCACGGGGTCGGCGCTGACCGACACCAAGAGCACCACGAAGAAGTCCACCAAGGCGCCCAAGAAGGCGCCGGCCGAAGCCGCGAAGTAACGGCTTGCACGTCAGATGAAAACGGCCCGCCGAGTGCGGGCCGTTTGTTTTTTGGCGGGACGTCGACCCTCAGGCCAGACGAGCCTCGATGCGCGAGACCAGCCCTTCCATCCAGCCCCGCAGCGCAGTATCGATCATCACGCACGGAAGACTGCCCGCCAGCACCTGGTAGACCTTGCCGCGCGGGACTTTGGAGACGCGCGCCGGATCGAGCCAGGCGTCGTTGTCCACCAGCAACAGCAGCGTTTCCAGCCCGATCAGGATCGGCCAGATGCAGGCCAGCCGCAGCCGCACGGCCGTGCGCGGGATAGCCAGCGTGTAGGCGATGGCTTCGCGGAAATGGTCGAGCGCTACGCGCACGCCCTCCGCCAGCATCGGCCGGGCACGGCGGCTGTTGGCCGGGTCCAGCAGATCCGCCGACGACAGCCCGTGCCGGTCCAGCAACTCAGTCGGCAGGTAGCAGCGCCCGATGCGCAGGTCCTTGCCGCAGTCGCGCAGCACGTTGACCATCTGCAGCGCCTTGCCGAAGCGCACGCCCCGGCGCAGCATCAGTTCGGCCGGCGCCTGCAGCGTGCCCGGCTGATGCCGGTCGGTCATCGTGGTCCAGAACTCGCCCACGCAGCCGGCCACCAGATAGGTATACCGGTCGAGATCGGCCATGGTGGCCAGTGCCGCGACCTGCGTGGAGCCTTCGTCCGGGAAGGTGCGCAGGTCGAATTCCATGCCTTCGGTCAGCGTGGTCACGATGCCGCGCACGGCGGTGCGGTCGGCCTCGGGCAACTGGTCGAGCACGTCCAGCGCCGGGCCGATCGACTCCAGCAGCACCTTTTCGTCCGACAGGCTTTGCTGGCTGGCGACCTCGGCGGCCAGCCGGCGGACCAGTTCGCCCCCGTCATCGGCACCGTTCACGCGGGCGCGCAGCCCCAGCAGCAGGTCCAGCCGCTGCGGCGGGGGAATCAGCGCGGTATCGGCGATGGTGTCCGCCGCGCGGGCCAGCAGGTAGGCGAGCCCCACGGGGTCGCGCATGCCGGCGGGCAGGATGCGCAGCGTCAGGTAGAACGAGCGGGACACCCCCTTCAGCAGCGGGCCGAGCAGGAAAACCCGGTCAGGAATTGGCATAAAACGGCATAAAGCGGTGGAGGCGGGATGAGCGGGCCGAACGGGCCCGGATGCGGCGCAGGCGCATTGTAGCCGCCCGGGCCACACCAGGATGGCGTCGGCGTGGCGCGCGCACCACGTCAACACGGCGCCACACCACCCGCAAAGCCAGCGCCGGCGCGGCAGTCCCCACCAATGGGGCGTGCACCATACATGTGCGCGTGGCTGTCATCACGTGGTCATGGCAATGTCACGCCGATCCGCGCATAATTTTCGGCATCTGGGCTCTAGGAACTGCGTTGATGCAAGTCACGATTCGAACCACGACGATTCCCGGATCGCCCGACAGGGCGGCGGTGCACCGGGCGGCCGTCTACCCTAACACCGAGGAAGACGCCTCGCCGCTGATGGTCAGCGCCTGGACACAACGTGAGCCGGAAGCCTTTCTGGCCGCGCAACGCTGGGCGATCAGCCAGGCGTACCATATCTCCAATCCGCGCACGGGAACGTTCTACGGCGGCCGCTCGGCCCGCTGATGTCCAGGGCGCCGAGGCCTTAGGCTGCTCTCCAGGTTTCGCCAGGCGGAATGGCGTGCCGTAGTTCGCACGATTTATTGCATTCCTGCGAATACCGAGCGAACCGCGCGCGTAAAATGGCCGGCTGCCCCCCGACAGCCACGAGTCATCGCGTTGCATCGCCCTCATATTTCGACTTTCCCCGAGGAAAGCCCCAGCACGACCCCCGACGCCACGACCCGGCGCGGCATCACGTTTCTCACGTTCGCCTTCATCCTGAGCCAGTTCTATCGCAGCTGCCTCGCGGTGATCGCGCCTGAACTCCAGCACGACTTCCAACTGTCGCCCGCGGGCTACGGGGCCCTGTCGTCGTGCTTTTTCCTGGCTTTCGCGGTGGCGCAGATTCCGGTCGGGCTGGCGTTCGACCGTTTCGGCGTGGGCCGCCCCACGGCGTGGCTGCTCGGCGTGGGCGCGTTGTCCGGCGTCGCGTTCGCGGCGGCGCCCAACGCCACGGTCGCCATGCTCGCCCAGATGGGCCTCGGTCTGGCCTGCGCGCCGGTCTTCATGGGGTTGCTCCACTACGCGTCCGAGCAACTCTCGGAAAAACAGTACATGCGCGTGGTCAGCCGATCCAACGCGCTGGGGATGGTTGGCGCGTTGTGCGCCACGGCCCCGCTGGGCTGGGCCTCGCAGCATGTGGGCTGGCGGCCGGCGATGGGGCTCTCGGCCATTTGCATGGCGGCCGTCTGCTACGGCGTCTGGCGCGTGGTGCGCGACGAAGGCCACGCCGAGGCACGCAATGTGCCGATGGGCGCGATGCTGACCGATAGCGCGCGGCTGCTCGGCATGGGCTCGCTGTGGCTGCTGATTCCGATGTGCGTGGCGATGGCCGCCGGYACGGCGTTCCGGAATGCCTGGAGCGGGCCGTATCTGGCCGATGTCTACCATCTCAACGCGGGCACGCGCGGCGTGGCGCTGACGCTGTTGAGCCTGGCGGGCTTCCTGACCGCCTTCCTGCTGCCGGTGCTGGTGCGCGGCACGTCCCTGAAGGCGACCATCTTCGGCTGGGGCGCCCTGTCGATGGTGGGCGGGCTGCTGCTGTGGGCCTGGCCGGACAGCGGGATCGTGTCCGGCGTGGGCCTGATGGCGCTGGTGTCGACCATCGGCATGTTGCATCCGCTGGTCATGGCCCAGGGCCGCGCGCTGATTCCGGCGCCGTCGCGCGGGCGCGGGCTGGGCGTGCTCAATACCTTTGTCTTCCTTGGTTCCGCGCTGACCTCTTGGGGCTTCGGGCTGATCGCCAATGTCGGCCACACGCGCCAATGGGCGGAAGGCGATACCTACGGCGCGATTTTTCTCACGGCGGCCGTACTGGTAGCGCTGGCGCTGGTGCCGTACGCCTTCAGCCGGACCTCGGTCGCGGCCCAGCCGCGCTAGAACCCGACAGGACCGCGCTGCGTTCCGCGATGTGGGATGTCCTCTGCCCACGGGCGGGCAACGTCCGCAATGCGCGTTTTCCCTGAGAAATTTCTCAAGCTTCTGCTACCCGATGCCGTTAAGCCATCCAATGTCCGGTCGTGCGTTCATTCGCGCGACGGGGCACCGGAGAGAGAGCGGCCGGGCGCCATGCGGGCGCGCACGGTCACCCACCAGTGTGCAATCAGGTAGAAGAAATGAAGAATCTTGGTATTGGTGTTCGCCTTGGCATTGGCTTTGGCGTGGTCTTGATGCTATCCACCCTCATGACCGTGGTGGGCGTGCTGCGCCTCCAGGAAGTGGCCGGCCGCACGCACGAAATGATGCAGCAGCCGCTGGCCAAGGAACGGCTGGTCAGTGACTGGTACCGGCTGATGTACGCGAGCGTGCGCCGCACGACCGCCGTGGCGCGTAGCGCCGACCCCTCGCTCGGCACCTTCTTCGCGGCCGAGACCAAGTATTCGGTCGAGGCGATCGCCAAGCTGCGCGAGAAGCTCGACCCGGTCATGACGTCCGAGGCCGAGAAGGCGGCGTTCCAGCGCATTCTTGTTGTGCGCAACCCGTACAACGACTCGCGCGACAAGATCACCAAGCTCAAGAAGGACGGGCAGACCGACGAGGCGAACAAGGTCCTCGAGACCGAATTCGTGCCGGCCGGCGATGCCTACCTGGGTGAGATTCAGAAGTTGCTGGACATCCAGCGCGCGGCCATCGACAGCACGGCCGAGGAAATCAACGGCATCTACCGCAGCGCGCGTAACGGCCTGATCACGCTGGGCGTGGTGGCGCTGGGTATTGGCGTGGCGTTTGCGTGGTGGCTGACCATCGGCATCACGCGCCCGCTGCACCGTGCGGTGGGCTTTGCGCGCACCGTGGCGGCGGGCGACCTGACCAGCCAGATCGAGGTGGATAGCCACGACGAGACCGGCCAGCTGCTCGAAGCGCTGCGCGAGATGAACGACAACATCCTCGGCATCGTCACCGAAGTGCGCTACGGCACCGAGGCGATTGCCACGGGCACGAGCCAGATCGCGGCCGGCAACACGGACCTCTCGCAGCGTACCGAAGAGCAGGCGTCGTCGCTGCAGGAAACGGCCTCCAGCATGGAGGAGCTGACCAGCATCGTCCGCCAGAACGCCGACAGCGCCAAGCAGGCCAGCGCGCTGGCCGTGAATGCGTCGGAAGTGGCGACGCAGGGTGGCGACGTGGTGGGGCAGGTGGTCCACACGATGGACGAGATCAACGTGTCCTCGCGCAAGGTGGTGGACATCATCTCGGTCATCGAGGGCATCGCCTTCCAGACCAACATCCTGGCGCTGAACGCGGCCGTGGAAGCGGCCCGTGCCGGCGAGCAGGGCCGCGGCTTCGCGGTGGTGGCGGGCGAGGTGCGCAGCCTGGCGCAGCGTTCGGCCACGGCGGCCAAGGAAATCAAGTCGCTGATCGGGGATTCGGCGGATCGTGTGGAGCGCGGCTCGCAACTGGTGGCGCGCGCCGGCGAGACCATGGAGCAGATCGTCAGCGCCGTGAAGCGCGTGACGGACATCATGGGGGAAATCAGCGCGGCCTCGGCCGAGCAGAGCGCCGGTATCGAGCAGGTGAACCTCGCGGTCACGCAGATGGACACCGTGACGCAGCAGAACGCGGCGCTGGTGGAGCAGGCCGCTGCGGCGGCGGGCTCGCTCGAAGAGCAGGCCCAGCGCCTGAAGGAAGCCGTGTCTACCTTCCGCCTGGCCGCCTAAGTGGACACCTGAGCGGCAGCAGGAGTATCAGAAGTATCAAGGGGCCTTGGGCGGCGTGATGCCGCCCGGGCCCGGCAGCTTCTCCGAATGCTGCATCGACGGCATCATGTTGCTGTTCAGGTGGAACATCACCCAGAGCGAGCCGGTGAGCGTGATGACCACGAGCACCAGCGTGAAGATCAGGGACAGCATGTTCCAGCCGCCTTCCGAGTGCGCGTTCATGTGCAGGAAGAAAATCATGTGGACGACGATCTGCACTGCGCCGAGCAGCAGGATCACCACGGCCGTGGTCGAAGTCTTGTCGAACACATCGCCCATCACCAGCCAGAACGGAATCGCGGTCAGGAAGACCGACAGCACGAAGCCGGTCAGGTAGCCGCCCAGCGTGGCGTGCGGCCCGATCTCTTCTTCGTGACCATGACCATGCGCGTCCGCGTGGTCGCCGAGGGTGTTGTCGTGCACGCTCATTGCAGCGTTCCCATCAGGTAGACGAAGGTAAAGACGCCGATCCACACGACGTCCAGAAAGTGCCAGAACATCGACAGGCACATCAGCCGACGCTTGTTGGCGGTGATCAGCCCGTGCCGGCTGACCTGGAACATCAGCACGACCAGCCAGATGATGCCGAACGTCACGTGCAGCCCGTGCGTGCCGACCAGTGCGAAGAACGACGTCAGGAAAGCGCTGCGCTGCGGCCCCGCGCCTTCGTGGATCAGGTGCGCGAACTCGTACAGCTCCACGAACAGGAAGGCCAGGCCGAATACGCCCGTGATGGCCAGCCAGATCAGCGTGCCGGCCTTGCGCCGCACCTGCATCTGCAGCATGGCGAAGCCGTAGGTGATCGACGACAGCAGCAGGAAGGTGGTGTTCAGGGCCACCAGCGGCAGCTCGAACAGCTCCGCCCCGGTGGGGCCGCCCGCGTATTCCCGCCCGAGCACGCCGTAGCAGGCGAACAGGCACGCGAAGACCAGGCAGTCGCTCATCAGGTAGAGCCAGAACCCGAGCAGCGTGCCGTTCTCCGCGTGGACCTCTTCCTTGACGTAGAACTGGTAGTTGTGGTCGAGCGGCGCGGCCGGGTGGGTGCCCGGGCCGCCGTGCGAGAGGGGCATCGTCGATTCAACCATGGGTCGCGAGCAGTTGGGTGCGCGTCGCTTCGGTCCGGACCACGTCATCGGCCGGAATGTAGTAATCGCGCTTGTAGTTGAAGGTATGGACGATKGCGGAGATGATCGTCGCCGCGAAGGACACCACCACGAGCCACCAGATGTGCCAGATCAGGGCGAAGCCGCACAGGGTGCTCAGGCCCGCCAGCACGATCCCGGCGGCGGTGTTCTTCGGCATGTGAATGGGGATGAAGCCCTGGTCGGGGCGCTGGTAGCCCAGTTGCTTCATCTGCCACCAGGCGTCGGCGTCGTGGACCATCGGCGTGAACGCGAAGTTGTACTGCGGCGGCGGCGACGAAGTGGACCATTCGAGCGTGCGGCCGTTCCACGGGTCGCCCGTGGTGTCGCGCAGCTGCTCGCGGCGCATGAAGCTGACCACCAGCTGGATGATGAAGCAGCCGATGCCGAGCGCGATCAGCAGCGCACCCAGCGCGGCGATCTGGAACCACGGCTGCAGCGACGGATCGTCGAAATGGTTCATGCGGCGCGTCACGCCGAGGAAGCCCAGCCAGTACAGCGGCATGAACGCCACGTAGAACCCGACCAGCCAGAACCAGAACGAGCACTTGCCCCAGAACGGGTCGAGCTTGTAGCCGAAGGCCTTCGGGAACCAGTAGGTGATGCCGGCCATCAGCCCGAACAGCACGCCGCCGATGATCACGTTGTGGAAGTGGGCAATCAGGAACAGGCTGTTGTGGAGCAGGAAGTCAGCGGGCGGCACCGCCAGCAGCACGCCGGTCATGCCGCCGATCACGAAGGTGACCATGAAGCCGACGGTCCACAGCATCGGCACCTCGAACTTGATGCGCCCGTGGTACATCGTGAACAGCCAGTTGAAGATCTTGGCGCCGGTTGGGATCGAGATGATCATCGTCGTGATCCCGAAGAACGAATTGACGCTGGCGCCCGATCCCATCGTGAAGAAGTGGTGCAGCCACACCAGGTAGGAGAGCACCGTGATCACCACCGTGGCGTACACCATCGACGCATAGCCGAACAGCCGCTTGCGCGCGAAGGTGGCTACCACCTCGGAATACACGCCGAACACGGGCAGGACCAGGATGTAGACCTCGGGGTGGCCCCAGATCCAGATCAGGTTCACGTACATCATGGCGCTGCCGCCCTGGTCCGCCGTGAAGAAGTTCGTGCCGACGTAGCGGTCCAGCGCCAGCATGGTGATGGCGGCGGTCAGCACGGGGAACGCGGCGATGATCAGCACGTTGGTGCACAGCGAGGTCCAGGTGAAGATCGGCATGCGCATCAGCGTCATGCCCGGCGCGCGCATCTTGACGATGGTGACGAGCAGGTTGATCCCCGATAACAATGTGCCGACCCCGGCCACCTCCAGGGACCATATGTAGTAGTCCACGCCCACGTCCGGACTGTGCAGGATGCCGGACAGCGGTGGATAGGCCAACCAGCCGGTGCGCGCGAACTCGCCCACGAACAGCGACATCATCACCAGTATCGCGCCGCCCACGGTCATCCAGAAGCTGAAGTTGTTCAGGAACGGGAACGCCACGTCGCGCGCGCCGATCTGCAKCGGCACGACGAAGTTCATCAGCCCGGTGACCAGTGGCATCGCCACGAAGAAGATCATGATCACGCCGTGCGCGGTGAAGATCTGGTCGTAGTGGTGCGGGGGCAGGTAGCCGAGGTTGTCGCCGAATGCGACGGCCTGCTGGATGCGCATCATGATCGCGTCGGCAAAGCCGCGCAGCAGCATCACGATGCCCAGGATCACGTACATGATGCCGATCTTCTTGTGGTCGATGCTGGTGAACCACTCGCGCCACAGGTAGCCCCAGACCCGGTAGTAGGTCAGCGCGCCGACGAGGGCGAGGCCCCCGAGCGCCACCACGGCGAACGTCGCCAGCAGGATCGGTTCATGGAGCGGAATGGCCTCCCAGGAGAGGCGGCCAAAGATCGGCGAAGCGAGATCGGAACGCTCGGGCATGTTGTGTCACCTGGGCCAGCAGGCCGCTKAGTATTGGCGAAAGATTACGAGTCCGGCGGCGCTTCGTCTACCGCAGCAAGCGCCTGCCGTCGTTCAGCGCGGGTTCCGAGGCGAACATGGACGCCTCGCCCGCCGCGCCGCCAGCCGTATTGCCGGCCGTGCAGACATAGGTGGACGGGTCGAACTTGCCGCGGCTGCGGTCCAGCGCCATCGTGTCCGCCATGCAGGTTCCCCCTAGCACGCAGCGGTTCAGGATCTGCTTGTACAAATCGGGCTCGACGCTGGCATAGCGCTGCACCGGCACGCGCTCGCTCGGCTCGGCCAGCTTCGCGTAGGCATCTTTGGAGAGCGCGGTGCCGCCCGATTTCACCTGCTGCACCCATTTGTCGAAATCGCCGTCTGACAGCCCGTGGAACTTGAAGCGCATGTGCGAGAACCCTTCGCCGCTGTAGTTGCCCGAGAGTCCATCATAGACGCCGGCCTTGTTGATGACGGCGTGCAGCTTGGTCTCCATGCCGGGCATCGCATAGACCATGCCCGCCAGCGAGGGCACGAAGAACGTGTTCATCACCGAGGTGGCCGTGATCTTGAACGCGATGGGCCGGTCCACCGGCGCGGCCATCTCGTTGACCGTGGCGATGCCCTGCTCGGGGTAGAGGAACAGCCATTTCCAGTCCATCGCCACCACTTCCACGACCAGCGGCTTGGTGTCAGGCGTGACGGCGCGTTTGCCGTCGATGAAGGTGAGGGGGCGGTAGGGATCGAGCTGGTGGGTACTCACCCAGGTCACGGCGCCCAGCGCGATGATGATCAGCAGCGGCGCGGCCCAGATGGCCAGCTCCAGCACGGTGGAGTGGTCCCAGTCAGGGTTGTAGTGGGGATTGTTGGCGTTCTCCCGGTACCGCCAGGCGAACAGCAGCGTCAGGATGATCACCGGAACGATGATCAGCAGCATCAGCAGGGTGGCGATGATGATGAGGTCGCGCTGGCGCACGGCCAACTCGCCAGATGGCGAAAAAAGCACTGCGTTGCAACCGGCGAGCGCGGCCAGCAGGCCGAACGCACCAACACGCAAAAGCAGTCTTCCCGTCACTTTGAGCGGCCGAGCCGCAGAATCGAAGGGTCGCATGGTTGCGGAAGTGGCGTTTGAGGAACGTCGAGCGCCGCTCGACGCAATCATCTTTTCGATTTCCTATGGCAGTTTAGGCGCTATTCTTGTCAGTGGATGACTTTGAGTGCAGTTTGACATGCCTCTCGCTCGCGAAGGAGATCTCAAGGATGGCCAGCCTGACCCATCAGCACCGCGCGTCGCCGACTGCACCTCCGGCGGAAGGTCACCATCAGGTGGCGCCCGCCGAAATCGCCACCGGCGTCGTGATCGGCCGCGCGTCGGAGTACTTCGACTTCTTTGTCTACGGCATCGCCTCGGTGCTGGTCTTCCCATCGGTCTACTTCCCCTTCGCCAGTGAGCTGGCCGGGCTGCTCTACAGCTTCACGATCTTTTCCTTCGCGTTCATCGGGCGGCCGTTCGGCACGGCGCTGTTCATGCGCATTCAGCGCCGATGGGGGCGCGGCGTCAAGCTGACGGCCTCGCTGTTCCTGCTCGGCACGGCAACGGTGGGCATCGCCTTCCTGCCGTCCTATGCCACGCTCGGCAGCGCCGCCATCTACCTGCTCGCGTTTTTCCGCTTCCTGCAGGGCATTGCCTTCGGCGGCTCGTGGGATGGCCTGCCGTCGCTGCTGGCCATCAACTCGCCCCCGCACAAGCGGGGCTGGTACGCGATGGTGGGGCAACTGGGCGCGCCCACGGGCTTCATCATCGCCGGCGCGCTGTTCCTGTTCCTCTACGCGAGCCTGACACCGGCCGAATTCATCGACTGGGGCTGGCGCTATCCGTTCTTCGTGGCCTTCGCCATCAACGTGGTGGCGCTGTTCGCGCGGCTGCGGCTGGTGGTGACGCACGAGTACACGCAACTGCTCGACGAAGGCGAGCTGGAGCCGATCAGCACGTTGCAGATGGTGAACGCGCAAGGCTTCAACATCTTCCTCGGCGCCTTCGCGGCGTTGGCGAGCTACGCGCTGTTCCACCTGGTGACGGTGTTCCCGCTGTCCTGGGTGCTCCTGCACAAGGCGCAGGGCGTGACGGACATGCTGGCGATCCAGATCGTGGGCGGCTTCATCGCCTTCATCGGCACGCTGCTGTCGGGCTGGATCGCGGACCGTATCGGCCGCCGCACCACGCTGGCGGTGATGGCGGTGCTGATCGGCATCTTCAGCCTGTTCGCCCCATGGCTGCTCGACGGCGGGCAGACCGGGCAGGACGTGTTCATCCTGGTCGGGTTTGCGCTGCTGGGGCTGTCCTACGGGCAGGCGGCGGGCGTGGTGACGTCGAATTTCGACCGCCGCTACCGCTACACGGGCGCCGCACTGACCACGGACTTCGGCTGGCTGTTCGGCGCGGCCTTCGCGCCGCTGGTGGCGCTGGGCCTGTCGTCCCTGTTCGGGCTGGCGGCAGTGAGCCTGTACCTGCTGTCCGGTGCCGTCGGCACGCTCGTGGCGCTGCGGATCAACAAGGCGCTGGGCACGCACGACGAGGTGTAGCACCGATGGGGCACGACCTGCCCCATCGCCACCCGTTGCGCCACGCCGACACCCCACTAACCACTGAGGCGTGGCGGCCGGCGCGCTGATACCCTTCGGCTCGCGATCCATCCTCAGTCTCGTTCCATGTCTTCCAAGTCCCTGTGCGCAGTGTCCCTGGGCGCGCTGCTGTGCGCGCCTGCCCTGGCCGCCAACACTCAAGTCCTGCTGGAAACCCCCGTTACCTATGCGCCCGGCGCCGGCGTGGTCGACAAGGTCCGCGAGGAATGCCAGATCGAGTCGATGCTGGCCACGCGTGTGTCGGACGTCCTGCGCCGCCGCAACAAGGGCGGTGACGGCAAGCTGGCCGCCGGCGCGGAGGCCGGCGAGGCCCAGGTGATGCGGCTCCAGATCACGCACGTCCTGGGCGTGGGCGGCGGGGCCTGGACCGKCCCGAAGGCCATCACGGTGAATGCCGAGCTGATCGAAGGCGGCAAGGTGGCGCGCCACGTCAAGCTGAACCGCTGGTCCATCGGCGGATTCTGGGGCGGGTTCAAGGGCACCTGCTMGATCCTGAACCGCAGCGCGGTGGCGCTGGCCAAGGACCTGAACCGCTGGGCGCGCGATCCGTCCTACGTGCCGAAGGATGAGGTCGAGCCGCCGGCGCAGGCCGCCGAGGGACCGGCAGAAGGGCAGGCTGAGCCGGCAGCAGAAGTCCCGGCCGATGCCGCGGACGCGCCGCAGGCCAAGGGCACGGCGCTCGAATAGCGCGAGGCGGGCGGCGTATCATGGTGGCGTCATCGACCCCCTGACCCTCCCGTCGCCCCCGCCGCCATGCCCCTGCGCATCAGTGAAGAGATCACGTTCCGCAAGCTCGAGGCCCTGCTGGCCTTCATGGAGACCGGCAACCTGGCCAAGGCCGCGGAGGCGCTCGATATCAGCCCGGTAAGCGTGCACCGGGCGCTCCATTCGCTCGAGGACGGCATGCGCTGCGCGCTGTTCCGCCACGAGGGCCGCAACCTGTTGCCGACCGAGGCCGCGCACGTGCTGGCCGATGTGGCGCGAGATGTCCTCAAGACGATGTCCGACGGCATCCGCGTCACGCGCGAGGCCGCCGGCTACTCCGCCGACCAGCTCAAGATCGGCTCGCTCTATTCGCTGACCATCAAGACCGTGCCGCAGGTGGTCATCGGCATCAAGATGCGCCGCCCGGAGCTGCAGACCGAACTCGTGCTCGGCTCCAACGCCGACCTGCTCCAGAAGCTGCGCCAGGGCTCCATCGACGCCACGCTGATGGCCCTGCCCGAGCCCGACGCCGAAATCGAGTCGATTCCGATGTTCGAGGACGACATCTTCTTCGCCGCCCCGGCCGATTCCCACTACGCCACGCTGCCCGAGATCGACCTGCGGGTCTGCCGGGACGAGCCGTTCGTGTCGCTGGGCGAGGGCTTTGTGACATCGAGCGGCTTCATGGAGGCGTTCCGCATCGCAGATTTCACGCCCAACGTGGTGATGAAGGTCGGGGACATCTTCTCGCTGATGAACCTCGTGGGCGGCGGMATCGGTTATTCCCTGCTGCCCGGGCGCGTGCGGGACGTGTTCGCGAAGAACGTCGCCTTTGTCCCCCTGACCGCCGAATACGACATGAAGCAGTCCATCGGCCTGAGTTTCCTGCGCCGCCGGGAGCGCGATCCGAACCTGCTCGGCCTGGCCGCCGTGTGCCGGATGCTAATGAAAGCCTAGGGTTTCCGGGAGGCAATACCCCTTGTGAGGGGGCCGMACCGCCGTCAATAAATACGGGAGAATGCCGTTGTACTGGCGTGTCAATCCCTTGGTGCCCATGGAAATCATGCTGTCTGCGCGACGAATCGCCGTAATGGCGCCATTGGTGCTGGGGATCTGGCACGCGCAGGCCGCCGCCCAGGCCCGCGCCGCGCCGCCTGCAGCGCCCACCCAGGCGCAGACCACCATCGTCCTGTACTCGGAGGCCGGCCAGCGACCCCAGTCCTACGAGGAAAACGGGATTCCCAAGGGCGCCTATATCGACAACATCAATCGCGTCCTGAAGCGGATTCCCGAATTCAAGGTGCAGGTCCGCTTTGCCCCCTGGGCGCGGGTGGTGGAGGAGGCCCGGAACGGCAACAGCGCCGGCGTGCTCGGCGTCTATTACCGGCCCAGGGAGCGGCCGTTCCTGAATCACTCCAAGCCGTTCTATAGCGAGGAAGTGGCGGTGCACTGCAACCGCGATTCGATCKAGGGCCGCACCTTCCATCGCTATCCGGACGACTTCGCGGGGCTGAAGTTCGGCAACCAGCGCGGCTACCTCGCCCCCGGCCCGCGCTTTTTCCAGCTGGCGCGGGAGGGCAAGATCCAGCTCGTGGAGGGGCATGAGTTCCACGACCTGGTCAAGAAGATGCTGGTGCAGGAGATCGACTGCGTGGTGAATCCCACCGTGGTCATCAACGAGGCGCTGGTCACGCTGGAAGCACAGGGCATTCCGGAGCGCATGCGCTACAAGTCCCGGCGGGCGATGACCATCAAGACCGAGACCGTGCACGTCGGATTCAGCAAGAAGTACGAGGAATCGCACCCGGAACTCGCCAGGTTCCGGCAATTGTTCGACCAGGCGGCGGACCAATAGCCCGCGCCGCGACCCCTCAGGATTGCGCATTCCATGCCACTGCTGCCACCGGTTCGTTCGATCCGGAACAGGATGATCGTGCTGTTCATCGTTGCCACCACGACAACGCTGGGCGCGTTCGCCATGCATCGGCAATGGCTGCTGCACCAGGACCTGGAGCAGCGCTTCGAGCGGACCCGTGGCGAGGTGTTGGACGGCCTCAAGCAGAGCCTGGCCGCGCCCACCTGGGCGCTGAACGTGGGGACCCTGCGCACGCAGCTGGAATCCACGCTGATCCATCCCGAGGTCACCGAGGCCTGCGTCTTCTCCCCGGACCGGGAGGAGGTGTACGCGGCGGTGCAGCGCACGGCCACCGCCGCCCCGGCCGGGCCATTCTGCGCGGCCAGCGGGCATGACGTGCTGGCGGAAGTCACGCTCTATCCCCCGGATGACATCGACGCCGAGCGGCGCAGCCAGGCCATCGGCACGGCCGTGGTCCGCTTCACGCGCGACACCATGCAGAAGACCCAGCGCGCGGCCATGATCCAGGGGATCACCGAGGTCGCCGTGATCGACGTAGCGCTGGTCATCCTGCTGACCTTCGGCCTGCGGATGGTGTTCCGGCCGCTCGAGCATCTGCGGGAGGCGCTGTTCGAACTGTCCTCCAGCCATGGCGACCATCTCGACGAACTTGCCCGGCTGGGTCGCACCGAGTTCGATAGCGTGATCGACGGCTTCAACTCGGTCCTGCGCCGGCTCCGGCTGATCATTGCCCTGCGCACGGAGGCGGAACTGGAATTGATGGAGAAAAACCGCCTGCTTGAGGCGCTCTCCAAGACCGACCAGCTCACCGGGGTGTTCAACCGGCGGCATCTCGACGATGCACTGGCCGGCGCGCTGGCGCGCAGCCGTGTCGAAGGCAAGCCGTTCTCGATCCTGCTGATCGACGTGGACCGCTTCAAGTCGGTCAACGACACCTACGGCCATCAGGTGGGTGACCGCGTGCTGGTCGAGATCGCCGACCTGATCATGGCGGTCAAGCGGCCGACGGACACCCTCGGGCGCTGGGGCGGCGAAGAATTCCTGCTGATCTGCGCCGATACTGCCCTGCAGGACGCCGTGTACTTCGCCCACCGGCTGCGTAATGCGCTGGCCGAGCAGGACTTCGCGGTGACGGGCCGGATGACCGCGAGCCTGGGCGTGGCCTGCGTGCAGCCGGGCGACACCATCCACGGCATGATCGCCCGCGCCGACACGGCCCTGTACCGCAGCAAGGAGCGCGGCCGGAATCGGGTCGAGTTCGCCGACGATGGCGTGACCACGCCGTAACAGCGGAAAGCCGCCGCCGGGCCGGTCAGGGCGGTAACAGACCGGTCCGGGCGGCGGCCATCACTTCCCGGCTCAGGCCGTCGATCAAGGCCGATGCCGCGCGGGCGTAGTGCCAGTGCAGGGGCACGTCCAGCGGGGTGTCCGGCACCAGTTCGACCAGCGTGCCGTCTGCGAGATGCCCGGCGATCAGGCTCTGCGGATGCAGGCCCCAGCCCATGCCGGCCACGGCCGCCGTGACAAACGCCTGCGACGACGGCAGCGTGTGCCGGGGCAGTTCCACATGCCGATGGCACAGGCGCCGCACCCAGGTCGCCTGCAACGCATCCTTGTTGTTGAACACCAGGCTCGGCGCCGCCGMCAGACTGCCGGCGCCCACGCCGGCGGCGAAATGGCGTTGCACGAAGGCCGGGCTGGCAGCCGCCAGATAGCGCATGGCGCCCAGCGGACGGCTTTCGCAGCCAGCGGCAGGGCGGGCGGCGGCGGTCACGGCAGCCAGCACGGCGCCGCTGCGCAGCCATTCGGTGGTGTGGTCCTGATCGTCCACCGCCACCTCCATCAGGACGGGATGTTGCGCGGCAAACGTCGCAATCGCCGGCGCGGCCCACGTCGCCAGACTGTCGGCATTGATCGCGACGGGCAGCGCCACCCGCGCCAGCCCCTCCGCCGCAAGTGATGGCAACGTCCCCTGCAATTCATGTTCGAGCATCCGCACGCGGTCCACGTGCTGGCACAGGCGGCGCCCGGTTTCCGTGGCCCGGCAGGGCTGGTCGCGGATCACCAGCGCGCAGCCCACGCGCTCCTCCAGCAGGCGAATGCGTTGGGAAATGGCCGATGGGGTCACGTGCAGCGCGCGGGCCGCACGCTCGAAGCTGCCTTCGCGCACCACGGCGGCCAAGGCGGACAGGGCGGCGTAATCGAGCATGAGATTAGCGAAACTACATCGAATGAAGAAAAGATAGTTTGTCTACATTTTCCAGAGCAGGCAAGCTGCGCGCATGATTTCCGCACTGCCCACTCCTTCGCTCCCTTTATCCGTCGCCCTGCAGGGCCTGGCCCTGAGCTTCGGCCTGATCGTCGCCATCGGCGCGCAGAACGCGTTCGTGCTGCGTCAGGGCCTGCGCCGGGAGCATGTGGGCAGCGTGGTCCTGCTCTGCGCGGTGGCGGATGCCTTGCTGATTGCCGCCGGCGTCATGGGCATGGCCCAGGCGCTGGGCGAGCGCCCGGGCCTTGCGCGCTTACTGGCGCTGGCCGGCGCGATCTTTCTGGCCGTCTATGGCTGGCGGGCGCTGCGGCGCGCGGGGCAGGCGCACCGGCTGCAGGCGTCGGAGGGGGAGAAGGGTGCGAAGAGTCTTAGCCGAGGCGCGATATTGGCGCAGGCGGCGGCCTTCACGCTGCTCAATCCACACGTCTATCTGGACACCGTGCTGCTGGTGGGCAGCATCGGCGCCCAGCAGCCGGCCGCGCTACGTGGCTGGTTCGTGGCGGGCGCCAGTTCCGCCAGCCTGTGCTGGTTCGGGCTGCTCGGGTTTGGCGCGCGCTTTCTCGCCCCGTGGTTCGCCCGGCCGAAGGCCTGGCGCGTGCTCGACGGGCTGGTCGGTATCACCATGTTCGTTCTGTCGGCGCTGCTGGTGCGCCATGCCTGGGCGGGCTGAGCCCGCCCGCCATGACAGCGCCCCTGACTACACCGGCACGTTCAGCACCGCCTTGGTCTCCAGGAACGCTTCCAGCCCATAGACGCCGTACTCGCGCCCAATGCCCGACTGCTTCAGGCCGCCGAACGGCGCCGCCGGGTCGTGGGCGAGCGTGTTGACGAGGACCCGCCCGGCCTCGATGCGCGACGCCACCGCGTGCGCCCGCTGGACATCCGCCGACAGCACGTAGGCCTGCAAGCCGTAGCTGGTGTCGTTGGCGATGGCGATGGCCTCCTCCTCGTCCCGGTAGGTAATGATCGACAGTACCGGTCCGAAGATCTCCTCGCGCGCAATCGTCATGTCGTTGGTCACATCGCTGAAGACGGTCGGGCGCACGAACCAGCCTGCGTCCAGCCCCTCCGGCCGGCCTTCGCCGCCCGCAACCAGCCGCGCGCCTTCGTCAATGCCGATGCGGATATAGCGCTGCACGCGCTCCCACTGCTTCTGGCTGACCATCGGCCCGACCGTCGTCTGCGGATCGCGCGGATCGCCGGCTTGCGTGGCCGCCACGATGTCGCGCACGTGCGCCTCGAACTCGGCAAGCCGGTGTTCCGGCACCAGAATCCGCGTGCCGGCGATGCACGCCTGCCCGCTGTTCATAAAGCCGGCGTCCATGGCCATCGGCACGGCTTCGTCGAAGTTCGCATCGTCGAGCACGACCACGGGCGACTTGCCACCCAACTCCAGCGTCACCCGCTTCAGCGTGTCCGCCGCCACACGCAGGATGGTCTTGCCGACCGCCGTGGAGCCCGTGAACGACACCTTGGTCACATCGGGATGCGTGCTGATCTCGGCGCCGACCACATCGCCGCGCCCTGTGACGATATTGAACACGCCGGGCGGCACGTCCGCCGCGTGCAGCGCCTCGGTGACGATGCGGGTCTGCATCGCGCTCATCTCGCTCGGCTTGATGACGGCGGTGCAGCCGGCGGCCACGGCGGCAGCCAGCTTGCCGCAGATAAAGCCCGCGTCGCTGTTCCACGGCGTGATCAGCCCGGCCACGCCCATCGGCTGCATCACCACCTCGGCGCCGCCCACGCGGCGCGTGAACGTGTACTGCTCGAGCACATTGGCCGCGTCGATCAGCACGTTGCTCGCATGCCGGGCCATCCAGCGGCCCCGGGACACCGGCGCGCCGTACTCCTCGGTGATCGCCTCGTACAGTTCGTCTTCCTTCGCCAGCACGGCGGCGTGCATGCGCTTCAGCAGGTCCACGCGCGCGCGCTGGCTGGTGCGGGAGAAGGCCGGGAACGCCCGTTTGGCGGCGGCGATGGCGTCCCGGGCGTCCTGCGCGTCGGCCAGGCGCACCTGGCCGATCACCTGTTCGGTGGCCGGGTTGAACAGGTCGAACATCTCGTCGCCGTGCGGGGTGACGAAGGCACCGTCGATATAAATCTTGTCGATGATCTGCATGGTGGGTCTCCGGGGTAGCGGAAAAGCATCTTAAGCAAAGCGCGAAAAACGCGGGCTGAAGCACAAGATAGCTCTGCGCCATTGTGTTGACTAGCCATACAATGCGGGATGTGATGATGAAGAAATCAGGATAATGAAATCCTCTGGCCTCGGTGAACTGGAGGCGGTGCTGGCGGTGGCGCGGCATCGCAGCTTTCGGGCGGCAGCGGCGGAGCTGGGCGTCTCCACGTCCGCGCTCAGCCACGCGGTGGCGGCGCTGGAGTTGCGCATCGGCGTGCGGCTGTTCCATCGCACCACCCGCAGCGTGTCGCTGACGGCGGCCGGCGCGCAGTTCGTGGACAGCATCGCGCCGGCGCTGTCCACGATCCGGGGCGCGATCGAGCAGGCGGGGAGCCTGCGCGACACCGTGTCGGGCCAGTTGCGCATCAACACCTCGGCGGGCGCCGCGCGGCAGGTGATGCCGCTGTTCATCGCCTTCCTGCAGCGCTATCCGGCCATGACGCTCGATATCGTCACGGAAGGGCGGCTGATCGACATCGTCGCCGACGGCTTCGATGCCGGCATCCGCCTCGCCGAAACCCTGCCGCAGGACATGATCGCCGTGCCCTTCGGCGATACCCAGCGCTTCGCCGTGGTCGGCAGCCCGGACTACTTCGCCCGGCACAAGCCGCCGCGCACGCCCGCCGACCTGCACGCGCACGCCTGCATCCGCACGCGCATGCCGAGCGGGGCGATCTACCAGTGGGAATTCGCGCGGCATGGCGAGGCGGTGCGCGTCGACGTCAAAGGCGCGCTGACCCTCGACGAGCCCGGCCTGACGCAGCAGGCCGCCCGCGCCGGGCTGGGGCTGGCCTACCTGAGCGAGTGGAACGTGGCCGCCGACCTGCAGGCCGGCACGCTGGTGCGCGTGCTGGAAGGCTGGACGCCGCCGCTCGATGGCCTGTGCCTGTACTACCCGGGCCGCCGCCACGTGCCGGCCGGCCTGCGCGCGCTCATCGACCTGATCCGCGAGTAGGCACCGCACAGGCACCGAACAGGCACCGAATAGACACCAATCACCGGCGTATCAAGCACCATCCCGCGGGCGGGTTTCCACGTAAAATTCGGCAGCCGGCGCGAGGCGTCGGTGCAATGTCTTTACATTCTGGATGTACGTCGACCTCCTCACCCTTTATCTCCTCGCCATCGGGACGCTTCTGGCCAGTGCCGGCATGACGTTCTGGGAGCATCGGACCAATCCCCGCCGCAGCCGCACGCTGCGGATTCTCGCGGCCGGTTTCACGACGCTCGCCATCGGCTGCGCGCTGGTGCTGGTCCGGCGCAGCGTGCCCGGGGCGATGGGCTCCGCCGTCAGCAATCTCGTCATCCTTACCGGGTACCTGCTGGTCCTCGGCGGCATCGCCTCGCTGAGCGGGCGGCAGTATCGCGCGGCGTCGGTGGGGATACTGATCGTGGACGCGCTGGTGTGGGCCGGCTGGGGCGCGCAGCGGCTGGACCTCATGTGGAACTACGTCAGCGCCCTGCCGATCGCGCTGATCAGCGCCATGACAGCGCGCGAGATGCTGCGTTGCGAGGCGATGAAGGCGCTCCGTTCGCGCCACATCATCGTGGTCGTGGCGGGCATCCATGCCGTGGTCTATTTCGCGCGGGCCCTGATCCTGCCGTGGCTGGTTTCTGCCTACGGGCCGGCGATGCAGGCCGCCGCCAGCAAGCTCACGGTCTACGAAGGGGTGCTGTACTCGGTCCTCCTGCCGATGGCGCTGCTCAAGCTGATCCGTGACGAGGCCCACGGCCAGCTCCTGCAGGAAGCCCAGACCGACTACCTGACCCGGCTGGGCAACCGCCGCTGGTTCTTCGAGCAGGGCGCCCGCCTCTTCGGTGGCGAAGGGAGCCGGCCGGTGGCCGTGCTGGCGTTCGACCTCGACCGCTTCAAGGCCGTCAACGACGTGTACGGTCACCAGACTGGCGACCAGGTGCTGAAGTCGTTCGCGGAAATCGCCCGGCGTGTGCTGGGGCCGCACGCGCTGCTCGGGCGCATCGGCGGCGAGGAGTTCGCCGCCCTGCTGACCGGCGACGACGCGCGCCGCGCCCGGGCGCTCGGCGAGGCCGTGGCCACGCGCTTCGCCGACACCATCCCGCACCAGATCCACGGCCTCGGTCTCGGCATTCCGGCCACGGTMAGCATCGGGCTGGCCCACTTCGAGACCGAGGTGCCGCCGCTGGCCGACGCGCTGGCCGCCGCCGACCAGGCGCTGTATCGCGCCAAATCGCTCGGCGGCAACCGGCTCGAAGTGGCGCGGACCGCCGAGGGCTCCGCCGTGCGCTGAGCCGGGCCCTAGAAGCTGGCCGCCAGCCCGAACGACAGGCCGTGCACGTTGTTGCCGAAGACGTAGCGGAACACGCCCCGGATGCGGGTGACGAATACTTCATGTGCGCTGGTGTCGAGTTCCAGCCCGGTGCCGACCGTGGTCAGCTGGCTGAAGCCCAGCGCGCCGGCCTGATTGCCGAAGTAGTGCGAGTGGGACAGTTCGAGCACATAGCGCACCGGCCGGTCCAGCGCACGCAGGCCGGTGGGCGCGCGCCAGCGGGCGTAGAGGCTGGCGGTCTGGGCGGCGGCGGAGGCGTTCATGCCCCCCGTGGTGCCAAAGCTGCGCAGGTAGATGTTGGTGTAGCGCAGCTCCACATCGACATCGCGCTCGTTGCGGTGGCTTTCCCAGTCCAGCATCACCGACCCGCCCAGCCCGTAGGCGTTCATGGCGCCGTTGTCCAGGAAGGCGATCTCCTGGTCGGTCACATGTTCCACCGCGAACTTGGCGACGGAGAGGTCGCTGGCCACGCGGCCGATCGAGGCATTGAAGATCGGCCGGAACACCAGTTCCTTGCTGTCGATGAGCGGGAAATCCCAKCCGACGCCGACCGTGCCCGCGAAGGTATTCCACTTGGTCGGCAGCTTGCGGGTCTCCTGGCCGTTGGAGGCCACGAAGGTCGGGTCGTAGCGGTTGTAGGCAATCGACCCCTCCAGGTAGAGCGGGAACKACTGGCTCAAGGTGAAACCGCCGCCGAGCTGCCAGAGCGTCAGGGCGGGGTTGTCGGTGCTGGTGTTGCTGATGGAGAGCGAACTGGAGGCGAGGTCAGGCACCACGGCGAACGACATCAGCGTCAGCACCGCATTCGCCTGCTTCTGGACGTTGGCGCCCACGATGCCGAACGTGGGGCCGGTCTGGGCGTGGGCMGGCGCCGGGGCGAGGCCCACCATCCCCATCATCGCCAACATCACCAACATCACCACACATCGCGCGGAATTCAGGGTGCCATGGGCGCGCATCGCCTACCTCTTCCTGGCCGGATTCAAGGACGCGGTCATGATCGCCGCAACGCCCAGTCGGCGGAAGTAAAACTTCTTGCGCGGCCATTAAGAAAGTTCGGTGCTTGATGTGGCGCAAACGGCGCGACGCTGCGCAACGTTCATTCCGGACAAATCCGACCGCCTGTTCAATGCCGCGCGGCGGATTGGCGTGACGATGGCGCCTGCACACCGGAGGACAAACCATGAAAAAAATCGTAGGGATGGCGCTGGCCGTGACGGCGTTGGCTGGCGCGGGCGTTGGGCTGGCGGAGACGGCGAAGGAAGCCGCCGGGAAAGACAGCATGCAGGCGGCCAAGCCGGTCGCCAAGATAGCCAATCAGGACCTCAGCAAGGTAGCCGTGCCGGACAAGATCCCGCCCGGCTACCGCGCGTGGACGCTGATCTCGGTGGCCCGCGAGGAAGGCGCCACCGACGACCTGCGCGCCATCCTCGGCAACGAGGCGGCGGTCGTGGCCCTGCGCAGCGGCAAGTACCCGCTGCCCGACGGCGCCATCATCGCCCGGCTCGCCTGGAGCTACGACGCGCTGGCGGAGAGCGCGGAAGCCTTCGGCAAGGCCCAGTCCCACGTGGCCGGGCACCCGAAGAACGGCCTCCAGTTCATGGTGCGGGATTCGACCAAGTACGCCGCCACCGGCGGCTGGGGCTACGTGCAGTTCGATGACGGCAAGCCCTCGGACGCCACCAAGCAACAGGCCTGCTTCGCCTGCCACACGGTCGTCAAGAACCGCGACTATGTGTTCAACCGCTTCGCCCCGGATCCGCCTAACAGCAACTAGCCGAGCCCGGACAGAGGGAAGTGGCGGTCCCGTCATTTCTCTCACCGTAACGATCCGCCGCCGGGTGTCATTGTTTGACCATGGCCCCCGGCGTATCGTGGCCCACATCGACAGTCATGCCGCATGTCCGGAGCCGCGATGCCAGATTCCCCCACTCCCCGCCAATGGGACACCCGCCGCGTTGAGAAGCGCCGCCGCCAGGGCCTTGGCGCCCGGCTGGCCGATGGCAAGGTGGTTGCCACCGACAACATCGTCCCCTTCCTCGAAGCCGTGACCGCCCCGGGCGACCGCGTGGTGCTCGAGGGCAACAACCAGAAGCAGGCGGACTTCCTGTCCCGTGCGCTGGCCGAGGTAGACCCGGCCACCGTGCACGACCTGCACATGATCATTCCGAGCGTCAGCCGCGTCGAACATCTGGACCTGTTCGAGCGCGGCATCGCGCGCAAGCTCGACTTCGCCTATGCCGGCACGCAGAGCGTGCGGATCTCGCAGTTCCTTGAGGATGGGCTGCTCGAAGTCGGCGCCATCCACACCTATATCGAGCTGTACGCCCGGCTGTATGTGGATCTGACACCACAGATCGTGCTGATTGCCGGCTACAAGGCCGACCGCGCCGGCAACCTCTACACCGGCGCCAGCACCGAGGACACGCCCGCGCTGGTGGAAGCCGCCGCGTTCCGCGACGGTCTGGTGATCGCCCAGGTCAACGAGATCGTGGACGACCCGGCCGACCTGCCGCGCGTGGACATCCCCGGCTCGTGGATCGACTACGTGGTGCAGGCCGACAAGCCGTTCTTCTGCGAGCCGCTGTTCACGCGCGACCCGCGCCTGATCAAGCCGGTGCACGTGCTGATGGCGATGATGGCCATCCGTGGCATCTACGAGCGGCACAAGGTGCAGTCGCTGAACCACGGCATCGGCTTCAACACGGCCGCCATCGAACTGATCCTGCCGACCTACGGCGAATCGCTCGGGCTCAAGGGCAAGATCTGCAAGCACTGGACGCTGAATCCGCACCCCACGCTGATCCCGGCGATCGAATCGGGCTGGGTCGAGAGCGTGCACAGCTTCGGCAGCGAACTGGGCATGGAGAACTACGTGTCGGCCCGGCCGGACGTCTTCTTCACCGGCGCGGACGGCGCGATGCGCTCCAACCGGGCCTTCTGCCAGCTCGCCGGCCAGTATGCGGTGGACCTGTTTATCGGCTCCACGCTCCAGATCGATGGCGACGGGCATTCGTCGACGGTCACGCGCGGCCGGCTTTCGGGCTTCGGTGGCGCGCCGAACATGGGCCACCAGCCGGGCGGACGTCGCCACGCCACCCCGGCCTGGCTCGACCTGATCGAGACTGACGACCCGCTCGCGCGGGGCCGCAAGCTGGTGGTGCAGATGGTCGAGACCTTCCAGGCGGGCGGCAAGCCGACCTTCGTGGAGTCCATGGACGCTGTGCAGGTGGCCAAGGATGCCGGCATGCCGCTGGCGCCGGTGATGATTTATGGCGATGACGTCACGCACGTGCTGACCGAGGAAGGCATCGCCTATTTATATAAGGCGACGTCGATCGAGCAGCGCCGCCGGATGATCGCGGCGGTGGCCGGCGTCACGCCGATTGGCATGCGCCACGATCCGGCCACCACGCGCCAGATGCGCAGCGACGGGTTGATCGCACTGCCGGAAGACCTCGGCGTGCATCGCGCCGATGCCACGCGCTCGCTGCTGGCGGCCAAGAGCATGGCCGATCTGGTCGAGTGGTCGGGCGGGCTGTACGAGCCGCCGGCACGTTTCCGGAGCTGGTGATGGCCGTCCCAATCCATGCGGTAGCGCTCACCGAAGACCGCGCCGGCGCCATCGGCGCACTGGCCGAAGCGGTGTTGATCGACGAGGCGATGTTGTCGCCCAAGCCCGGGCTGGTGGATGCGCGCGGCAGCGGCGCCCACCGCGACCTGACGCTGGCGCTGATGGTGGCGTCCGCGCGCAGCCTGCGCGGCGGCTTCGCCGCGATGGCGGAGGCGGGGCGGGAATCCTCCGGCGTCGATGGACCCCTGCGCGAACAACTCGGCGCGCTGGGCCGCGCGGCGGAGGCGACGATGCTGCGCGCCACCGGCGGCGTCAACACCCATCGCGGCGCGATCTGGTGCCTGGGCCTGCTGGCCGGCGCCGCCGGGCTGCTGCCGGAGGGTGCGGATGCCCACGCCGTGGCCGACGCGGCCGGGGCCATCGCCCGGCTGCCAGACCGGCATCGCCCCGCGCACACCGGCAACAAGGGCGAACTGGCGCGGCAGGCGTATCAGGTAGGTGGCGCGCGCGGGCAGGCCGAGGCCGGCTTCCCGCATGTCGTGCAACGGGGTTTGCCGACGCTGCGCGCCAGCCGCGCGCGCGGCGATGCGGAGCCCACCGCGCGCGTTAATGCGCTGCTGGCGATCATGGCCGGGCTCGACGATACCTGCGTGCTGGCCCGCGCCGGCCGCGAAGGGCTGGCCACGATGCAGGCCGGCGCCGCCGCCGTGCTTGCAGCGGGCGGCATCGGCACGCTGCCGGGCCGGCGGCTGCTGCATCGGCTCGAAGCCGGCATGCTGGCGCGCAACGCCTCCCCCGGCGGCGCCGCCGACCTGCTCGCCGCCACGTTATTTCTGGATCGCCTGCCCACCGGGCCGGCGCTCCCCCACGGAGACCGATGATGGAACAACTCCAGTTCGAATATCCCGCCGGCGCACCGGCCAGCCAGCGCGTGCTGGTGGGCGTGGTCGGTTCCGGCGACCTTGAAGTGATGATCGAACCCGGCGACGCCGGCAAGACCTCGATCCAGGTGACCACCTCGGTGGACGGCTACGGCCGCGTCTGGGACGCCCAACTCACGCGCGTCTTCAGCGCCGAGCCGCGCGCCGCCATGCGCATCCGCATCCACGACTTCGGCGCCACGCCGGGCGTGGTCGGCATGCGGCTGGCCGAGGCGTTCGAGGCATTGGATGACAGCAAGGGGCAGCCATGAGCCAGCCCGCACTGCTGTCGCGCGAGAGTTTTGTCGAACTGGGCGCCCGCGCGCGCGCCCATGCGCTGCTGGACCCCGGCACCTTCCGCGAACTGGCGGGGCCGTTCGACGGCCTGACTTCGACCTGGCTCGCGCGTCAGGGCGTGGTGCCGCAGGCCGATGACGGCGTGATCGTCGCCAAGGGCACCATCGACGGGCATCCCACCGTCGTGCTGGCCATCGAAGGCGCCTTTCAGGGCGGCAGCCTGGGCGAAGTGGGCGGCKCCAAGATTGCCGGCGCGCTGGAACTGGCCGCGCAGGACAACCGACAGGGCACCCCGACGCGCGCGGTGATCCTGTTCGAGACCGGCGGCGTGCGGCTGCAGGAGGCCAACCTCGGCCTCGCCGCCATCGCCGAGATCCACGCGGGCATCGTCGATCTGCGCCGCTACCAGCCGGTGATCGGCGTGATTGCGGGGCAGGTGGGGTGTTTCGGCGGGATGTCGATTGCGGCCGGACTGTGCAGCACGCTGGTGGTCACGCGTGAGGCGCGGCTGGGCCTGAACGGGCCGGCCGTGATCGAGCAGGAGGCCGGCATTGCCGAGTACGACTCGCGCGACCGGCCGCTGATCTGGAGCCTGACCGGCGGCGAGCAGCGCATCGCTACCGGGCTGGCGGACCGCTATGTCGACGATGACAGCGCGGCGATCCGCGCCACCGTGGCGGCCCTCGTCGCCGAGCCGCCCAATCAGCCACCCACCCCGCCGCGCAGTGCCGCGTATGCGTCCTATCTGCAGCGGCTGGCCGACTATGACCCCGCGCGGCAGGCCGATGCGGCCACCGTGCGCGCCGTGTTTGGAGGACCGTCATGACGACCGAATCGACTGAATCGAACTCCCGGGGCGCCATTTGGCTCGCCGCCTTGAGCCAGGGCGCATCGCGCCTGACCGACTATCCGGCCTCGATCCAGGTGGCCGATGGCGAACTGGCGGGCCGGCCCGTGCGCTGGATCGCGGTGGTGCCCGATGCCGCCAGCCCGTTCCCGCGCGCCCGCCATGGCGAGGTGGGGCTGCGCGAGGGCTGGACGCTCGCGCGCGCCGTCCATGACGCCGTGCAGGCGGACCGCGACGCGCCGGTCAAGCGCGCCATCGTCGCCGTGGTGGATACCCCGAGCCAGGCCTACGGCCGGCGCGAGGAAGCGTTCGGCATCCACCAGTCGCTGGCCAGCGCGGCGGATGCCTACGCCACCGCGCGCCTGCAGGGGCATCCGGTGATCGCGCTGCTGGTGGGCAAGGCCATGTCGGGCGCCTTCCTCGCGCACGGCTATCAGGCCAACCGCATCGTCGCGCTGGCGGACCCCGGCGTGCAGGTGCATGCGATGGGCAAGGAAGCGGCGGCGCGCATCACCATGCGCAGCGTGGAGGACCTCGAAGCCTTCGCGGCCACCGTACCGCCGATGGCCTACGACATCGACAACTACGCCACGCTGGGCCTGCTGTGGCGGCGCGTGCCGGTCGCCCGGGCCGAGGCGCCCGAAGCCGGTGACGTCGCCACGGTGCGCACGACGCTGGAAGCTGCGCTGGCCGATATCGACKCCGACCCCGAGCGCGACCTGCGCAGCCGGCTGGGCGGCGAGAATCGGCAGGCATCGGCGCGCGTGCGCGAAGTGCTCGCCCGGCAGTGGCAGGGATGACACCGTGCCGGACGCTCCGCTCCCCCGCCCACTCCAGCCGCACGACCTGATCTGGCTGCGCGACGCCCCGGCGTTCGCGGCCAGCCAGCCGCTGCCGGCGTGGGTCGATGCCACGTGGCTGGCGGTGGCGCCCGTAGTGGTGCGGCGCGATCTGCTGCGCGATAGCTGCATCCCGGTGGGGCTGCGCGGCCGGCGGCGCGAGGAGCGCCACGCCACGTGGATCGATGCGTCCCAGTGCGATCGGGTGATGTCGCCGTTCGCCATCGCCGGGGCGGCGCGCTGGCAGGATCACCCGCGCCGACTGGCGCTCCCGGCGCTGCGCACGCTGGCGCAGATCGCCCCGCTGCTCGATGCGCGCGGCCTGCACTGGGGCGTGACCGGCGCGGCCGGGTTCACGCTCGCGTCCGGGCTCGATGTGCTCCATCCCGGCAGCGATGTGGACCTGCTGATTGACGCCGCCGCGCCGCTGGGTCAGGCCGACGAACAATGGCTGGCGGCGCTGATCGACGATTGCAAGGAGACGCGGCTCGATATCCAGATCGCCACGCCTCACGGCGGCTTTGCCCTGCTGGAGCGCCTGCGCACCGGCGGCCGCGTGCTGCTGAAGACCGCCACCGGCCCGGTGCGCTGCACGGACCCGTGGCAGGCGGCATGAGCACGCTGCTGACCTTCCCCGGACAAGGCGCACAGCGCCCCGGCATGCTCCACAGCCTGCCCGACCATCGCGCCGTGCACGAGACGCTCGCCCAGACCAGCGACGCGCTGGGCCATGACGTGATGGCGCTCGACACCGCCGACAGCCTGGAATCCACCGTATCGGTCCAGCTCTGCCTGCTGGCGGCGGGCGTGGCCACGGCGCGCGCGCTGATGGCGGACGGCGCCCGGCCCGAGGCCGTGGCCGGGCTGTCGATCGGCGCCTACGCGGCGGCCGTGGTGGCCGGCGCGCTGGCCTATGACGACGCGGTGCGGCTGGTGGCGCTGCGGGGCCGGCTGATGGCGGACGCCTACCCGCAGGGCTTCGGCATGACCGCCATCCTCGGGCTCGAAGCCCCGGCGCTGGAGGCCATCGTGGCGCGCGTCCGGGCGACCGGCCTGCCGGTCTACGTCGCCAATTTCAACGCGCCCACGCAGTTGGTCATCGCCGGGGCGGACGTGGCGATGGCCCGCGTGGCGGCGCTGGCGCAGGAGGCCGGTGCGCATGGCGCCAAGCGGGTGGCCATCGCCGTGCCGTCCCACTGCCCGCTGCTGGACGATGCCGCCGCGAGCCTCGCACAGGCGTTCGCGCCGGTCACGCTGCGCCGGCCCACGCTGCGGCTGTTCAGCGCCAGCGCCGCGCGCGAGCTACGCGACCCGGCGCGCATCGCGGCGGATCTCGCCGCGAACATGGCGCTGCCGGTGCGCTGGCACGAGACCATGCTGCTGGCGCGCGCCTGCGGTGTGCGGCTGGCGGTGGAGATGCCGCCCGGCAACGTGCTGACGCGGCTCGCCGGCATGGTGCTGCCGGAGGCGGTGGCTGGTGCCGAGACGCGGGCGGACAGTGTGCGCGTGTTGATGGTCCGGGCCAGCCGGGGCGAATAGAAGGTGCTCTCGACCTCGCAAAAAATTGAAACAATCGGTGTGCACGTGGGCGGCAAGCCTGCAGGCGGCGTACGATTTGGCCGTTAACACAGGCACGATCCCTAGCCGCCGGGACCCGCCCGGCGCGCGCTCAGGAACCGCCCATGCAGCCGCCCCCGATTCCGCCCGATGAAACCCTGCGTCTCGCCACGCTGAGATCGCTCAACATCCTCGACACCCCGGCCGAGGAACGGTTCGACCGCCTGACCCGGCTCGCCAAACGGCTGTTTGACGTGCCGATCGCGGTCGTCAGCCTGGTCGATGCCAACCGTCAGTGGTTCAAGGCCTGCGAGGGCCTGGACCAGACCGAGGCGCCGCGCAACACCTCGTTCTGCGGCCACGCGATTGCCGGCGACGGCATCCTGCTGATTCCCGACGCCCGCCTGGACCCGCGCTTCCACGACAACCCGCTGGTCACCGGCGAGCCGCATATCCGCTTCTACGCCGGCTGCCCGTTGGTGGCGCACAACGGCACCAAGCTCGGCACGCTCTGCCTGATCGACCGCCAGCCGCGCACCTTCGACGACGACGACCGCGCGCTGCTGCACGACCTGGCCCGCATGGCCGAGCAGGAGCTGGCCGCCGTGCACCTGGCCAGCATGGACGAGCTGACCGCGCTCTCCAACCGGCGCGGCTTCACGGTGCTGAGCCAGCATGCCATCGAGTTGTGCCGCCGGCTGGACCGGCCGGCCACGCTGGTGTTCTTCGACATGGACGGCTTCAAGCCGATCAACGACCAGTTCGGCCATGCCGAGGGCGACCGCGCGCTGACCGCGTTCGGCGCGGCGCTGCGGATGGCGTTCCGGGATTCGGATGTGGTGGGGCGGCTCGGCGGCGACGAATTCGCCGCGCTGCTGACCAATACCGATGCCGCCGGCTGTGGCGAGGCGCTGGCGCGCCTGCATCGAAACGTGGATGCGTGGAATGCGCAGAACGCGCGTGGCTACCGCCTGCGTTTCAGCGTGGGGCTGACCGAGTTCGATCCGTCCCGCCACGCCACGGTGCATGAGCTGCTGGCGCAGGCCGATGCGGCGATGTACGCCGACAAGGCCCAGCGCAAGGCCACGCGGCACTGATTCAGGCTGGTTAGGGCTCCGCGCGCTGCGGCGCGGCGCGCAGCACGCCGGCGGCGATCTCGCGCATCAACTCGTCCACGGCATTGAGTTCGGGCTCGCCGAGTTCCCAGGCGCAGCGCGTGGCGCCCCAGTCGCCATAGATCAGCGCGATGCAGCGGTTGCGCATGCGCACCGGCGCCAGCAGGATCGACTTCGCGTCCGGCATGGCGTCGCGGTACCAGCGCGGAATCCGGTGGGCGATGCTCGGGTCGAACGCATCCTCGATCAGCAGCGGCTTGTCGGCCAGCCCGGCGAAGTGGAACACGTCGGGCACGAAGCCTTCCTCGAAGGACAGGGCCGTCAGCTTGTCACGCATKCCCTCGCCAAAGCCCAGCCGCGCGTGGAAGCGCTTGGTGGCCGGGTTCAGCATCATCAGGAAGCAGCGCGAGAAGTTCATCGCGCGCATCGTGGTTTCCAGCACCATCGGCGCCAGCTGGGACACCGACAGCCCGGCGCCCTCGCGCCGCACCTCGTCCAGCCCCTGGCGCAGCCGCCGCAGCATGTCTTCCGGATCGCTGCTGGCGCCGGCGGGCGCCGCCGCCTCGGCCGGGGCCTCGGCGCGGGTGATCGAGGTA
Organism: Cupriavidus sp. 05T42; assembly: GCF_056396345.1. NCBI lineage: Bacteria > Pseudomonadati > Pseudomonadota > Betaproteobacteria > Burkholderiales > Burkholderiaceae > Cupriavidus > Cupriavidus sp. 05T42. The sequence goes on from NZ_JBFTLH010000001.1 coordinate 348,634, forward strand.
TTGAGCGAATCGGCCTGGCGCACGGCAATCGCCACGTCGCCGGTGGTCAGGCCCAGCATCTTGGCGTGGGCGGTGAGCAGGTCCTGCACCGACTCTTGCGTGCCGTCGCGCACCATGGCAGCGGCGGCCTGGGCCGAGACATGGGCGATGGCGGCCAGCCAGTCGGCATGGGTTTCCAGCACCGTGTCCGGCGACATCAGGCGCGGCTTCATGGCATGGGCGATGATCCCCGGCAGGCGCCACTTGCGCGCGGCGGCCTCGGCGATCTCCTCCATCGAGACGCCCAGCACCTCCTGGCAGGCCTCGTTCTCGGTCATCGGGTGCGTGGCGCACATCGCCTCCACGCGCTCCCACTCGTCCGGGAAGTAGAACACCACCAGCAGCCGGCTCATGTGGTGCATCAACGTGCAGACGACCGCTTCCTCGCCCTCGTTGATGCCGCGCGCATGCGACAGCGCCCGGGTGATCTCGCCCGCCACCAGCGCGCGCTGGAGCCCCTTGGTGGCTTGCGGGCGCTGCGACGCCACGCCGTGGAAGTAGTCGAGCAGCTGGATGCCCAGCGTCAGGTGGCTGATGGCCTCCACGCCGAGCACCAGGATGGCGCGGGACACCGTGGTGACCTCGCCGCCGAACGAGCGGTACATCGCCGAGTTGGCCAGCCGGATCACCTTCTGCGACAGGCTGAAGTCGGACAGCACGCTGGTGGCCATCTCGCCCACGGTGAGATCGCCGTTGAGCGTCTGGAAGATGTTGTCGACACAGTACTGCAGGGTCGGGAAGTCCCCCTGCTGCGCCATGCGGGTCCACAGCGACTCGAAGAATTGTTCCTTGGGCAGCATGGTCATCCAGCCACCTGCCGCGAGAACACTTCGTCGCGGCCCAGCATCAGGCGGCCGTCCGCGAGGGCCTGCTCGAAGTCGAGCGGGCTCAGCGCGCGCGCGTAGCGCCAGCCTTGCACGAGGTTGCAGCCCTGGGCGGCCAGCAGCTCGCCCTGCGCGTCGGTTTCCACGCCCTCGGCGATGGCGACCAGACCCAGCTCGCGCGCCAGCGACAGCACCGCCGAGACGATGGTGCGCGCATGCGGGGAATCGACCATGTCCGCGACGAAGCTGCGGTCCACCTTGAGCGCGGACAGCGGGAAGCGGCGCAGGTAGGAGAGGCTGGAATAGCCGGTGCCGAAGTCATCCACGGCAAAGCGCAGGCCCAGCGCGCGCAGGGACATCAGCAGGTCCTCGGCGGCCTTGGGGTCGGTCATCAGCGCGCTTTCGGTGATCTCCAGCACCAGGCGGTCGGCGCTGATGCCGGCGTCCTGGATGGCGTTGCGCACGCTTTCGAAGAACCCCGGGTGCAGGAACTGCACGGCGGAGACGTTGACCGACATATGGCCGACCTGGAGCCCCTGGGCATCCCACGCGGCCAACTGGGCGCAGGCGCAGCGCAGCGCCCAGGCGCCCAGATGCTTGATCAGGCCGTTCTTCTCGGCCACGGGAATGAAGACGTCGGGGCGGATGAACTCGCCCGCGTGGTCCCAGCGCATCAGCGCCTCCACGGCGCAGACCTCGCCCGTGGCGGGCCAAACGATGGGCTGGTAGTGGAGCAGGAATTCGCCGTTCTGCACCGCCTCGAACATGCTCTGCTCGATGCGGAACTGCTCGTCCAGCCGGCGGTCCAGCTCGGGCGAGTAGACGCAATAGCGGTTCTTGCCCAGCGCCTTGGCCTCGTACATGGCCAGGTCGGCGCGGCGCAGCCAGTGCGACTCCGACTCCGGCTGGACGTTGCCGGACGCGGCCGACGAGAAGGCCAGCCCGATGCTGGTGGTGATCCGCACATGGCAGCCGCCCAGCAGGAAGGGCTGGCGGCAGACGTGGATCACGCGCTCGAGAATGCGGATGGCCTCGGCCTCGGACTCCAGGCCATCGAGCATCAGCACGAATTCATCGCCACCCAGGCGCGCCACGCTCTGCTGGGAGCGCACGGTGTCCTGCAGGCGGGCGCCGACTTCCTTGAGCAGCGCGTCGCCGAACTCGTGGCCGAGCGAATCGTTGATGTTCTTGAAGCCGTCCAGGTCCATCAGCGCCACGGCGAACGGCACGCGCGCGCTGGCGGCGCCGGCCATGTACTGCTCGATGCGCCGACGGATGAAGGCCCGGTTGCCGACGCCGGTCAGCGGGTCCAGGAAGGCGCGGGCGTTGAGCTGGCGCTCGTTCTCGACCCAGTCCGTGACGTCATGGCCGAACAGCAGCAGGCTCGCCGGGGTGTTGCCCTCGCCGGGCTGGTGCGCGATGCGCAGGTCCAGCCAGCCGCCGCCGATGCCGCCGGCAAAGCGCACGCGCTCGCGGCGGGCGGCGCGGTCGCGCGCGCAGGCCTGGAGCAGGGCGGCCACGCTATCGCGCGATTCCGGGGCGATGACGTCGAGCACCGACGTGCGCAGCAGGTATTCGTGGGGGTATACGAGCAGGTCAGCCGTGGCTTCGGTGGCCTGGAGGATGCGACCCTGGACATCGACCCGCATGGCCAGCGCGCCGGAAGCTTCCAGCAGCGCCCAGGCCTCGCGCCCGGCAGGGCGGTCGCCGGCAGTCCCGCTTTCCGCGGGCTCCGGCGCCAGGGCAACATCATATGCAAACGAGGTCATGTCTTCCTCAGCCCGGAATCCCCTTGGACGCTGGCCTGATAACTGTTGAGTGGGTCTCGATGGGTAACGCGTGTTCTGGCAGGCAGATCGGAACCAGTCCGGGGCCTTCCCGCACCCGGAACATGACCACTGGTTCTGTTGCATGCCGAACGGATCGACACCGGCGATTCTAATACGAGCCGGCATCAGGCTGAACGCCGCGCGGGGCAAGGAATGCGCGGCGTCGGCGCCGCTACAACAGGCGCGCGGCGCCCGGGGGTGGGCGCCGGTGGGGGGATTGACATCGCAACGAAAATGGCGCTTTGTGCRCCGCGGGCTTTCAGCCCCGTTTGTCAGCCCTTCCGTGGCCGGCGCACGGCGCGCAGCTTGCCGCTCGTGCCGCCGCCGCAGAAGAACTGGTCGGCGCCATCGGACTCCAGCCCGGACACGCCCACGCCGGCCGGCATATCCAGCCGCTCCAGCACCTCGCCCGAGGCCGGATCGACGCGCCGCAGCTCGCTTTCCTCGCTCTCCCAGGTGCCATGCCACAGCTCGCCGTCCACCCATGTCACGCCCGTGACAAAGCGGTTGGACTCGATGGTGCGCAGGACCTTGCCGGTCTCCGGGTCGATCTGGTGGATCTTGCGCGCCTGCCACTGGCCCACCCACAGCGTGCCTTCGGCCCAGGCCATGCCCGAGTCGTTGCCGTCGCCCGGGGCGGGGATGGTGGCGACCACCTCCCCKGTCTGCGGGTCGATTTTCTGGATCTGGCGCTCGGCGATCTGGTACAGGTGCTTGCCGTCGAAGGCGGTGCCGGCATTGGCGGTCACGTCGAGGGTGCGCAGCGTCTGGCCCGTGGCCGGGTCGAGCACGTGGAGCGCGTCGCCCGAGGCGAACCAGACGCGCTTGCCGTCGTAGGTGACGCCGTGGACGGCCTCGACGCCGGGGAAGGGGCCGTATTCACGGAGGATTTCAGCGGGCTGTCGTTTCATGGGTGGATTCCCTCGTTGGTTGAAACATGCCTTCATCCTAGTGATTCGGCAGCGGGGTGGGGAGTAACAAGGTCGTCGTGAATCCGGGCACGGGGGTGCTCAGCCAGCGCCGGGCGCGGCCCCGGCCGAACGCCTCAACCTTGCCGTCGGCGGCCAGCGCGTCCAGCGCGCGCTGGGCGGTGCGCTGGCTGGCGCCCAGCGCCAGGGCGAGGGCGGAACTGGACCACGACTCGCCATCKCCCAGCAAGGCCAGCACGGCACCGTGCTTTTCCTCGACCGGCCGCGCCAGCACCACCACCTGCCGGGCGGGCGGTGACTCCAGTGGCACCAGCGCGAAGCCGTCCGGGGTGGCCTCCACCCGCGCCAGCGCGCCCAGCATCGCGCGCAGCCGGCCGATTTCCACGCGCAGCCGCGCGCGGTGGGAGCCGTCGATATGGCGGGTACGGAAGGCCCGGGCGATCAGGGCGTCCCGGGGCACATCGGCCGGCCAGGCTTCGCCGAGCGCCCGCGCCAGCGTCAGCAGCACCGGCCGCCGCGCCAGCGAGATGGCCGTGCCGTCGGCCTGCACGACATGACGGCAGCCATCGATCACCAGCGCCTTGGAGGCTAGCAGCGCCTCCACCTCGTCGAGCCGCAGCGGCCAGTCGCCGTCCGGCGTGATCTGCCGCGCGGCGGGGGCGTCGAGCAGCCGGACGGCCTGCTCGACCTCGGCCGAGAGCCCGGGAATGGCGGCCTGGCGCGCCGCCTGACTGGCCCGGGCGAGGGCCTCGCGCGCGGTCTGGGTGCGCAGYCGGCGCAGGGCGATGCCGGCCACGATCAGTTCGTGCGCGGCGCGCGAGGCGGGTGGGAAGGGGGTGGGGTCGAGCGTGGCGAGCGCGGCCTCGGCGGCATCGAGCCGGCCAATCAGCAGCAGATGGCGGATTTCGAGTTGCCGGGCGTGGGCGGCATTGGCGAGGTCGCCGTGCGCCGCCAGCGTGGCCTGCGCGGCGCCGAGCGATTTGGCTGGCCAGCCGAGATCGCGGGAAACCAGCGCGATCTCGGCTTCGGCCACCACGCAGCGCGCCCGGGCCACGGCCTCCTTCTGGCCGAAGGCGCGGGCGGCGCGGCGCACCAGCAGCCGGGCACGCGCGAGATCGCCAAGCTGGGCCATGGCGATGCCGCGCAACGCCAGCGCCGGCGCGTCCTCGCGCAGGGCCACGCGGTTCAGCGCGCCGAGCGGGTCACCCGCCGCCAGCGCCCGCGCGGCGGCGGTAATCAGTGCGTCCATCCAGTTCCGCCAGGAAATGGGTCATGGACGGCACACTATCACGCAAGTTACGCAAGCCGCTGGCGCAGGCGGGGGGCAGTCAAGCCAGCGCGCCATCCGTGTAGACGTCGAACTGGCGTGACGGCTCGGCGGACACCCCACGCCGGTCCATGCCCGACAGGAAACGCGAGCTGTCCTGGTCGCGCGAGGGCGGTGTCACGTCGCGGGCGCCGTCGGTGTAGACGTCGAAGCGGCCACGGGCGCCGTCGCTGTAGACATCGCGCGAATCGACGCGGAAGTTGTAGCCGTATTTGTCGCCGGCGAACAGGCTGGCACGCGGGCTGGCGGCCTGGGCAAGCTGGGCGGCAAGGGCGGTGGCGATGGCGACGCCGATGAGGAAGGGAAGAAAGCGGTAGTACATGGGTCGAACTCCGATTGGGACAGGGTAGGAAGGGCAAGGAACGCAATCGCGCGTTCCTCCCTTCCTACGCAGGGGCCGTGCCAATCGAAAATCTCGCCCGAATGTGCCGTGGCTGGCGCAAAACCGCGCTATCGGGCGCCTGGCTGGCGGGTGCCAGCCAACAGGTGCGGCGCGTGCCGATGGCCGTGCGCCAACACCCGTTGGGGGTAGGTTCAGCGCGAGTGCGTCCGGAAGCCTTCGCCCTGCATGCCGGCCCGATCCACGGCGGCGATGCGGTTCCGGCCATTGTCCTTCGCGTGATACAACTGCGCGTCCACGAGGTTGATGAAGGCAGTGGGCTCCGCGCCCGGCACCGGCAGCGTGGTGCCCACGCCGAAGCTGGCCGTTACGCGCTGTTCGTAGGGGGAGCGCAGGTGGGGGATGGCCGCGTCGGCGATCATCGTGCGGCAGCGCTCGGCAATCGTCACGGCTGTGTCCGCGTCGGTGCCCGGCAGCACGGCCACGAACTCCTCGCCGCCAAAGCGGCCCACGAAGTGCTCGGCGCCCACCGCATCGGCCAGCAGCGCCGCCACCTTGCGCAGGCAGTCATCGCCCTGCAGGTGGCCGTAGTAGTCGTTGTAGGCCTTGAAGAAATCCACATCCATCAGGATCAGCGACAGCGGCTTGCCGGCGTCCTGCAGGGCGGCCCATTCGCGTTCGACCACGGTGTCGAACATGCGGCGGTTGCCCACGCCGGTCAGCCCGTCCGTGAACGAGAGCCGCTCCAGCTCCTTCTGCAACTGGGCGAGCTGTTCCTCGGTGCGCTTGCGTTCGCTGATGTCGAACATGAAGCCGATCAGCGACTCCACCTCGCCGCTGGGCTTGCGCACCACGTGGACCACATCCCGCAGCCAGACATAGCCGCCGTCGCGCGTGAGCGCCCGGTAGTCGGCCTCGTGGTCGGTGCCCGCCTGCGACTGCGCCACGCAGAAGTTCACCACGGCCTCGCGGTCGTCCGGGTGCATGCGGTCGGCCCAGTCGTTGACGGTCTTCCAGGACGACGGCGCCCAGCCGAGCAGCGCCTCGATCTGCGGGCCGATATAGGCGAATGCCATGGTCGCCCAGTCGATCTTCCACGGAATGGCCTTGGTGGACTCCAGCAGCGTGCGGTACACGGCGCTGTCGTCCTCGCCGACCATGCGCCCGGCCGGCGCCAGCGATTGTTCGTGCCGCAGGAAGGCGGCCTGGAGCGGGTGTTCGGGGTGATCGGGCTGGTCGGGCTGGCTCATGGAGAGGGAAAAGGGCGGTGGCGGAAGTCGGGGAATTATGTGGGGAATCGATTAAGGCCGATAGCAACTGGCGATAGCGTCAGGGCTGCCGGGGCGGCGCCACGCCCGCCCCTTCGATGCGGTGCCGTTGCAGCGCCGCCGCCACGAAGCCGCTGGCCTTCATCTCCTCGATATAGCTGCTCAGCCACGCCCGCGCGGCGGTGCGGCCCTTGGGCACGCCCATGGCCTGCTCGATGACCATGAAGCGGCCCGGCAGCAGCCGCACGCCGCCCACGCGCCGTGCGTCGGCTTCCAGCTGCTGCTTTACGCCGGCCGCCACGTCGAGCCGCTCGGCCAGGAACATGTCCGTMACGGCGGGGGAGGTCGGCGCGCGCACCAGCGTGGCCGCCTTGATCTCGCGCGTGAGGAACAGGTCGTAGGCGCTGCCCCGACCCACCACGATGCGCGTGCCGGGGCGGTCCACGTCCTCGTTGCGCTGCAGCGCGGCGTCGTTGCGCACGAGGTAGGCGCCTTCGATGATCACGTAGGGCGCGGTGTATTCCATGTCCGCCGCGCGCACCGGGTCGATGGCGACGAAGGCCAGATCGACCTGCCGCCCCTTCACCGCCTCCACCACGCTGCCTGCCGACTGGAACGCCACCAGTTCCAGCGGCAGGTTCAGCCGGCGCGCGGCCTCGCGGGCCAGGTCGACGGACACGCCCTGAAGCTCGCCGTTGGCCGCCCGGCCCGCCAGGATCGGGTTGCCGAGGTTGATGGCGGCGCGTAGCTTGCCAGTGCCGCCGAGTTCCGTGGCGGCGGCGCGTGCGTCCGGGTTGCCGGCGGCTGCCGGTCCGCCCGGCGTGGCACAGCCGGACAGCGCCAGCGCGATGGCTGCGGCGCCGGCGGTGCCGATCAGGCGTCGCGTCCGGTTCATCAGAAGTCCACCTTCTGGCCCGGCTCCGGCACGATCACCTGCGTGCCGGTGGCCCCCAGCGCGGCCGTGAACTGAGCCGGCGTGCCGGCCAGCTGCGGCGTGGTCAGGTAGTGCATCGGGATGGCGTACCTGGGCTTGATCATGTCGCGCACGGCCACGGCGGCCTCTTTCGGCCCCATCGTGAAGTGCCCGCCAATCGGAATCAGCACGAGGTCCGGCTTGATCATCTCGCCGATCATGCGCATGTCGCCGTACAGGCCGGTATCGCCCATGTGCCAGACCTTGAAGCCGTTCTCCATCTCGATGATGTACCCGACCGGTTCACCGCCGTAGTGCACTTCATCCTTGTTCGTGGCCGGGTTCTTCCAGACCAGTTCGGACGAGTGCTCGGCGTGGACGGCGGTGATTTTCGGCCCCTGCGGCCCGAACGGTGCCACCGTGCCGCTCTTGTTGAAGCGCTGCGACATCGCCGCCGGCACCATGCCCAGCGCGACCAGGGTCTGGCCCATGCCGCCGCCGTTCCAGATCGGCGCGTTGTTGAGCTGCGACAGCGCCGCGGCGTCGCCGAGGTGGTCGCCGTGGGCGTGGGTGACCAGGATCAGGTCGATCTTGCCGAGCGCGCCCAGCTGCTTGAAGTTGGCCGGCGTCTTGGGATTTCCGGTCAGCCAGGGGTCGATCATGATGACCTTGCCGCCCGGCGTGGTGATGCGCATGGCGGCCTGGCCGAGCCAGAGCACTTCGGTCTTGCCGGCGGTGATCTGCCCCGGCGCGGTGGGCTTGGGCGCGTCGGCGCCCGTGCCGGAGAGGGTCGATGCGCAACCGGCGAGTCCCGCCACCACGGCGGCACAGAGGAGCGTGCGGAGTCTTTTCATGGTCGTCCTTGCTTGGATGTGTGACAGCGGTGAATGACGTCTCTAACCCTGCCACCCATGAGCATGGACATGATCGGGGCGCGGGCTGGCGATGTGGAGTATTCGCAGGCCGCCGGTCCGTGTCAACTCAGGGTGCACCATGACGACTCCCCATTGATGCACACCATGCATCAATCGAGAGGAAATTTGCAATTCACAGACGCGCGGCGGGCGTCCATGATGCGTTCAGCCAAAGCCAGGGCCCCGCCGGCCCAGCCGGCCATCGGCCCCATCCCGAAAAAAAGGCACCCGGGACGCTTCCCGCGGTGTCATGCAAGTGGAGGAGACATGAATGCCACCCGCCGCAGCCTGCTCAAGGCTGGCGCGATGCTGCTCGCCATGCCCGGCTTTGCCGAGGCGCAAGACCCGTTTCCCAACAAGCCGCTGCGCTACGTGGTGCCGGTATCGGCCGGCGGCGGCTCGGACCTGATCGGCCGCACCGTGGCGGACCGCTGGGGCCGCGTGCTCGGCCAGTCCATCGTGGTCGAGAACCAGGCCGGCGGCGGCGGGGTGATTGCCTGCCAGATGACCGCCAAGGCCGCCTCGGACGGCTACAGCCTGATGCAGGGCTACGTCGCCACGCACGGCACCAATCCCGCCACCCGCAAGGTGCCCTACGACCCGCTCAAGGACTTCACCGCCATTGGCATGATCGGCGGCACGCCCAATGTGCTGGTGGTGAGCGCCGGCGTGCCGGCGTCCACGTTGGCCGAGTTCATCGCCTATGCGAAGAAGTCCGGCGCGGTGGCGTACGGCTCGTCCGGGCCGGGGTCGCTGACGCATCTGTCGATGGAGTTGTTCGCCCAGCAGGTCAACGTGAAGATGACCCACGCGGCGTACCGGGGCATTGCCCCGGCGTTCAACGACCTGATTGGCGGCCAGACGCAGGCGATGTTCCCGGGGCTTTCCGCCGCGCTGCCGCATATCCGCTCGGGCCGCGTGAGGCCGCTGGCCGTGACCGGCCACGCGCGCCACCCGCTGCTCAAGGACGTGCCGACGCTGGAGGAAGCCGGGCTCAAGGGCTTCGACGCCCAGCAGTGGTACGGCGTGGTCGGCCCGGCCGGCATGCCCGCCGATATCGTCGCCAAGCTCAACAGTTCGCTCAACACGGTGCTCAAGAGCCCGGACCTGGCTGACAAGCTGTCCTCCGAGGCGCTGCAGCCCACGCCGATGACGCCCGACCAGTTCCGCCGCTATATCGCCGACGAGGTGAACCGCTGGAGCAAGCTCGCCAAGGACCGCGGCATCCATCTCGATACCTGACCGGCTCGGCTGCCTGCAAGCCAGCCCCCATTTTTCGATTCACTGAACAAGGACCCCTATCCCATGGCACGCAATACCCATGTCGCCGCCGACCACAACGCCCCGCCGGTCACGCGCATCCTCGGAAAATTCGTGGCCACGCATCCGTCGCAAGGCTGGAGCCGCGAGGTGGACCACGAAGCCCATCGTACCTTCATGAACTGGCTGGGCTGCGCCGTGGGCGCCGCCGGGCATGAGTCCGCCGTGGCCGCGCTGGCCGCCGTGGCGGAACTGCAGCCGGCGCCGCAAGCCACCGTGCTGGGCCGCCGCGACAAGGTGGACATGGCCAGCGCCGCGCTGGTGAATGGCATTACCTCGCATACGTTCGATTTCGACGATACGCACCTGAAGACCATCATCCACCCGGCCGGCCCGGTGGCATCCGCCGTGCTGGCGCTGGCCGAGCACACTGGCGCCAGCGGCCGTGCCGTGACCGATGCCGTGGTGCTGGGCATCGACGTGGCCTGCCGCGTGGGCAACGCCATGTACCCGGACCACTACGACCGTGGCTGGCACATCACCGGCTCCACCGGCATGCTGGGCGCGGCGGCAGCCTGCTCGCGCCTGCTTGGGCTGGACGAGGACCGTACGACGATGGCGCTGGGCATCGCCGCTTCCCAGCCGGTGGGTCTGCGCGAGCAGTTCGGCACCATGACCAAGCCGTTCCACCCGGGCGGCGCGGCGCGCGCCGGGCTGATGTCGGCGCTGATGGCGCGGCACGGCTACACGTCGAGCGCGAAGGCGCTGGAGGCACCGCGCGGCTTCATGCAGGTGATTTCGGCCAAGACCGACTGGAACGAGATTACCGACGAGCTGGGCAGCCGCTTCGAGATCTCGTTCAATACCTACAAGCCGTTTGCCTGCGGCATCGTGATCCACCCGAGCATCGACGCCTGCGTGCAGCTGCGCGAGCAGGGCGTGAAGGCCGAGGACGTGGAGCGCATCGAACTGCGCGTGCACCCGCTGGTGCTGGAGCTGACCGGCAAGAAGGAGCCGACCGATGGCCTGCTCGCCAAGTTCAGCGTCTACCACGGCTGCGCGGCGGGCCTGATCTTCGGTCGCGCCGCCGAGGAGGAGTTCTCGGACCACATCGTCACCCGTGAGGACGTGGTGGCGCTGCGCCGCAAGGTGGTGGCGACGGCCGACGCGAACGTCGACGAGGCCGCTTCCATCGTCAAGGCCGTGCTCAAGAACGGCCGCGAGATCGCGGTGACCGTGGAGCACGCCATCGGCTCGCTGCAACGCCCGATGACCGATGCCAACCTGGACGCCAAGTTCCACGCGCTGGCCGACCCGGTGCTCGGCGCGGCGCAGGTAKCCAAGCTGATCGATGCCTGCTGGAAGCTGGGCGAGACCGCCAACGTCGGCACCATTACCGCGCTGGCGCGTCCGTAACATGGCGCGCCCCCGGATTGCGGTACTGGGCGACTACGAGCGCGCCCTGACCCGGCTGGCGGACTGGTCGGCCATCCAGGCGCAGGCGGACGTGGCCTTCCACCACGCCCCGCTGCGCGGGGAGGCGCTGGCCGCCGTGCTGCGCGAGGTGGAAGTGCTGGTGCTGGTGCGGGACCGCACCCCGCTGGATGCCGCCACGCTGCGGATGGCAGAGCGGCTGCGCTACGTGGTCTTCACCGGCACGCGTAACACCACGCTCGACGTGGAGGCGCTGCGCGCGCGCGGCATCCCCGTCGCCAATACGGAATGGGGGCCGTCCAAGGAGTCCACCTGCGAGATGACGTGGGCGCTGATTTTGGCGGCCACGCGCCAGCTGGAAATGCAGATGGCGACGATGCGGCTCGGCGGCTGGCGGCCGGCGGAGGCGCTGCCGCTGCCCGGCGTGCTGCACGGCGAGCGGCTGGGCCTGATCGGCCTGGGCGAGATCGGCAAGCGCGTGGCGCGTGTCGGCAAGGCGCTCGGCATGGAAGTGGTGACGTGGAGCCCGCGCATGACGCCCGAGCGCGCGGCGGCAGAGGGGGTGACGGCGGTGAGCCTGGAGGCGCTGCTCTCCACCTCGCGCGTGGTCAGCCTGCATCTGGTGCCGACGGCGGAAACCACGCGGCTGATCAACGCCGAGCGGCTGGCGCTGATGCGGGCCGACGCGCTGCTGGTCAACACCTCCCGCTCGGCCCTGATCGACATGGAAGCCCTGCCGCGCGCGCTGGACCGCCATCGCCCTGCCATGGCGGCGCTGGATGTCTTCGACGTGGAGCCGGTGCCCGCCGATCATCCGCTGCGCGGGCGTACGGATGTGGTTGTTACGCCACACACGGGGTTTGTCAGCGAGCCGGTGTTCACGATGTTCGCCAAGGGCGTGGTCGGGACGCTGGCGTCGTGGCTGGAGACGCAGGCCGGTTCGTAGAGCGCGCCAAACCTTGGTCAGGCCGCCTTCGGCCGCTTGGGCTTGCTGTCCCCCTGCTCGGCCGCGCCACGCCGCCGTTCGTTGGCGTACTTGACCGCGAGGCGCTTCATTTCTGCTTCCGCAAAGCGGCGCAGCGCCTCGCGCATGAGCGGCTGGTAGCCCATGCCGTGCTCTTCGGCGAGGAACTTGAAATCGCTGATCAGCGATTTTTGCAGGCGGATCGACACTGCCTGCAGGCCAAGCGCCCGGTCCAGTGCCGCGGATTCGTCGGGTGCGACGACGGCGTGTGCCTCGTCCTCCCCGAGGTCACCCTGCTCCCACGCTTCGACGGTTCCCGGAATTTTCTTGGCGTTGCTCATGTGCTACTCCTGTTGCAAAGGTTGATTCATGACCGCCCGGCCAGGCACATGCGCCGGTAGAACGCCACGGTGGGCAGTGCCGGTTCATACGCGGTCTTGAGAAAAATAGTGTCGTCCCTTCTGACGTAGACGATCTTGAGCATGCGGCCAGTGTCCGTCTTCGCGCAGAACCAGTGCGTGGGCGGGTCCGAGGCGTGTTCCTCGCGGTCATCCACGAGGATCTGCCCCACCCGGTTTGCAAAGGCTTGCCGGATCTCCACATCGCGAATGCCGCCGTGCTTCGCCACAAGCTTCTTTGCGATGGCTGGTGAGATGACGATCTTCAAATGCTACCCCCTATTTGTATATACGGCAATACGCTTGTTGGGCGAGTTAGCCGTGTGGTCAGGGGGCGCGGCGTCGCGTTTTACGCGATTTCTTGGGAATGATCTGGTTTGAAGTGATGCTGTGTTGGCATCTTGTCGTATATACAGAATATGGGCAATGGCCACTATGCCCACTGTCGGCAACACCCCACGGTGTGTGTCCAAAATGTAAAAACCCCACGCTCTCTCAAGCGTGGGGGTTTTTTTTGGCGCAGACCTGTGGGGAACCTACCGGCTCCCCATMGGCGGGCGGATCGGCAAATCAGAAGTCTTCGGCGTCCACGTCGTAGTTGGCCGGCTCCCAGCGGATGGCCAGCAGGGCGACCAGGCCGGCCAGCGGGGCCAGGGCGATGACCCAGAACACCTTGGTGCTCAGCGCGGCGGCCAGCACCGGGAACAGGAACAGCGATGCCGTGGAGCTGGCGCGCATCAGCGTCTGGTTGAAGCCGACGCCCACGCCGCGCAGCGACGTCGGGTAGCTCAGCGAGGCGTAGGTCATGGTGTGCGCGCCCGGGCCGAAGCCCTGGCCCAGCAGGAACACGGCCAGGAAGGCGATGGCGGCGACCACTTCGGGGGCGCCGTGGGGCTTGCCGACCAGCGCCAGGCCGATCAGCGCGGCGAGCTGGAAGGCGTAGCCGGTCACGGTCAGCTTCCAGGCGCCGGTCTTCGGCACCAGGTGCACGCCGATCAGGCCGCCGACGAAGGCGAACAGCAGGTTCAGCGCCAGCGAGACCAGGATCGTGGTCAGCATCGACTGCGCCAGGAAGCTGGCGATGATCACCGGCAGGCCGAACGCCACGGCGTTATAGGCGAACGACGAGGCAATCGACATCACCGTGGCCAGCACCGTGCGCCGCGCGTACACGCCCTTGAGCAGCAGCCCGTAGTTGCGCCAGGAGGCGGGGCGCTTGGGCGGCTCGGCCACGGCGTCCGGGGCCACTACGGCGTCGATGCCGTAGGACTGGCGCAGGATCTTGGCGGCGCCTTCCAGGTCGCCCTGGTTGGCGGCCCACACCGGCGATTCGCTCATGTAGCGGCTGCGCACGGCGATGATGACCAGCGCCGGCACGGCGCCGAAGCCGAGGATGATGCGCCAGAGCAGGTTGCCGTGCGATTCCGGCAGCACCGAGTAGCAGAGCAGCACTAACAGATAGGACACGCAGATGGCCGCGTACCAGGTCGGGCACCACATCGCCACCCGGGACGCCTTGTTGCCCTTGCCCTGGAGCTTGGAGAACTCGGCCAGGAAGGCCATGGCGACAGGGAGGTCGATGCCGACCCCCAGTCCCATGACGAAGCGCGCGCCGGCCAGCACGTATTCGTTGGGGGCAAACGCGCAGGCGATGGCGGCCACGACGAAGAACACCATGTCGGCCATGAACACGCGGTAGCGGCCGATGCGGTCGGTGAAATAGCCGCCCAGGAAGGCGCCGACGATGGCGCCGAACGTGATGGCCGATGCCACCATGCCGGTGCCGGCGGGCGACAGGTTGAATTCGCGGGTGACGTCCTTCAGGCCGAAGGCCAGGGCGCCGAGGTCATAGGCATCGAGGAAGATGCCGCCCAGCGCGATGGCCACGACGATGCGGGCATTGCTGACGGCGGCGCCGCCCTGGTTGACCAGCTTGGCCACATCGGCGGCGGAACGGATGGTCGCACGGGCGGGCGCGGCCGCCTGGGCGGCGGCCTGCGTCGCGGCGGGCGACAGGGCAAGATCGGCAGACATTGATTGGGGGCGATTGAAAGAAAATTGCGCGTGGACCGGGCGCAATCGGCCMTGTCCGCAAGAAAAGACTGCCGCATGCTACGGGAAGGCGCCCCGCCGGCCAAATGCTTTGTTGTTATATCTTTAGATCATCACGAAAATGCGACGCCGGGAATGGCTCCCAAGGCATTTTCAGGCGCGTCGGACTATCATCGGCAGCTACGAAAACAGGAGACAAGGCATGACGCAAGGAAGCAAAGTCGCACTGGTCACGGGCGCGGCCCGGGGTATTGGCAAGGCCGTGGCGCAGGCGCTGCTGGCCGACGGCTACCAGGTGGTGCTGGCCGGCCGGACCGCCGCCACACTCGAGGCGCTGGCGGCCGAAGCCGCCGCCGCTGGCCAGACCGCGCTGGCCGTGCAGTGCGATGTGAGCGACCCGGCCTCGGTCGACCAGCTCTACGCCCGGGTGCGCGAGCGCTTCGGCCGGCTGGACGTGCTGTTCAATAACGCCGGCATCAACGCCCCGGCCATTTCCATCGATGAACTGTCGGTCGAGCAGTGGAAGGCCGTGGTCGATACCAATCTGACCGGCGCCTTCCTGTGCGCGCGCGGCGCGTTCGCGCTGATGAAGTCGCAGGACCCGCGCGGCGGGCGGATCATCAATAACGGGTCGATTTCGGCCCACGCCCCGCGCCCGAACACGGTGCCCTACACGGCCACCAAGCATGCCATCACGGGGCTGACCAAGAGCCTGTCGCTCGATGGCCGCGCCTGGGACATCGCCTGTGGACAGATCGACATCGGCAACGCCGGCACCGACATGGCCAACCGCATGGCGCGCGGCGTGCCGCAGGCCAATGGCGAGATTCGCCCGGAACCGCTGATGGATGTGGCGCACATCGCCAGTTCGGTCCTGCACATGGCGAACCTGCCGCTGGAGGCCAATGTGCAGTTCATGACCGTGATGGCCACCAAGATGCCGTTCGTCGGCCGTGGCTGAGCCAGATTGACCGATAAGACCTAGTGGTGCGGCCCGCCCAACTGGGTGGCCGCGCGGCCGGCGCCCATGACGGCGGCGGCATCGGCGGCGGAGAGGCCGCGGTGGTCGCGCGCGTCCGGGTTGGCGCCGTGCGCGATCAGCAGATCGACGATTTCGGTGCGATTGAACATCGCCGCCGTCATCAGCGCGGTGCGGCC
The DNA here is from genome assembly GCF_056396345.1 of Cupriavidus sp. 05T42. Lineage (NCBI taxonomy): Bacteria > Pseudomonadati > Pseudomonadota > Betaproteobacteria > Burkholderiales > Burkholderiaceae > Cupriavidus > Cupriavidus sp. 05T42. The sequence continues at coordinate 364,283 of NZ_JBFTLH010000001.1, forward strand.
GTCCGGCGAGGCTCCTTCCACATCGGCGCCATGCGCAAGTAGTGCTTCGATCACTTCCCTGAAACCCTTGAACGCAGCGCCTGCCAGCGGCGTCTGCCCGGCCGCATTGCGCAGGTCCGGCGAGGCGCCGGCCTGGAGCAGCGCCAGCACGGTGTCCACATGACCGTGGTAGGCGGCCAGCATCAGCAGGCTGTCGCCCTTTTCGTTGCGCAGGTTGGCCGGCATGCCGCGCGCGATCAGCGCGGACAGCGCCGCTGCGTCGCCCTGGCGCGCGAGGTCGAATACTTCGCCCAGCGCGGCCACCATGCGGGATTCCTCTTCCGCCGTCATGGTGCCGGTGGGTGGGGTCGATGTCTGGTCCATGGCATTGTCCTGTTGTCCTGTCCTGCGGTGTCCGGGGAGCCCGGGGCCGCAGCCCCGGAGTGCCCGATCGTCCGGTAGCCCGGTTAGCGCTTACTTCTGGCCTTCGATCCGCTCGATCGCAGCCGCCACGCCCTGGCCGTAGGCCGGGTCGGCCTTGGTGCAGTGCTCGATATGGCGCTGCTGGATATGGCGCGACACGCCCTTGATGGCGCGGGCCGTGTTATCGAACAGCACCTGCTGCTGGGCCGGCGTCATCAGTCGGAACAGGTCGCCCGGCTGCGAGAAGTAGTCGTCGTCCACGCGATGGTTCCAGTGGTCGGCGGTGCCTTCCAGCGTCAGCGGCGGCTCGCGGAAGTCCGGCTGCTCCACCCACTCGCCGCGCGTGTTCGGCTCGTAGGAGGTCTTGCCGCCCTGGTTGTCGTCGATGCGCATGCGGCCGTCGCGGTGATAGCTGTTCACGAACTTGGCGGCCTTCGGCGAGTTGACCGGGATCATCGAATGGTTCACGCCCAGGCGGTAGCGCTGGGTGTCGCCATACGAGAACAGGCGGCCCTGCAGCATCTTGTCCGGCGAGAAGCCGATCCCCGGCACGATGGTCGACGGCGCGAACGCGGCCTGCTCCACCTCGGCGAAATGGTTCTCGGGGTTGCGGTTCAGCTCCATCACGCCCACTTCGATCAGCGGGAAGTCCTTCTTCGACCAGATCTTGGTCAGGTCGAACGGGTTGACGCGGTACTTGCCCGCCTCGGCTTCCGTCATGATCTGGATGTACAGCTTCCAGCGCGGGAACTCGCCACGCTCGATGGATTCGTACAGGTCGCGCTGGTGGTGCTCGCGGTCGCGGCCAGTTACCTCGGCGGCTTCGGCGTCGGTCAGGTTCTGGATGCCCTGCTCCGTCCGGAAGTGGAACTTCACCCAGTGGCGCTCATAGTTGGCGTTGATGAAGCTGTAGGTATGGCTGCCGAAGCCATGCATGTGGCGCCACGAACTGGGGATGCCGCGATCGCTCATGACGATGGTGACCTGGTGCAGCGCCTCGGGCAGGCCGGTCCAGAAGTCCCAGTTGTTGTCGGCGCTGCGCAGGCCGGTGCGCGGGTCGCGCTTGACGGCGTGGTTCAGGTCGGGGAACTTCAGCGGGTCACGCAGGAAGAAGACCGGGGTGTTGTTGCCCACCAGATCCCAGTTGCCTTCCTCGGTATAGAACTTCATCGCGAAACCACGGATATCCCGCTCGGCATCGGCCGCGCCGCGCTCGCCAGCCACCGACGAGAAGCGCAGGAACAGCTCGGTTTTCTTGCCGATTTCGGAGAACAGCTTGGCGCGCGTGTACTGGGTGATGTCATGCGTGACCGTGAACGTGCCATAGGCGCCCGAGCCCTTGGCGTGCATGCGGCGCTCGGGGATGACCTCGCGGTCGAAGTGGGCCAGCTTTTCCAGGAACCATACGTCCTGCAACAGGGCCGGTCCGCGCGGACCAGCGGTCTGAATGTTCTGGTTATCGACGACGGGCGCGCCGAAAGCGGTCGTAAGCTTGTTCATGACAATTCCTTTGTGGGCAGGGGGTGTTGAAAGCACTATCGCAGAACGACTACGACAAGTCATATCGTATTGATCAATAAAGGCGATAGGTGTCAGTCTTTTCGATCCGCGATTTCAGCAAATTAGGAGAACGCCTATGGTGCAGAGAAAGGGTCGATACCCGCCATAACACCTTGGGATAGGCCGTCTGAACCCAAGGATCATGGGCGTCACATGGGCCGGCCATGTCCTATAGTTCAAGCCCGCAGTCCACCGGAGGCGAATCATGGCCACCTGGAAGCCCGACCCGAGCTTTTACCCGTCTCCGCGGCTGGCCGCCAAGGCGCCGCCCGAGACCCTGGCCTACGTGGCGATGTTCGACCCCGGGCGCCAGCAGCCGGACGGCATCGCCGTGGTGGACGTGGACCCCGACTCGGCCACGTACGCGCAGATCGTCGGGCAGGTGACCATGACCCATGCCGGCGACGAACTGCATCATTTCGGGTGGAATGCCTGCTCGTCCTGCCTGTGTCCCAACGCGCCGCATCCTCATATGGAACGGCGCTACCTCGTGGTGCCGGGCCTGCGTTCCTCTCGTATCTATATCCTCGATACCGGCCCGGACCCGCGCCAGCCCGTCATCAGCCGGGTGATCGAGCCCGAGGAACTGGCCGAGCGCACCGGCTACAGCCGCCCCCACACGGTGCATTGCGGCCCGGGCGGCATCTATGTGACGGCGCTGGGCAATGCCGAGGGCAAGGGGCCGGGCGGCATCGCCATGCTGGACGCCCAGAGCTTCGACCCGCTCGGCCAATGGGAGGTGGAGCGCGGTCCCCAGCATTTCGCCTATGACGGATGGTGGCACCTGGGCTATGACACGCTCGTGACAAGCGAGTGGGGCACGCCGGACATGATCGAGGACGGCCTGGTCGCCGACATCCTGCTCGGCGCGCGCTACGGCCGGAAGCTCCATTTCTGGGATTTCACGGGGCGCAAGCATCTTCAGGAGATCGATTTCGGCCCGGACTACCAGCTGGTCTTCGAACTGCGCCCCGCGCACGACCCGACCAAGGCGTACGGCTTCGTCAACTGCGTGCTGTGCCTGAAGGACCTGTCCTCGTCGATCTGGACCTGGTACCGCGATGGCGACAAATGGGCGGTGAAGAAGATCATCGACATCCCCGCCGAGCCGGCCGACCCGGACCAGCTTCCGCCGATGCTCAAGGGGTTTGGCGCGGTGCCGCCGCTGGTCACGGACATCGACCTGTCGATGGACGACCGTTTCCTCTACGTGTCCTGCTGGGGCACAGGGGATTTGCTCCAGTACGACGTCTCCGACCCCTTCGCCCCGAAGCTGACCGGCAAGGTGCGGATCGGCGGCATCGTCTCGCGGGCCGGGCATCCGGGCGCGCCGGGCCGCAGCCTGAACGGCGGCCCGCAGATGGTGGAGGTCAGCCGGGACGGCCGGCGCGTCTATTTCACCAATTCTCTCTATGGCGCGGTCGATCCGCAGTTCTACCCCGAGGGGCTGGACGGCTGGATGGTCAAGCTCGATGCCGCGCCCGACGGGGGCATCGCCTTCGATCCGCGCTTCTTCCTCGATTGGCCCAAGAGCCATCGTCCGCACCAGGTGCGCCTGCAGGGCGGCGACTGCTCCTCGGATTCCTACTGCTTTCCCTAGCCTTCGCGGGGGCCGCGCATGCTGACGTGGACGCCAACCTGGGCGGCGACATGGACTGCCTGGTGGCCCTGGCTGACGATTGCCGCGCTGGGCCTGTTCCACGGCCTGAACCCGGCCATGGGATGGCTGTTCGCCGTGGCGCTGGGCCTGCATCGGGGCCAGCGCCGCGTGGTGCTGTGGTCGCTGGTGCCGATTGCGCTCGGCCACGCGGCGGCGGTGGCGCTGGCCGTGGGCGTGGCACTCTGGCTGGGCAGCGTGCTGCCGCACACCGGCTTCGCGCGGGTGGCCGGGGCGGTGCTGCTGGGTTGGGCGATCTGGCACATGGTGCGCGGGCACCGCATKCGGCCGCGCGTGGGCATGCGGGCTGGCATGCTKGGGCTGGCGGCGTGGTCGTTCCTGATGGCCGGCATGCACGGGGCCGGGCTGATGCTGGTGCCGGCGCTGATGCCGATCTGCGCCACGCCGGGCGCCACCCAGTTCGACGCCGCCGACGCGCTCGGCCCGGCCATGCTGGCGCTGGGCCTGCACACGGCAACGATGCTCGCCGCCATCTGCGCCGTGGCGCTGCTGGTCTACGACCGCGTCGGCGTGGCCTTCCTGCGGACCGGCTGGGTCAATCTCGACTGGATCTGGACGGCGGCGCTGGGTATCTGCGGGGTGGTGCTGCTGGTGATGTGACTAATTCCGATTCCCGAAGCGCGCCAGGCAGTGCCAGACCTTCTTCAGCAACTGGGGATCGTGGCGGCCCGCGCGGGCGGCTGCGCCGATCCGGGCCGGGGTGAGCGGCTCACTCCCGGCCAGCGTCGTGGCCAGTTCGGCGATGTGGGCGCCGCGATAGTCGCGATAGTCGCGTTCGGCCCGCAAGTCATCGGCATTCGCCGAGAATCCCGCGTGCCATTCGACGGCGCAGGGCAGGGCGCGGGCCAGCGTCTCGGTCTCGGTGCCCCGGAACGACGGATCGAGCACGAGCGCCTCCACGTCGCGCGCCAGCACCAGCGGGCCGTGTACATGCGCTTCTATATAGTGGTCGAGCGGATCGTCCGGCGGCGCGGCGCGCAGCCGGTCTACCAGATCCAGCCGTCCGGCCACGCCGAAATGCACCGGATCGAACACGCTGTCCGGGTAACAGAAGGTGGTCCGCGCCAGCACGTCCGCCGCCAGCCGCAGGTGGCAGGCGCCGAAGCGCGGCGAGCCCCCTTCGGGCCGATGGCGATGGTTGAGCGCGCCGTACTTGGGGCGGTCGGCTGGCGGCGCGGCGTCGTAGGCCTGGCCGAACATCCGGCTTTCCCAGTGCCAGCGGTCCCCGCCGGGGTGGGCGGTCAGCCCGCCGTTGCTGGTGCCGGTCTCGAACTGGGAGCGATAGACGCCGTCGGCGGCCATGGCCGCGAGCAGCGGCACGCCGGCGTGGAGCCGGTCCGGGTGGAAATTGAGCGTGACGCGCCAGTCTGGGTGCAGCGGCGCGCCGTGGCTGCGCGCGGMCACATGGGCCAAGGCGTGGGCGGCGGGGTCGTCCGGGAACATTGGCGGATCCGGGGGTGCCGGCAAGGCGGCGATCGGCCGATTGTAGCGGCGCTGCGGTGCAGCAATTGTCGGCGCGACACCGACAGCCACGGCGCCCGTCGCAAGGTACGATAAGGCGCCCTGGCCGGCATCCATGCTGGCGGGGGGCCGGGACGCCTGCCGCCGCGCCCGCCCGCTTTCATCCCATCGATCCTGCCGGTATGCAACCGACTTCCCTGCAACGCTTCCTGTTTGGCACGATCCTGGTGCCCGTCTCGCTTGCCGTGGTCTTCGCGGCGGATGCGTTCACGCCGCTCGGCCTGGCCGCGTGGCTGTTCTATCTGATCCCGATTTGCCTGTCGATCTACGCGGACAACCCGCGCCTGCCGCTGATCGTGGCGGCGGTCAGTTCGCTGCTGCTGGCGGTGGGCTACGTGGTCTCGCCGCCCGGCGCCGCGCCCATCATCGCCATCACCAACCGGTCCATCGGCTTCCTGGTGAACTGGTTCCTGGCCGTGGTGATCTACCGCTACCTGGTGGGCCAGGGCGCCATCCAGCGGCTGATGTGGGTGCAGCAGGCCCAGGTGAAGATTCACCAGGAGGTGCGCTCGGCGCAATCGGCCGGCAATGTCGGCGATGCGCTGGTGCGTGCGCTGGCGTCGGCGCTCGACGCCCGCGTAGGCGTGGTCTATCAGTGCGACGACGGCCGCCTGCACCGGCTGGCCACCTGGGCATTGGCCGATGCTGACCGCGCGCCGGCCACCCTCGCCCCCGGCGAGACGCTGGCCGGCCAGGCCGTGACCGAGAACCGGGTGATCGCCGTGGGCGGGCTGCCGCCCGACTACCTGCCGGTGGCCTCCGCGCTGGGCCGCACGACTCCCACCGAGATCGTGGCCGCGCCGCTGACCGCCGAGGGCGAGGTCGTCGGGGTGATCGAACTGGGCTTTATCACGTCCCGGCGCGGGACTGCCGATGTGGTGGAACTGCTTGAGCGCATCGGTGAGCCAGTCGGCATGACGCTGCGCGCCGCGAGCTACCGGGGCCGGCTGGAGCACCTGCTCGGCGAAACCCAGCGCCAGAGCGAGGAATTGCAGGTCCAGCAGGAGGAGCTGCGCGTCTCCAACGAGGAACTGGAGGAGCGCGGCCGTGCGCTGATGGACTCCCAGGCGCGGCTGGAAACCCAGCAGGCGGAACTCGAACAGACCAACGTCCAGCTGGAGGAGCACACCCAGCGGCTGGAGACGCAGAAGCGCGAGATGCTCGCCTTCCAGGCCGAACTGGCCGCCAACGCCCGGGCGCTGGAGCGCTCGAACCAGTACAAGAGCGAGTTCCTGGCGAATATGTCGCACGAGCTGCGCACGCCGCTGAACAGCGCGCTGATCCTGGCGAAGCTGCTGCAGGAGAACAAGGACGGCACGCTGACCGGCGAGCAGGTCCGCTACGCGGCCACCATCCACGCGGCCAATACCGATCTGCTGAACCTGATCAACGACATCCTCGACCTCTCCAAGATCGAGGCCGGCCACCTGACCATCGAGCCGGAGCCGGTGGAACTGGACGCCTTCACCGCCCGGATTTCGCAGATGTTCGACCATGTGGGCGAGCAGAAGGGCGTGGCCTTCCGCGTGGAGCGGATGCCGGGCCTGCCTGACGCCATCGTCACGGACAGCCAGCGCCTGCAGCAAATCCTCAAGAATCTGCTATCCAATGCCTTCAAGTTCACGGAGAAGGGCTCGGTCACGCTGGCGCTGGTCGCGCAGGGCGACGATGCGATGCGATTCGAGGTGCGCGACACCGGCATCGGTATTCCGCGTGACAAGCAGCAGGTCATTTTCGAGGCCTTCCAGCAGGCCGACGGCACCACCAGCCGCCGCTACGGCGGTACCGGGCTGGGCTTGTCGATCTCGCGCGAGCTGGCGCGGCTGCTGGGTGGCGTGATTGCCGTGGCGAGCGAGCCGGGCCAGGGCAGCGTGTTCTCGCTGACCGTACCGCGCACGCTGGTGGCGGATGCCGCCACGCAGGCCGGGCTGGTCACGCCGCCGGCCGCCCCCGAGCAGGTGCAGGCCCCACCGTCGCAGGCCATGCCGCTCTCGCCCGCCGCCCGGGCAGCGCCGGTGCCGGCCCCGGAGGCGTCCGAAGGCGGGCCGGGCCCATCGCCGTCCGGCTATCCGCAGCCGATTGCCGACGACCGCGACCACCGCACGCGCGGCAACCGCCTGATCCTGGTCGTGGAAGACGATATCGACTTCGCCGGCATCCTCTACGACCTGGCCCACGAGCTGGATTTCGACTGCATCCATGCCACCACGTCGAGCCACGGGCTGGAACTGGCGCGCCACCACCAGCCCTGCGGCATCCTGCTCGACGTGGCGCTGCCGGACCAGTCGGGCCTGACGCTGCTGGACTGGCTCAAGCACGACCCGGCCACGCGCCACATCCCCACGCACCTGATCTCGGTCAGCGACCACGCCGAGGCCGCGCTGCATCGCGGCGCCATCGGCTACACCTTCAAGCCGAGCGAGCGCAACAAGCTGGCCGAGGTGATGCGGGGGCTGGAGGCGCGCATGGCGCCGGGCCAGCGCCGCGTGCTGGTGATCGAGGATGACCCGGCGCTGCGCGAGAGCATCCGCGCGTTGCTGCAATCGGTCCAGGCCGAGATCGTCACTGCCGGCACCGTGGCCGGCGCGCGCGAGGCGCTGGCCGGCGCCGCGTTCGACTGCGTGGTGATGGACATGGTGCTGCCGGACGGCACCGGCCACGACCTGCTCGCCCACATGGCCAGCGATGGCGCCGCGCAGATGCCGCCGGTCATCGTCTACACCGGGCGGCAGCTATCGGCCGAGGACGAGCAGCGCCTGCGCCGCTATTCGAAGTCGATCATCATCAAGGGCGCGCGTTCGCCGGACCGGCTGCTGGACGAAGTGACGCTGTTCCTGCACAGCGTGGAGTCCCAGTTGCCACCCGAGCAGCAGCGCATGCTGCGCGCCGCGCGCAGCCGCGACGACGCCTTCGACGGCCGCAAGCTGCTGCTGGTGGAGGACGACGCGCGCAACATCTTCGCGCTGTCCAAGGTGATCGAGCCGCTCGGGGCCACCGTGGAGATCGCCCGCAGCGGGCGCGAGGCGCTGGACATGCTGGCGCGCCACAAGGACGTGGACCTCGTCCTGATGGACATCATGATGCCGGAGATGGACGGCATCACGGCCATGCGCCATATCCGCCAGATGCCCGAGTACGGGCGGCTGCCGATCATCGCGCTGACCGCCAAGGCGATGCCGTCCGACCGCGAGGCGTGCCTGCGCGCCGGGGCGAACGACTACATCGCCAAGCCGATTGATGTGGATCAACTGCTGTCCCTGTGCCGCGTATGGCTCCACGAAAGTTGAAGACCCCGGACACCGCGCCGCTGCCGCCGCTGTCGTTACCGCTGCCCGTGCCGGTGGTGGATCACGGCGAGACGGCGCTGCCCGACGCCAATTTCGAGATCGAACTGGAACTGCTGCTGGAGGCGATCTTCCGCAAGTACCAGCACGATTTCCGGCACTACGCGCGGGCCTCGGTGCGGCGGCGGTTGCAGCAGGCGCTGCACGACCTGGGCTTTGCGACGCTGTCGCAACTCCAGGACCGCATGCTGCGCGACCCGGCACTGTTCGCGCGCATGCTGCAGTACCTGACGGTGCAGGTCAGCGAGATGTTCCGGGACCCGTCCTACTTCCGCGCCATCCGCGAGCATGTGGTGCCGGTGCTCCAGACCTATCCGTCGATCAATGTCTGGGTGGCCGGGTGCAGCAGCGGCGAGGAATTGTGGTCGCTGGCCATCCTGTTCGAGGAGGAGGGGCTGGCCGAGCGCACGGTGTTCTACGCCACGGACATCAACCCCGACGCGCTGGCCATCGCCCGGGCGGGTGTGTACGATGCGGGGCGCCTGCGGGCGTTCGGCGCCAACTACCTGGCGGCGGGCGGGCGGCGCTCGCTCTCGGACTACTATCATGCAGCCTATGGGAAGGCCAAGTTCAGCGCCGGGCTGATCCGCCAGTCGGTGTTTGCCGACCACAGCCTGGCCACCGACAGCGTGTTCCAGGAGGCCCAGCTGATTTCGTGCCGCAATGTGCTGATCTACTTCGACCGCGCGCTGCAGGACCGCGCCATCGGCCTGTTCCACGACGCGCTGGCGCGGCGCGGCTTCCTGGGGCTGGGGAGCAAGGAGAGCCTGCACTTCAGCGCCCACGCCGGGGATTTCGAGCCACTGGTGCCGCGCGAGCGGCTGTACCGCAAGCTGTGAAGGAGGCGCGATGGCAGGGCTGATGGATACGCAAGGGTGCGACGCCGTGGTGATCGGCGCGTCGGCCGGTGGCGTCGAGGCGTTGTCCGTGCTGCTGCCGATGGTGCCGGCGGGCTTCCGGCCGGCGCTGCTGATCGTGATGCACCAGCATCCGAACCAGCCCAGCCTGCTGCCCGAGCTGTTCGGCGCGCGCTGCGCGCTGCCCGTGTGCGAGGCCGAGGACAAGATGCCGGTGCGGCCGGGCCACGTCTACCTGGCGCCGCCGGACTACCACCTGCTCGTGGAGCGGGTGCCGGAGGCGCCGGAGGATGTCGAACTGGCGCTCTCCGTAGAGCCGCCGGTGCGTTTCTCGCKGCCTTCCATCGACGTGCTGTTCGAGTCGGCGGCGGTGGCGTGGCGCGCCCGGGTGCTCGGCGTGCTGCTCTCGGGCGCCAACGACGATGGCGCGCGCGGCCTGGCGATGATCCGCGCGGCGGGTGGCCGGGCGTGGGTGCAGTCGCCCGGCAGTGCCGCCGTGGAAACCATGCCGCAGGAGGCCATCGACCGTGGCGCGGCAGACCGCGTGCTGACACTGGAACAAATCGGCCAACGCCTGGCCCAGTTTTCTGAATGACCCTGACCATGCAAGCTCCGATCAAGATCCTCGCCGTCGACGACATCGCCGCCAACCTCACGGCCCTCGATGCCGTGCTGGCCAAGCCCGATGTACAGATCGTCCACGCCAATTCCGGCGCGCAGGCGCTGGAACTGCTGCTCGAGCACGACTTCGGGCTGGCCATCCTCGATGTGCACATGCCCGAGATGGACGGCTTCGAGCTGGCCGAACTGATGCGCGGCAGCAAGCGCACCAGCCATATCCCCATCCTGTTCCTGACGGCGGCCGGGGAGGACAGCGCGCGGGCGTTCCGCGGCTACGCCACCGGCGCGGTCGACTTCCTGTTCAAGCCGATCGACGCGCGCGTGCTGGCGGCCAAGGTCGATGTATTCGTGCAATTGGCCCAGCAGAAGCAGCAACTGGCCGAGCAACTCGAAACCGCCCAGCAACTGCTCAAGACCAACGAGATGCTGATGGCGGTGCTCGCGCACGACCTGCGTACGCCGCTGTCGGCGATCATCGCGTCGGCGTCGTTCCTGGGGCGGTTCGGGGGCGAGGAGAAGCTCAAGCCGGCCACCGACCGCATCTCGCGCAGCAGCCAGCGCATGGCACGCATGGTGGACCAGCTGCTGCACGTGGCGCGGCTGCACGGCGGGCGCGTCAAGCTGGAGCCGCGCCAGGAAGACCTGCGCGCGATCTGCGCGGCCATCGTCGATGAATGCGAGGCGTCTCACGGCAAGGAGCGCGTGGTACTGGAAACCGTGGGAGATACGCTGGCGACCATCGATCCGGACCTGATCTCGCAGGTGCTGTCGAACCTCGTCAGCAACGCCCTGCATCATGGGGACCCGGCGGTGCCGGTGGTGGTGGCCGTGGACGGCACGGCCGCCGAGCGCCTGACGGTGACGGTGACCAATGGCGGCGTGATCGATGGGGCGACCCTGCCGCATGTCTTCGAAGCGTTCCGCTCGGGCGGCGGAGACAGCGCCGAGGGGCTGGGCCTGGGGCTCTATATCTCGCGGGAGCTGGCCGCGTTGCACGGCGGAAGCGTCGAGGCCGCCTCGTCGGCGGCCTCGGGTAGCACGGTGTTCACTGTGACGCTGCCCCGCGCGTGCTGCGGGACGCAGGGAACCTTCCAGCCGGCCTAGCCAGCCACCTCCCTCGGATCATGGCCGTAGCTGTCGCGTTCGCGGATCTTGCCGTCGACGCCATGGATCAGCAACTCCACTTTCTGGCGCCGGGCCAGTCCGGTGCCGGCCTGGATGGCCTCATCCTGCGTGGCATGGTGCGACTCGGCGTAGCGGGCGCCCTCATGGATCACGTCCCAACCGGTGCCGTGCGGCACGACATGGAGGTTGGTCTGCATGATGGTTCTCCTGGATCGTATGATCCTTCCATTATGGATGCCATGGCGCAGGGCACAATCCGGCGCCGTCTGACACGCCACCTGAGAGGCGCCGGGAAGGCGCCGGGCACCCGCCGGGGGGCGGCGTCCGCATCGCTTATGTCCGGCGCGGGACGGTTTACCGTGCCTTTTCGGGACACGCCTATATATTCTTGTAGGGAAAACAACGCGCAGGAGAGACAGCCATGCAAGCGAGGTTTGCGCGCGGCATTGCGCAGATGCCACTGACGGTGGCGGCCCGGGAATCCCTGCTGGCGGAGAAGGCCGCCATGCCCGAGGTCGGCGACCTGGTGACGGTTTGCAGCCAGGATATGGAAACCGAGTTCAGCGTCCGCCTGACGGCGGTGGCCGGACCGGAGCTGTGGTACGGCGTKATTCATGCCATCACGCGCGGTGCCGAAATGCTGGTCGTGGCCGAAGGCCTGGAGCTGGACGACGTGGTCAGCGTGCGGCGCCAGGAGATCGCGTCGGTGGTCAAGGCCAGTCAGCACCATTGATCGTTCCCGGCGGGAACGGGTATGCTGCGGATGCACATCCATCCGTCGCCCCCGCTTTATGTCTTCCGCCTACACCACGTCCGCTTCCACCTCCCTATTCATTGCCGGCCCCGCCGGCCAGATCGAAACCCTGCTGGACACTCCCGCCGGCCCGCCCGTTGGCATTGCCGTGGTCGCGCACCCCCACCCGGGGCAGGGCGGCACCGCCGAGCACAAGATTCCCCAACTGCTGGCGCGCACGCTCCAGGCCCATGGTTTCGTGACGATGCGGCCGAACTACCGGGGCGTGGGGCGGAGCGAAGGGGCCTACGATGGCGGCCCCGGCGAGTCCACCGATGTGGAAGCCGTGCTGCGCCATCTGCAGGCCGAATATCCGGGCCTGCCAGTGGCGCTGGCCGGGTTCTCGTTCGGCGCTTTCGTGCAGACGCTGATGGTGGCGCGCCTGACCGAGGCGGGAGATTCGGCCGTGGAATCGATCCAGCATCTGATCCTGACCGGCATGCCGGCTGGCGCGCTGTCCGAGACGCTCCGCTACGACACCCCGCCCGTGCCGGCCCACACGCTGGTGGTGCATGGCGAGCGCGACGAGCGCGTGCCGCTGATCAATGTCTTCGACTGGGCCCGGCCGCAGGAACTGCCGGTGGTGGTCCTGCCGGCCGCCGGGCATTTCTTCACCGGCAAGCTGCCGGGCCTGCGCAGTGTGGTGGAGGGCTACCTGCGCCGGGCGGGCTGACTTCGTCTGACGCGCTGCCCCTCTCCCCCGGCCCCTCTCCCGCAGGCGGGAGAGGGGAGCAAACCCACGTATCCAGCAGGCGGGAGTGGGGAGCAAACCGAGGGTGTTCCTCCCCWCTCCCCCCGGGAGAGGGGCCGGGGGAGAGGGCAGGCGCCTCCCCTCGCTCAGAACTGATAAACCACCGAAATATCCCCGGTCAGGTTGGTCGTGCGCTGCACGATCGGGCTGTTCTTCGCATCGCCGACCAGCGCCGATACCCCGAAGTCCGCCGTGGCGAACCAGTGCTTGTTGATGAACCAGATGGCCGAGACGCCGCCGCCATAGGACTTGATCCCGCCGCTGGCACGGTATTCCGGGTGGCCGGAGCGTGCCGCCTGCTCGGGCGTCACGCCGAACCAGCGGCCCATGTAGGCCGAATCGGCCACGGTCATGGTCGGGCCGGCGAACCAGAAGAATTTCTCGGAGCTGCCCGGCAGCGGCATATAGGCGCCCAGGTCGCCAATCCAGCCGTTGGCGCCGCCGAACTGGCGCCGCGCGTTGGCCCGGATCACCAGCGGGAACGACTTCGACACCACGTAGTCGACAAACATCTTGGTCTCCGCCGCCATGCCGATATTGCCCATGCCGGCCAGGTTGTCGTGGTCCTTCTTCTCGCGGCGGCCCAGGTCGTAGGTCAGGGCGATGCCCGCGCGCCAGTGGTCATTGGAGACGATGTTCCAGCCCAGCCCTTCGCCGGTGGAGGCGAAAAACTTGTCGGCGTAGCGGATGTCGATGGTCGGCCCGCCGAAGACGTAGTAGTCGTGCGCGCCGTCGTAGCGCGGGCGCACGGTCATKGCCGCGCCGAGCCGGAATTTCCAGCCCTCGGGCTGGCCCTGGAACATCTCCACCAGCGGCACCCCCACCGAGTACTGCCATTCGGCCAGCGGCGCGGGCGTCTGCGCCCGGGCGGCCGGCGCGTGCAGCAGGGCCAGCGCGAGCAGCAGCGCGGCGAGCCACCCGGCCAGCGGTGGTGTGTGGGCTTCCGGATGTCTGGACACGTCAGGGTCCTCCCGTTGATTGTTGTGGTTCGCATGACGGCAAATCATCTTTTCACCGGCGCGCCGCCCGCGCAACTTCCTCGAATCCCACAAGCGTGTAGGAAGGACGCCGATTTCACCGGCGGCCCCCGTTGCCTACCATCCAGTCACCGTGGCCGCATCTTAGTCGCGGTCAGCCAGTTCGTCCGTACGCCAGTCGCGCCGCATCACCAGGAACGTAAAGGAGGTGGACCAGCCGATCAGCATCAGCCCCACCAGCGGCTGCACCGACGCCAGCAGCCGCAACTGGCCCATCGGGATGACGTCGCCGATACTCTGCGTGGTGAAGGTTTCCAGCGAGAAATAGACATAGGCCGCTGCCCCATGATCGTGCAGGCCCTTGAGTTCGCCGATACCGAACACGTCCGCCCCGAGCCAGTAGCCGGTGCTGAACAGCACGGCTTCCAGCACGTGGGCCAGGATGATGAGCAGGATCATGACGCCGATGTTGACCTTGCCGCTCCAGTGGCGCGGGTGCATGGCCGAGATCAGGCGCAGGGCTTCGTAGTGCACGGCCACGCAGATAATGGTCAGCGTGGCGGTGATCAGGATGGCGATCAGGTATGGGGAGGCCGTGGCTTCCATAGTCGGCAAGGGTGGTTTTCTGACGCAGTGTTTCCCGGCAGACTATAGAAGCGCCCGCACGCTGACAATGCACCATGCGGCGCATGCCGAGAAAGTGAAGAAAAAGATACATGCCGGAATCCGGAGGTTCCATGAAGAACACGGTGGGCAATGTGCCGCCGCTGCATGCCGAGGGCATCGCCCCTGCCTTCCTCGCGGGTGGCGGGGAGATGGGCGCACTGATCCGCGACTTCGACTGGTCGCGCACGCCGCTGGGCACGCCCGAGACGTGGCCGCAAAGCCTGAAGACGGCCATCCGCATCATGCTGACGTCCCGCCAGCCGATCTGGGTGGGCTGGGGCGCCGATCTGCGCTTCTTCTATAACGACCCGTACAAGGCGATCATCGGCGGCAAGCATCCGGCGTCGCTGGGCGAGCCGACCGAGCGCGTCTGGAGCGAGATCTGGCACGAGATCGGGCCGATGCTGACCACGGCCATGGAGGGCAGCGAGGGCAGCTTCGTCGAGCAGAAGCTGCTCATCATGGAGCGCAACGGCTACCCGGAGGAGACCTACTACACCTTCTCCTACAGCCCTGTGCCCGACGACCACGGCGGMACGGGCGGCATCATCTGCGCCAACAGCGACGACACCGAGCGCGTGGTGGCCGAGCGCCAGCTGAAGCTGCTGCGCGAACTGGCCTCGTCGGCCACCAATGCCCGTTCCTGGGACGAAGCCTGCGCGCTGAGCCTGCGCGCGCTGGGCGCCAATCCCTATGACATTCCCTTCGCGCTGCTCTATCTGGGCGAGCGCGGCGCCGGCACGGCCACGCTGTGCGGCCACCATGGCATCGAGGTGGGCCACCCGGCCGCGCCGGCCGAGATCCGCACCGGCGGCGGCCCCTGGCCGTTTGCCGAGGTGCTGGCGCAGGGCGAAGTGATGCTGGTGGAAGACCTGTCCACGCGCTTCGGGGGGGCGACGCTGCCCGGCGGCGCCTGGCAGTTCACGCCGCGCCACGCGGCCGTGGTGCCGGTCACGCCTTCGGGCGAGACCACGCGCAGCGGCGTGCTGGTGGTGGGCCTGAACCCGTGCCGGCTGTTTGGCGACCGCTACCGCGCCTTCCTCGACCTCGTGGCGGGCCAGATCGGCCAGGCCATCAGCTACGCGCACGCCTACGAGGAAGAGCGCCGCCGCGCCGAGGCGCTGGCCGAGATCGATCGCGCCAAGACCACCTTCTTCTCGAATATCAGCCATGAGTTCCGCACGCCGCTGACGCTGATGCTCGGGCCGCTCGAGGAACTGCTGAACCGTGCGGACGAGACCGCCGGCCCTGACGACGCCGATCGCCAGTTGGTGGAGATCACCCACCGCAACGGCCTGCGGCTGCTGAAGCTGGTCAATGCGCTGCTCGATTTCTCGCGGATCGAGGCCGGCCGGGTGCAGAAGCATCCCCAGCCCACCGACCTGCCCGCGTTCACGGCCGAACTGGCCTCGCTGTTCCGCTCGGCCATCGAGGGCGCCGGCCTGCAGCTGGTGGTGGAATGCGCGCCGCTGGGCTTCCCGGTGGCGGTGGACCGCGACATGTGGGAGACCATCGTCCTGAACCTGCTCTCCAACGCGTTCAAGTTCACCTACACCGGGGCGATTGCGGTGGCGGTGCGCGAGGCGGAGGACGGCGGCGTGGAACTGAGCATCCGCGACACCGGCATCGGCATTGCGGGGGATGAACTGCCCCGGCTGTTCGAGCGTTTCCACCGGGTGTCCGGCGCCGTGGGCCGGTCGATCGAGGGCAGCGGCATCGGCCTGGCGCTGGTACTGGAACTGGTGCGCCTGCACGACGGCGTGATCCGCGTGGAAAGCGAGGTGGGCGAAGGCACGCGCTTCGTGGTCACCCTGCCGCGCACGGCCCGGGCGGCCGCGCCGCAGCCCGCCGCGCCCGGGGCTGCGTCAAACCTGTCGACCCACGCCAGCCAGCAGGCGCTGGCCTACGTGGAAGCCGCGCGGCGCTGGACCCCCGAGGCGGAGGTGATGCCGGCTGCGGCGCTCGCCATGCTCACCCCCCCGCAGGAAGCGGTGCCCGGCGCGGTGCGCGGACATGTGATGATCGTCGATGACAACGCCGACCTGCGCGAATACATGCGCCGCATCCTGGGCGGGGCCGGCCACACGGTGGAGGTGGCCGCCGATGGCCAGGAGGCGCTGGACATGGCCCGCACGCGCGCGCCGGACCTGATCGTCTCGGACGTGATGATGCCGCGCCTGGACGGCTTCGGCCTGGTGCAGGCCGTGCGCGCCGACGCGGCGCTGCGCGAGACCCCCGTGGTGCTGCTCTCCGCCCGCGCGGGCGAGGAAGCGCGCGTCAGCGGCCTGGCCACCGGCGCGGACGACTACCTGACCAAGCCGTTCACCTCGCGCGAGTTGCTGGCGCGTGTGGCCAGCAATCTCCAGTTGTCGCACCTGCGCCGCACCACCGAACGCCGCCTGCGCGAGGAAATCGCCATGCGCACCCGGGCGCAGGAGGCGCTGCGCGAGCTGAACGACTCGCTCGAACGCCGCGTAGCGGAGACCGTGGCAGACCGGGACCGCCTCTGGGAACTGAGCGAAGACCTGTTGATGGTGGCCAGCTTCGACGGCGTGCTGGAGCGCTTCAGCCCGTCCTGGCGGCGCACGCTCGGCTATGCGGATAGCGCGCTGCTGGGCCGCTCGTGCATGGCTTTCGTGCACCCGGACGACCTCGTGGCCGTGACCGAGCAGATGATCGCGCTGCGCCACGATGGCACGGCGGTGCGCTACGAATGCCGCATGGCGCGGGCCGATGGCGGGCTGCGCTGGGTGGCGTGGACGCTCACGGTGGACCCCGCCACGGGCCGCATCCACGGCGTGGGCCGCGACGTCACCAGCGACAAGGAAGCGGCCGAGGCGCTGCGCCATGCCGACGAGGCGCTGCGCATGGCGCAGAAGATGGAAGCCATCGGCAAGCTGACCGGCGGCGTGGCGCACGACTTCAACAACCTGCTCCAGGTGATTGGCGGCAACCTGCAACTGCTGGCGCGCGATGTGTCCGGCAACGAGCGCCCCGAGGCACGCGTGCGCAACGCGCTGGCCGGGGTGGCGCGCGGGGCCAAGCTGGCGTCCCAACTGCTGGCCTTCGGCCGGCGCCAGCCGCTGGCGCCGAAGGTGGTGAACCTGGGCCGCTTTATCCGCGGGCTGGACGACATGCTGCGGCGGGCGCTCGGCGATGGCATCGAGATCGAGACCGTGGTGGCGGGCGGCCTGTGGAATACGCTGGTGGACCCGTTCCAGGTGGAAAACGCGCTGCTAAACCTGGCGATCAACGCGCGGGACGCGATGAGCGGCCACGGCCGGCTGACCATCGAGGCCGGCAACGCGGTGCTTGACGATGACTACGCGCGCCGCAATGCCGACGTGGCGCGCGGCCAGTATGTGATGGTGGCGGTGACCGATACCGGCACGGGCATGTCGCCCGAGATCCAGGCGCAGGTGTTCGAGCCGTTCTTCACCACCAAGCCCGAGGGGCAGGGCACCGGGCTGGGCCTGAGCATGGTGTACGGCTTCGTCAGGCAGTCCGGCGGGCATGTGAAGATCTACAGCGAGTCGGGGCAGGGCACCACGGTGCGGCTTTACCTGCCGCGCGTGCGCGAGGAGGAAGACCTCGAGACCGATGTCGAGGCCGGCCCGGCGGGCGGCGGCACGGAGACCGTGCTGGTGGTGGAGGATGACGAGGACGTCCGCGCGACCGTGGTGGAGATGCTGGCCAGCCTGGGCTACCGCGTGCTGAAGGCGCGCGACGCGCTGAGCGCGCTGGCCATCGTCGAAAGCGGCGTGCCGGTGGACCTGCTGTTCAGCGACGTGGTCATGCCCGGCCCGCTGCGCAGCACGGAAATGGCGCGCAAGGTGCGCGAGCGGCTGCCCGGCATCGCGGTGCTGTTCACCTCGGGCTATACGGACAACGCCATCGTCCACAGCGGGCGGCTCGACGAGGGCATCGAACTGCTCAGCAAGCCGTACACGCGCGAAGCGCTCGCGCGCAAGGTGCGCCACGTGCTGGTGAGCGGCGGGGCCGAACTGGGGCCGGCGCCGGCGGAGGCACTGGGTTCGCCGGAACTGGCGATGCCGGAGATGCCACCCGTGGTGCAACTGGCACCGCAACGCATCCTCTTCGTCGAGGACGACGCGCTGGTGCGCGCCAGCACCGCGGAGCTGATGCGGACGTTCGGACTAAGTGTGGTGGAAGCGAGCACCGATGCCGAAGCGATGGCCGTGCTGCGCGAAGGGCCGGTCGATGTGCTGCTGACCGATGTGGGCCTGTCCGGCGCCTCGGGCGTGGACCTGGCGATGGATGCCTGCCGGCTGCAACCGGCGCTGCGGGTGATCTTCGTGAGCGGCTACGACGTGGTGCTCACGCCCGTGCAGCGTGCCGCCTTGCCAAACGCGGTCACGCTGCGCAAGCCCTACGCGCTGCCGGCATTTCTCGGCGTCTTGCAGGGCTGATGCCTTTTTCCCCTCTCTCAGAGGGAGAGGGGAGCAAATCACGCTGGCGCTCAGATCAGCGTCTGCGCGACCACGGCGGCGGCGGAACCGCTCGCCACGACGACGGCCACCCAGCCGCCCACGAGTACTGCACTGTTACGGAAAGTCATGATGGACTCCAGGAATGACAACCCGGAGCCCGCCTCGGGGAGCCCCGAGGCTACTGCTCCGTTTGTCTGACGTACTTCCAATCCGCCGTCATCGGGCGGGACTCAGGCGTTGGCGCCTTCGGTGAACGGGTCGAACTTGCCTTGGCGGGCGCCATCCAGGTACGGATCAGCGGTGCGGGCCGGGCTGGCCGAGACACCGGTACGATCCAGGCCGGCAACGGTGCGGGCACCGTCGGTGAACGGGTCAGCCTTGCCAACGCGGGCACCATCGACATACGGGTTACGCGGTTCGTTCACGCCGCTGGCGCGGGCGCCATCGGTGAAGGCGTTGCGGGCGTCGTTCACGCGGTAGCTGTAACCGTAGACTTCGCCGGTCTTGTTGGCGGGAGCGGCTTGCGCAGCGCCAGTGACGAAGGCGGCGGCGAGGGCGGCGGCGGGAAGGATGGTCTTGGCGTTCATGGTGTGGCTCCTTGTCTTCGTTTGGGCCGGGCGATCTCGGTTGGAGGTGGATCGCGGGGCCGTCGGTGCTGCGTTGTTTTGCTGCGTTGTGGCGGGGCTTTTTCTTTGCTGCTATCTACTGGTAGGTAGAGGATCAGGGGTAAAAAAAAGACCGCCTTCCGGTACTGATTGACTACTTGTACTGCGTGGACCGGGACTGCATCGCGGGGCTTGTTTCTGTTTGCCGGGTGATGCAGCGCTGTCCATGGCTCGAATATTATCTACTACTAGATAGACAAGCAAGGACTTTTTGCGCCGCGCCATCGTATTTCCTTCGAAAAGTGGGCGATTTGCCCCGGCAGGCTGGATGGTGTGACGACCTAAGTCATTGATTTTTATACATAACMATAAAGGTTCCGTCCTGCCACGTCGAGGATTAGAGTAAACGCTCTAGCCTCGTAGATCCTTTGCATTGCGCTGCGCAACGAGCGCTTCGAGCAACGTTTGCGTCTGCTCGCGGATCACTTCCTGCACCCGGGCGGTCTCGGCTTCACCAAAGGACTCCCAGTGCAGCGCCTTGAGCACGTGGCGGCRCATGACCTTGAAGGCCGCCACCTGGCTGTCGATGGCGATGGTGCGGATGCGCGTCGCCTCGTCCGTGGCCGGCTGACCGGTCAGGCGCCCGATCACCTGCGACGTCACCGCGAAAATGCGGCGGTTGATGCCCGCGTCGATGCGCTCGAACGCGGCCGGCGGCCCGAGCCCGGCGCGCTCGCGCGCCATGAACTGGCGCCAGTGGTCGGTGTCCGGGCATTCAAGCAGGAAGGTGGTGAAGCGCAGTTGCAGGCCCAGGTAGGCATCGATCAACTCGGCGTCGGTGGCGTCCGGACGGGCCACGACGGCCTCGGCGGCGATCACCACATCGGCCAGCAGGCCCCAGGCGCGGTCCACGAAGTAGTCGATGCACGCCAGGTACACGCCTTCCTTATTGTCGAAGTAGTACTGGAGCGCGGGCGCGTTGACCCCGGCCTCGCGGGCGATGTCGCGCGTGGAGGCCCCGTCGAAACCGTGCGCGCCAAAGAGCCGCAGCGCGGCGTCGATGATCCGCGCGCGCGTTTCCTCGCCGCGCTGGTAGCCGCCTTCGGTTGCGGGCTTGTGTCGGGCCATGTTGCGTTTTCCTCAGTCCGTGGGCAGGCAGAAATATATCAGTTGACACATTTATTCCAAGTGGAATAATTGCGCGATCGCCCTCAATAGTGCTGTCGAAGCCCCGCGCCCCCATGTCCGCCCCCCAATCTTCTGCCGCCGCCCATCCGGCTGCCGGCCTCCCTGCATCCACTGGATCTTCCACGCGCAAGCCGCGTGCCGTCTCCCGCCGCCGCACCGTGCTGCTCGCCCTGGGCGCGCTCGCGCTGCTGGCCGCCGTGGTGTTCGGTGTGCGCTGGTGGCTGGTAGGCCGCTTTATCGAAAGCACCGACGATGCCTACCTCCAGGCGGACAGCGTGACGGTGGCGCCGAAGGTGAGCGGCTACGTGGCCGAAGTCTTCGTGCGCGACAACCAGCAGGTCATCGCCGGCCAGGCGCTGGTGCGGCTGGACAATCGCCAGTACCAGGCTGCCTTCGATGAGGCGCAGGCCACCGTGGCCTCGCGCCAGGCGGACGTGGCGCGGGCCGAGGCCGACCTCGCCCAGCAGAAGGCCCGCATCGCCCAGGCCGGCGCCGAGGTGGAAGGCGCGCGCGCCAACGCCCGCTACGCCGCCTCGCAGGTGGAGCGCTACGCGCCGCTGGTGAAGTCCGGTGCCGAGACCGAGGAACGCACCGCCGAACTGCGCAACGCCCAGACCCGCGCCGGTACCACGCTGGCTGCCAACGAGGCCGCGCTGCGCGTGGAGCAGAGCCAGGTGGTGACGCTGCAGGCGCGGCTCCAGCAGGCGCAGGCGCAACTGGAGGTGGGACAGGCCAGCGCGCGGCAGGCCCGGCTCGACCTGGACGACACCGTGGTTCGCGCCACCAACGCCGGCCGCGTGGCCGACAAGGGCGTGCGCGTGGGCCAGTTCGCCCAGCCCGGCACCCGCCTGCTGACCGTGGTGCCGGTGCAGGACCTCTACCTGACCGCCAATTTCAAGGAAACGCAGGTCGGGCGCATGCGTCCCGGCCAGCGCGTGACGCTGCATGTGGATGCGCTGCCCGGTGAAGACCTCCACGGCGTGGTGGACAGCCTCTCGCCCGGCACCGGCTCGCAGTTCGCGCTGCTGCCGGCGCAGAACGCCACCGGCAACTTCACCAAGATCGTCCAGCGCGTGCCGGTGCGGATTCATGTCGATGTGACGCCGGAGGCGCGCGCGGTGCTGATGCCGGGCCTCTCCGTGGTGGTGGATGTCGATACGCGCGACATGCATCCGGTGCAAGCCCGCGCCGGCGAGGCCCGCCATGGCTGAAGCGGCGCTCCCCGCCGGGGCTGCCCCCGCCACGCCACCGAACGACAAGCCCGCCAACGCCACCGCCGCCGACTGGATCGCCGTGGCCGCCGGCTCGCTCGGCGCACTGCTGGCCACGCTCGACATCTCCATCACCAACTCGGCGCTGCCCCAGATCCAGGGCCAGATCGGCGCGGCCGGCACCGAGGGCACGTGGGTCTCCACCGGCTACCTGATGGCCGAGATCGTCATCATCCCGCTCACCGCGTGGCTGACGCGGGTGTTCGGGCTGCGCCGCTTCCTGATGTGGAACGCGCTGCTGTTCACGGCGTTCTCGATGATGTGCGGCCTGTCCCATTCGCTGCCGGAGATGGTCATCGGCCGGATCGGGCAGGGCTTTGCCGGCGGGGCGATGATCCCCACCGCGCAGACCATCGTCCGCACCCGGCTGCCGCGCCACCAGATGCCGATCGGCATGTCGATGTTCGGCCTGATCGTGCTGCTCGGGCCGCTGCTGGGCCCCGTGGTGGGCGGCTGGCTGGCCGAGAACGTGAACTGGCGCTGGTGCTTCTTCCTGAACCTGCCGGTGACCGCCGTGCTGGTGCCGCTGCTGTACTTCGGGCTCAAGCAGGAACGCGCGGACCTGTCGGCCTTCATCAAGGCGGACTGGCTCGGCATTATCGGGCTGGCCATCGGCCTCAGTTCGCTGACCGTGGTGCTTGAGGAGGGCCAGCGCGAGCAGTGGTTCGAGTCGGCGACTATCGTCTACCTCTCCGCGCTGTCGGCCATCGGGCTGGGGATGATGTTCGTMGCCCAGTTCACGGCCAAGACGCCCATCGTGCGGCTGCGCCTGCTGCTGAACAAGAATTACGCGAGCGTGATTCTGATCGTCTCGGTGGTCGGGGCGGGGCTGTACGGCGTGTCCTACCTGCTGCCGCAGTTCCTGGCGACGATTGCCGGCTACAACGCCGAGCAGGCCGGCGGGATCATGCTGCTGTCCGGGCTGCCGGCGTTCCTGATGATGCCGGTGCTGCCGCGCCTGCTCGGCAAGGTGGACAGCCGCTGGCTGGTCATCACCGGGCTGGTGTGCTTCTTCGGCAGCTGCATGCTCGACATCAGCCTGACGACGGACAGCGTGGGGCATGACTTCACGCTGTCGCAGATCCTGCGCGGCTTCGGGCAGATTTTGGCGATGATGCCGCTGAATCAGGCGTCGATGGCGGCCGTGGCCACCCATGAGGCCGGCGACGCCGCCGGGCTCTACAACATGGCCCGCAACCTGGGCGGCTCGATCGGGCTGGCGCTGCTCGGCACGCTGATCGACCGCCGCAACGCCTACCACGACGCGGTGATCCGCGAATCGGTCACGGCCAATAGTTCGATCGGGCAGGAGCATATGTCCTCCAGCATCGCCAGCTTCGTGGCGCAGGGCGGCGACTACGCCCACGCCAGCCTGCAGGCCGTGGCGCAGTTGTCCGGCGAGATCGCCCGGCAGGCTGCGGTGATGACGTTCTCGGAAACCTTCTATGCCCTCGGGCTGGCGCTGCTGTGCTGCGTGCCGCTGGCGCTGCTGCTGAAGGCGCCTCGTCCGGGCGCAGCCCCGGTCGAAGCCGGTCACTAAATCGATAAATAAAGCGGTACCTAATATGTACGCACCCCTTCGCGCCGCCCGGCCGGCGCTGATTCTCCTTGTTGCCGCCCTGGCCGCCGCCGGCTGCACCGTGGGCCCCGACTACCGCACCGCCCCGGAAGTGGCCGGCAATGCGGTGGCGGCCGGCACCTTCCCGCACGCACCGAAACTGGCCGAGGCTCGCCAGCCTGACGTGGCCGACTGGTGGCGCGCGCTGGGCGACCCGCTGCTGGCCAACCTGATCGAAACCGCGCTGCGTGACAGCCCGGACATCCGCGCCTCGCGCGCCCGCGTGCGGCAAGCCCGCGCCGGGCTGGCCGGCAATCGCGCCAACCTGATGCCGAAGGTGAACGCCAGCGCCGCCATGCTGCGCACGCGCGAGCCGGACCTCGCCTCGTTCGGCGGGGAAGGTGGGGGTGGCGGCGGCCGGGGGCCGCTGTCGCTCTATATCGCCGGGTTCGATGCCAGTTGGGAACTCGACCTGTTCGGCGGCACGCGCCGCGCCATTGAAGCGGCATCCGCCGAGGCCGAGGCCGCCGATGCCGAACTGGCCGACGCCCACGTGCAACTGGCCGCCGAAGTGGCGCAGGCCTACGTCACGCTGCGCGAGCAGCAAGCCAGCGTGGCCCACCTGCGCGCGTCGGAGACGCTGGAAGCCGACATGCTCGACCTGACCCGCCAGCGCCGCGCGCGCGGCGTGGCCTCCGAACTGGAAGTGGAACGGCTGCTGACGCAGCTGGAAAACACCCGCGCCCGCATCGCCCCGGTGGAGGCGGGTTTGATCGAATCGTTCGATCAACTTGCACTGCTGACCGGCCGCCCGCCCGGCACGCTCGACACCGCGCTGGGTCCCTCGCGCGACCTGCCGGTGCTGCCCGAGACCGTGGCCGTGGGCGATCCCGCCACGCTGCTCAAGGCCCGGCCGGACATCCGCGTGGCCGAACGCCGGCTGGCCTCGCGTACGGCGCAGATCGGCGAGCGCAAGGCGGACTGGTTCCCGAAGGTATCGCTGCTGGGCTCGCTCGGCTTCAGTGCGATGGACCCCGGCCACCTCGTCCGCAAGGAGAACGGCACGTGGCTGACGCTGCCGCGCCTGCAATGGAACATCCTCGATTTTGGCCGGGTGGCGGCGAGTGTCGATAACGCCGAGGCCGGCCGGGACGAGGCCGAGGCCAGCTACGAAAGCGTGGTGCTCAAGGCGCTGCGCGATGCCGACGTGGCGCTCTCCCGCTACGGGCACCAGCGCGACAACGTGGTGGTGCTGCGCCGCGTGGAGGCGTCCGCCGAGCGCGCCTCCACGCTCCAGCAGCAGCGCTACCGGGCGGGCACCGCCAGCATGCTCGAATGGCTGGACGTGGAGCGCACCCGCGTGGTGGGCCAGCAGGACCGGATTTCGGGCGATGCCAACCTGCTCAAGGACTACGTCTCGCTGCAGAAGGCGCTCGGACTGGGCTGGCGCACCTAAGAAAACGCCTACACGCAAACCAGACGCCGACCCCTGTCGGCGCCATCGCGCGCCCGGCACAGTGGCGTGTGGATAGAATCCGGGTGGGCGGCATCGGCATCGGATTAGCTGGCGCCGCCCCCGCGCCGCGGTTTGCAACAATGTGTTACAGACCCCATCGGCGCGTGCCCCGGACGCCCCCATGCACTTCAACGCCAACGACAGTCTCCTGATCAACGTGGTTGCCAGCATGGTGGTGGTCCTGGCCGGCACGCTGGTGGTCAAGCTGATCAACCGCTTCTTCTCGGGGCGGCTGCAGGCGGACAACCGGGGCGCCTATCGCGCCTGGACCGTGGCGTCGCGCAACGTGGTGGCGGCGGTGATGTTCCTGCTGTTGCTCGGCATCTGGGTGTCGGAGCTGAAGAGCGTGGCCATTTCGCTGGCGGCGTTCGCGGCGGCCCTGATCCTGGTCGGCAAGGAACTGGTGATGTGTTTCCTGGGCGCGTTCATGCGAATGATCACGCGCCCCTACCAGCTGGGCGATCTGGTCGAGATCGGGCCGTTCGGCGGGGAGGTCATCGACATGGATGTCATGTCGACCACGCTGGTGGAGGTGGCGCCCACGCGCCAGTACACGGGTTTCACGGTGCAGGTGCCGAACAGCCTGCTGATGACCACGGCCGTGCGCAACCATTCGCAGGCCGGCAAGTACACGCTGGACATGGTGCGCATTCCGCTGGCGGTGGGCATGGACCCGGACGTGGTGGAGGCGCAGCTGCTGGCCGTGGCGCGCCAGGCGTGCGAGCCGTTCATGGAAGAGGCCGKCCGCACGCTGCGCCGCTACGGCGACATGCGCTTCGTGGACCTGTCGCAGTTCGAGCCGCGCGTGCTGTTCGATCCCGTGGACGCGGAGCGGGTGGACGCCATCGTACGGTTCCCGGTGCCCGTGAGCGCGCGCCTGCCGGTGGCCCAGCAGATCGTGCGCGGCTACTACCGCGCGTGCACCCTCCCGCAGGCGGAGGCGGCGGTATAAGGTGGAAGGAAGATGAAAAGGGATCGGACGCAGAGCCGATCCCGCAATGCAGCAAGATGGCCTGACGGGGATCTTCTAGGAGAGCGGACCATGGCGCCGATGCTGAGGCTCTGGATGGACGGGGTGGGCGGGCCGGACTGGACCGGCTGGCGGCGCGGCCGCTCGCTGGTGGCGCTGCTGCTGGCCTCGTTCTGCCTGGCCGTGCTGGCCGGCTGCGCGAGCCTGCCTGCCAATGCCGGCCGCACCCCCAGCTACGCGGCCAAGGACACCAGCGGCACGCTGCTGGCCCGCACCCTGGCGCCCCGGCTGGCGCAGAACCCCGGAAAGTCGGTCTTCTACCCGCTCGGCGCCGGGCCGGACGCGCTGGCCGCCCGCATGGCGCTGGCGCGAGCCGCCCAGAAGACGCTGGACATCCAGTACTACATCTTCGACATCGACCAAACCGGCAGCGTGCTGATGGGCGACCTGATCGACGCGGCCGACCGGGGCGTGCGCGTGCGCATCCTGATGGATGACATCCACACCGAKAAGCAGGACAAGACCTGGGCGGCGGTCGATTCCCATCCCAATATCGAAGTGCGCATCTTCAACCCGTTCGCCAGCCGCCGCGCGCGCTGGTTCGAACTGGCGTTTGATTTCGGCCGGCTTAACCGCCGCATGCACAACAAGCAGATGACGGTGGATAACCTCGTCACCATCGTCGGCGGGCGCAATATCGGCGACGCCTATTTCTCGGCCAAGCCGGACATGGATTTCAGCGATCTGGACGTGATGGTGGCCGGCCCCGCCGTGCCGGCCGCGAGCGCCGTGTTCGACGAATACTGGAACAGCGAGAGCGCCTACCCGGTGGCCACGCTGGTGCCCGAGGGCAAGGAGGCGCCGGACGAGTTGCGGGCCTTCCGCAAGGCCATCGAGGCGCGCGGAGACCAGGTGCGCGCCAGCGAGTTCGTGCAGGAGCTGCTCGACTCGGGGCTGGTGCGCGGCATCGAGCTGGGCCATCTGCCCGGCTACTGGGGCGGAGCGCGCGTCATCTCGGACAAGGCCGAGAAGGTGGAGGAAGACCCCGACGACCCCACCTCCCACGCCATTCCGCAGTTGCGCGCGATGATGGAAAAGGCGGAGCGCGAGCTGGTGCTGGTGTCGCCCTATTTCGTGCCCGACGACGAGAACATGGCCTGGCTGGCCGGCATCGCCAAGCGGGGGGTGAAGATCCGCGTGCTGACCAACTCGTTCGCCGCCACGGACGTGGCCGCCGTGCACGCCGGCTACGCGCCGCGGCGCAAGGCGCTGCTGCGGGCCGGCATCGACCTCTATGAACTGAAGCCCACCGCCAACGCCGAACTGGCGCGCAGCCAKGCGCGCAAGAGCCGGATGTTCGCCTCCAGCCGCGCCAGCCTGCACGCCAAGACCTATGTGGTGGACCGGCGGCTGCTGTTCATCGGCTCCCTGAACCTGGATCCGCGCTCGATCAAGCTCAATACGGAGATGGGCGTGGTGCTGGACAGCCCCGCGCTGGCCGAACGGCTGGTCAAGAGCATGGATGACGGACTGCTCGACATCGCCTACAAGGTGGAACTGCGCAAGAGCGAGGGCGGCGGGGAGTCCATGACCTGGACCACGCGCGAGAAGGGGCAGCTCTCCACCGTGGACAGCGAGCCCGGCATGAGCGTGTGGCAGCACATGGGCATCGGCATCCTGCGCGTGCTGCCGGTGGAGGATCAGCTATAGGGCTAGGGTGGGATCGGCGCCGGGCGGCTCGGCGGACTGGAGCAGGTGCTCCTGCAGCCGCGACAGTTCCGGGGCGATGCCGCCCGGAAAGCCTTGCCGGCCCCCGCGCTTGTCGATCAGCAGGTCGGCCAGGAAGAGCGTGACCGGGGTGGGGTAGCCCTGCTGGCCAGCCAGCGCGGCAAGCTGGTTGGCGATGCGCGGATAGGTGTGGAACAGCTCGAAGGGGCGCACCTCGCGCGGTAGTTGCGCGAGCCACTTCAGCGCGGCGGGCGTCAGCGCCTGCGTGGCCGGGTCCGGCGGCTGGCGGGCGTCGCGCCAGTCCACGGTGCCGGTAGTCGGCACCTCGCCGTCGAGAATCTTCCTGGCTTCCTCGACGGTGACAAATTCGAACGAAATCGGGTCCATGGCAATCGGTGGCAAGACGGCGCGGAATGCGCGCCGACACCGCATTCTATCGGCATCTCCAGCCGGAAGTTGACAGCCGGTGCGCGAAAGTCAGCGTAAAAGTCGGCGCGAAAGTCATGCCAGCGCGCCGCAACCCTCATGGCACCGGCCCGGCCGGTCGGCGACGATAAAAGCGTTGCCGGAGCCCATGATGACCTACACCCTGATGATCGAGAATGACTGCCTGCCCATGGCCTTGCGCGCCGGGGCCGAACTGGCCTGCGCCGGGGGCACGCTGTGGCTGACGCTGGAAGGTGCCCGGCCGCGGCGCTCGCCCGATATCGTGCTGACGGCTGGCCAGCGGCACCGCGTGACCGAGGACGCCACCTATTTCCTGACCGCGCTGGGCCATGGCGCCGTGACCGTGTGCCGGGTCATCGCCCCGCCTGCCCCGCCGCTACGGGCCCGGTGGCGCTGGCACAGCCTGCCGCTGCGCTGAGGCGGGCGCCACCCGGGCCGCCTCGGCGCGAATCCAGGCGGCCACGCGCGCCACGTCTTCGCGTGGGTGGTCGGTGGCGTGGATCAGCCAGAAGGCGTTGGGGCTGGCCAGCGCGGCGCCGGGCATATCGACGACCGCCAGTTGCCCGCCCGCGATCAGCGGCTGGATCAGTTCCAGCCGCCCGAGCGCCACGCCCTGGCCGGCCAGCGCCGCGTGAATCATCTGGTCATATTGGTTGAATCGCAGGATGCCGCGCCGGCTGGCCTGCCGGTAGCCGTGCGCGCCGAGCCAGCTGCGCCAGTGCAGCCACGGGCGCGGGTCATCGAATTCCAGCAGGGGCAACTGGGCGAGGTCTTCCACGGCGGTCAGCCGGTGCGCGCCGAGCGAGGGATGGGCGACCGGGGCGATGGTCTCGTCGAACAGGCGGATCGCGTCCGCCGCGGCGTCGGCCTCGCGGCAATAGCGGATGGCGAGGTCGATGCCGTCCGCGCGCAGGTCGCTGATCTGGTTGCTGGCGGAGAGCCGCACGTCCAACTGCGGATGGGCGCGCTGCAGGCTGCCCAGGCGCGGCAGCAGCCACAGCCCCGCCACGCCGATGCTGGCCGTCACGGTCACCGGCTGGCGGCCATCGCGCTTGCGCAGTTCGCCGGCCACGTCCTGGAGTTGCTGCACCGCGCCATCTGCGCTGCGGAACAGCCGCTCGCCTTCGGGCGTGAAGGCCACGCCGCGATGCTGGCGCACGAACAGCCGAACCTGGAGGTGGTCTTCCAGCGCGCGGATCTGCCGGCTGACGGCGGACTGCGTCAGGCACAGGTCGTCCGCTGCCTGGGTGATGCTCATGCGCCGGCCCACGGCCACGAAGCCCTTGAGCAGATCGAGCGGGAACAGCCGGGCGAGCGGGACGGACATGGCGGGATGGGTGGGGAAGGTGTTGGGATTAAAGCACGGCTCGGCCCCCGCTGCCATGACCACCACGCATGGCAGGAGGGCGGAAATGTCGCTTGAGCCTGCGCCCCCGATCGCCTGAAATAGAGCGATCTCCCAACCCGATCGTCCCATCCTCCCGACATGACCCAACGCCCCGCCTCCCATGCCGCCGGCGCATTGCCGACCGGTTCGCCACCCTGGTGGCGCACCGCCTGGTTCCTGCTGCTGGCCGGCGGGCTGGTGATGGGGCTGGCGCTCGGTGCGCGCCACGTGCAGGGCCTGTTCATGCTGCCGATCATCACGGACCGGGGCTGGACGCGCGAGACCTTCGCCTTCGCCATGGCCGTGCAGAACCTGACCTGGGGGCTGGCCCAGCCGTTCACGGGCATGGTGGCGGACCGCTTCGGCTCCGCCCGGGTGATGCTGGCCGGGCTGGCGCTGTACGCGGTCGGCCTGTTCCTGATGGCACAGGCGGCCACGCCGGCGGCCTTCGTCTGGTCGGCGGGGCTGTGCGTGGGCGTGGCGCTGTCCGGCACCACCTTCGGCGTGGTCTACGGCGCCTTGAGCCGGATGATCGCGCCGGCGCAGCGCAGCCGGGCGCTGGGGCTCGCCGGAGCGATGGGTGGCATCGGCCAGTTCCTGCTGGTGCCGGGCGCGCAGGCGATGATCCTCCAGGCCGGCTGGCGCGGCGCGCTGGTGATCCTGGCCGTGACCGCCGCCGCCATGCTCCCGCTGGCGCTGCCATTCCAGGATCGGACGCACCCCGCCAGCGGTGCCGGTGCCGGGGGCGCCCAGCCGCCGCTGCTCGGGGCGGTGCGCGAGGCCTTCCGCCATTCGGGCTTCTGGCTGCTCAACCTCGGCTTCCTCGCATGTGGCTTTCAGTTGGCTTTTATCGCCAATCACCTGCCGGCCTACCTGCGGGACAAGGGCATGCAGCCGTCCGAAGGCATGGCGGCGCTGGCGATCATCGCGCTGGCCAATATCGCCGGGACGTACTGGTTCGGCGTGCTGGGCGGGCGGCATTCGCGCAAGTATCTGCTGGCCGGTATCTATTTAGTACGAACGGCGGCGATGGCGCTGTTCGTGCTGCTGCCCCTCAGCGCCGCCACGCTTTACGGGTTTGCGGCGGTGATGGGCTTCCTCTGGCTCGGCACCGTGCCGCTGACCAGCGGCATCGTCTCGCAGGTCTTCGGCGTGCGCTACATCACCACGCTGTTCGGCTTCGTGTTCTTCGGCCATCAGCTTGGCTCGTTCCTCGGGGTCTGGCTGGGCGGGGTGGTGTTCGAGGCCACGCGCTCCTACGACCTGGTGTGGATGGGGGCGATGGCGCTCGGGGTGGTAGCCGCCGCGCTGCACTGGCCGATCGACGACCGGGAGATCGTCCGCGCGGGCTGGCCGCAGCCGCAACGCTGAGTTCGGCCGGCTGGGCTATGCTTGGCATGGACTCTGGAGACATGCCATGCCCAACCCGATTTCCGGGCGCGCCGTCCGCGTCGCCCTCCTTGCCGCCCTGGCCGCCGTGGTCCTCGGCGGCTGCGCCACGCTCCAGCCGGTGCAGACCGCCCAGTCGATGCTCGGCAGCCCGCAAAGCTCGGTACGCGAGACATTCGGCAACCCGACCGAGACCTACCAACTGGCCGACGGCACCCAGCGCTGGATCTATTCCAAGCAGCCCTACGGCTTCGAGGTCTACGCGGCCGACTTCGACGCCGCCGGCAAGCTGGCCGGCTTCCGCCAGACCCTGACCGAGAAGGAGATCTACGAGGCGCGCCCCGGGGTCTGGACCAAGCGCGACATCGCCGAGCGCTTCGGCCTCCCGCGCGAGCCGGTGCAGTACTTCGCCCTGATGAAGCGCGAGGCATGGAGCTATCGGATGTACATGGCCGGCAACCTGCCGGCGCACTTCAGCGTCTATTTCGATGACGCCGGCGTGCTGGACCGCACCATGATCATCATGGACTCGCGCGGCGGGGACCGCAGCCGCTCCAAGTAAGTGAGGGCGATGGGGTGGCGCCCCGGCTAGCCCCTATAATGGGGCGCCTCCGCCATGTCGGGCGCGGCGGCTATTATCAGGTTCCCCGCCGTTCTCATGCCCTCGTACCCTCTTGTCCTTTGCCTGACCATAGCCGTGGTGTGCAGCGTGGGCATGGTTATCGCCACCTGGCCGCGCCGCGACGATCCCACGATCAAGGCTTTCCTCGTGCTGGCCGGCGGCGTGGCCATCTGGAGCGGCGGCCGGCTGCTCGAAGTCAGCTCGACCGATCTGGACGGGCGCATCTTCTGGGCCAAGGCCCAGTACGCGGGCATCGTGATGGTGCCCATCGGCTGGCTGGTGGCGATGATCCACCTGAGCCGGCCGCGCTACGTGGTGCCGTGGTCGCGCCTGTGGCTGCCGGTGCTGGCCGCCGTGGCGTCGGTGGTGATGGTGCTGACCAACGAGCGGCATCACCTGATCTGGACGCGCATCGACCTGATGCCGGCCGGCGTCTCGCCGGGCGCGATCTTCCACCATGGCCCCGGCTACGTGGTGGTGGCGGCGTGGACCTACTTCATGCTGCTGCTAAGCCTGGTTTTCCTGCTCACGGCCGAGGTGCCCAATGCGGCGCTGACCCGGCGGGGCCGGGCCATCGTGGCCAGCAGCCTCACCTTGCCGCTGCTCACCCACATGGCCTACCTGCAGCGCTGGACCAGCCCGCTCGGCGGCGACCTGACCCCGGCCACGTTTTCCCTGATGACGGTGGTGGTCTGGATCTGTGCGCTGCGTACCCATCTGGACGACATCGGCCACTACGCGCGGCTGCGCGTGTTCGACACGATTGGCGACGGCTGCGTGATCGTCGACGCGAAGGGGCGGCTCGTCGAGTTCAACCCGGCCGCCCTGCGGCTGGTGCCCGACCTGCGCCGGGGGCAGCCGATGCCGGCCGTATGGGACGAGGCGCTGCGCCAGCCGCGCGAGGCGGGGGCCGACGTCGGCGCCATCCCCTACATTCCCCAGGGCGCGCACTACGAGGTGACGGCGGAGCCGGTGATGCGGCTGGACGGCAAGCGCATCGGCACGCTGGTCTTCATGCGCGACATCAGCCGCTACCAGTCGCGCGAACTGGCGCTGACGGCCCAGCTCGGCCAGACCGAGGCGAAGCTCTCGCGCGTGGAGGCGGACCTCGACATCGACGCGCTGACCGGCATCCCCAACCGGCGTTTCTTCCAGCGCGAGTCGCTGCTGGCCGTGACCCGGGCCTACGAGGCGGGCGAGCCGATCGGGCTGCTGATTCTCGACGTGGACCTTTTCAAGCAATACAACGACCTGTACGGCCACCCCTGCGGCGACGATTGCCTGCGCCGGGTGGCGACCGCGCTGACCAGCGTGCTGGTGGGCGAGCAGTTCTGCGCGCGGCTGGGCGGCGAGGAATTCGCGGTGGTGCTGCCGGACGCCTCGCAGGACGAGACGCGCAACGTGGCGCGCCGCATGGTGGCGGCGGTGCGCGACCTGGAGATCCCGCACAACGGCACGCCAGTGCAGCCCTTCGTCACGATTAGCGTGGGCGCGGCCTGTACGGTGCCGGACGCGCCACGGCTGGAGCCGCTGCTGCACCGCGCGGACAGCGCGATGTACCAGGCCAAGCGCGCCGGGCGCAATCGCTTCGTCCAGGACGGGAAGATCTACATGGGCCTGCAGGCATAGTGGCACGCGCCGGGGCTTGCAAAATCCGCAAGCTCCTGTAGAATGCGCCGCTCACCTTGCCCAGGTGGCGGAATTGGTAGACGCACTAGGTTCAGGTCCTAGCGGTGGCAACACTGTGGAGGTTCGAGTCCTCTCCTGGGCACCAAGATTGAAGAAAAAGGCCCCGCGCAAGCGGGGCCTTTTTCGTTGGCGCGATGGTTGCCGCCCCTCTCCCTCAGGGAGAGGGGCGGGGGAGAGGGCTGGCGGTTCAGGCAGCGATATCGCGTCCGGTCACGCCGGCCCTCTCCCCCAACCCCTCTCCCGCAAGCGGGAGAGGGGAGAAAGCACGCGGTACCGCCGCCAGCCGGATGACATCGCCCACCATCTCGGCCGTCACCGCCGACAACGTCCACCCCAGATGCCCGTGGCCCGTGTTGTAGAACACGTTGGCCTGCCGTCCGCGCCCCACGCGCGGCATCATGTTCGGCATCATCGGCCGCAGCCCTGCCCACGGCACCACGCTGCGCGTGCTCACGCCGGGGAAGCAGGTGTTGACCCAGTCGATCAGGGGCCGGATGCGGTCCGCGCGGATGTCGCGGTCGATGCCGTTGAACTCGGCCGTGCCGGCCACGCGGAAACGGTCCACGCCGAGCCGGCTGGTCACGAGCTTGGTCTCGTCGTCGAGCAGGCTGACCGTGGGCGCCGCAGCCTGGCTGGCGGCGTCGGGCAAGTTCACCGTGATCGAATAGCCCTTCACCGGGTAGATGTTCACGCGGTCGCCCAGTTGCGTGGCGAACTGCCGGCTGGCCACGCCGGCGCAGACCACTACGGCGTCGAAGGTTGTCGAACTTGTCTGATTACCGTCGCGGACGGTGATGGTGGCCGTGCGGCCGTCCGAGTTGACCGCCTGCACGTCCTGGCTGTAGCGCGTGACCACGCCCAGCCGCTGGGCCGCCGCGGCCAGGCCGGAGGTGAACTTGTGGATGTCGCCGGTGGCGTCGCTCTCGGTGTAGTAGCCGCCGTAGTACTGGCCGGCCAGCGTCGGCTCGATCGCGCGCATTTCCTCGGGTGTGACCGCGCGGCGCGGCAGGCCGCCCTCGGCCAGCAGCGTGGAGACCTCGCCGGCATGGTCGAAGCCGGCCTTGTCCCGGTAGATATGGAGGATGCCCTGCCGCTTGAGGTCGAAGTCGATGCCTTCCGCCTCGGCCCAGCCGAACAGGTGCGCGCGGGCGGCGATGGCCAGGCGGGCGGTCTCGATCGTGTTGGCCCGGTAGTGCGGCATGGCGGCGATGAACTCGGCGAACCAGCTCAGCTTATGCCAGGTGGGGCGGGGGTTCACGAGCAGCGGCGCGTCGTTGCGGAGCATCCACTTGATGCCCTTGACCAGCGTGGAGCGGTGGGTCCAGACCTCGGCGTTCGACGCGGAGAGCTGGCCGCCATTGGCGAACGAGGTTTCCATGGCGGCGTAGCGATGGCGCTCGAGCAGTGTGACCGCGAAACCACGTTTGGCGAGGGCGTAAGCGGTCGTCACGCCGGTGATGCCACCGCCGATGACAGCGATTGTCTTCATGTTGTCAGGTCTTCCAGGACGTCGTGGATGGGGGGTACGTGGCGCACCATGCGCGACGCACGCCCCCTCTGTCCTTGACCTGAGAGATTCACGATGCGCGCGGGCGCATCGCTTGCTCCTTCKGTACCGTCGGCTGACGCGAGCCGGGGTTCTTCAGAGTGCAATGGCGTTACCGGTCCTTTGGCCTGAGAGTTTCCGGGGCGGTTGCTCCTTCGGCGCCGGCCTGCCGGGCGGCAGGCACAGTCTCTCCCGATAACGCGGGTAAAACGGGTATGGCGGGTGATGCGGTATGACGGGGCTACTATGCCACGGGCGGCGCCGGCGCGGCAACCCCAGGTTAGTCGAGGTCGCGCGGCTTGCGGCCGGTGATCATCGCCCCGACCAGGTTTTCCTTGCCGGCCACGCTGGTAACGATGGCCACCAGCGCGTGCACCACCACCAGCCCGAGCAGCGTGTTGGAGAGCCAGCGATGGATGTCGATGGGCCAGTCCTCGCCCCAGAACGCGTCGAAGCGGGAGAGCCAGCCGGTAACGGCGAGCAGCAGGATCAGGGTCCACATCGCCAGCATCATCACCGCGCCGAGCGGGGTGTGGCTGATGAAGCGCGGCGTGCGGCGCCGGGCCATGGCCCGGGCATGGGCCAGCACGCCGGCGGGGCGCGGCAGCCAGGCGCGGAAGCGCGCGTGTTCGCTGCMGATGAAGCCCCAGAGAATGCGAAACAGCACAAGTCCGGCGGCCACGTAGCCCAGCACGCGGTGCATCTGGTCGCCGGAATCGTCGATGAGGTCGTAGCAGACGATGGCCGCCACGCTCCAGTGCGTGAGCCGCACCACCACGTCCCAGACGCGGAGCGTGGTGGTATTGCGCAGCTGGCCGGCCGGCACCGACATGCTTACTTCTCGATCTCGGACTTCACGATGTCGAGCGTCTTCGTGTCGAAGTAGATCTCGGCCTTCTTGCCGTCCTTGGTGGTGCCATAGATCTCGTAGCAGTTGCCGTCCACCTTGAACTTCTTGATGTTGTAGCCCTGGGCCGCGATCTTGGCCTTGGCGTCGGCCTCGGGCATCCATTCGGACTTCGGATGCTTGTCGCACTTGGCGCCCGCGAAGGCCCCCGTGGAAAACGCACCGGCGATGAGAAGTACGGCCACTTTCAGCATTGCAGCTCCCGCAAGAAGCCCCATCCGGGGCGGATGCCGGAATCGTACGCGGTAACAAGAACAATTCCCAATCAATGTTTTCCCGCACGATGACCTGCATCAAATGCCGTGCGCGCCGCCCGGCGCGGCGGCTATCGGCGTGAACGTCGGCAGCGGGATTGTCCGGGCTGTGGGACAATTCCGCCTCGCCCACAGGGCGTGGGTGACGAAGGTGTCTGCATGAAATCGATCGACTGGAAAGACTGGGAAATCTTCTGCCGCGTGGTGGAAGGGGGCGGCTTCACGCAGGGCGCCGAACTGGCGGAAGTGCCCAAGTCATCGGCCAGCGCGGCGGTTGCCCGGCTGGAAACCCAGCTTGGTGTGCGCCTGTTCGAGCGGACCACGCGGCGCGTGCGCGTGACCCAGCGCGGCCAGCAGCTCTATGACCGCGTGGCGCCCCTGTTTGGCGAGTTGCGCGAGATCAGCGCCGAGGCCGCCTCGGTGAGTGCCGAGGTCAGCGGCACGCTGCGCATCGCCACGCCTTACGAGGTGGGTTCGCAGCACCTGTCCGCCTCGCTCTCCAGGTTACTTAAGCTGCACCCGTCGCTGCATGTGGAACTGGACATGAGCTGGGACCAGCCCGACCTGATTCGCCACGGCTATGACCTCGCCTTCGTCATGACCGACACCAACCTCCACGACAGCTCGTTCGCGAGCAAGCGCGTGGTGCTGATCGAGCGTGCGTTCTATGCGGCGCCCGCGCTGATCCGCGAGCACGGCCTGCCGCGCGCGCCGCAGGACCTGAAGGGCTGGCCGACGCTCGGCAACCTCGACGATGTGCAATGGGAATTCCTGCGCGATGGGGTGGAAACCTTCGCCATGGACGTCTCGCCGCGCATCTCCACGCATAACGCTGAAGTCCGGCTCAAGGCCGCGCTGGATGGGCTGGGCGTGGCGCGCATGTCGCCCCGCTTCGTGCACGAGCATCTGGTGCACGGCCAACTGGTGCGCGTGCTGCCCGGCTATACGTCGTCGCCGCTGAAGGTGTACGTGCTGATGCCCGCGCGCAAGCTGATGCCGCCGAGCGTGCGGGCCTTCCTCACTGTGCTCGAGGAAACGCTGGGCGTGCCGGAGACCCGGCGCCCGGCACCGCGCGCCAAGGCGCTGGGGGGCACGGATGGATCGGACAGCGCCGACATCGCCGATACCCCGGACGGTGACGGCGGCGCGGTGGTGATCGGGCTCGACTGAGTTTCCAGGCGAGCCGGTCGGTCAGTAGGGCTGGTCGCCGGGACGGATGTCGAAGCCGAGCGTGTCGGCGATCTCGAGTATCTCTTCGTCGTCTTCGCTGCGCGTGATCCAGCCGCCGTAGGCGTCGCCGCCGGTATCCCAGTTCCAGAGCGTGTAGCCGGCCATGCGTAGCTGCGTGGCGACGATCTCCATCAGCTCGGGCACGCTCGTGCCCTCCAGGAAGTCTTCGTCCTCGGTGTCCTCGGTGCCCCAGTCCACCTCGAGGTCGATCCGCTCGCAAAGCTGGTTCAGGCAGCCGATAAAGGACTCGGCGTCTTTCCAGTCGACATAAAAGCCGGATTCCCAATCGATGATGTCCTTGACCTGCCACAGCAGGCCGGCGGCATCGATCTCGTCTTCCTCGGCGTCTTCCAGCGCTTCCTCGAACAGCGAAAACTGCCGGCTGGTCTGGGCGCTGTCGCCGAGGTTAATCAGCGCGAATAGCCGGCTGATGGCGTCTTGCGCGTCGTCGTCCAGTTCAATTGCCATCTGCTCCTCCTCTGGCTTCGGTATTCATATCCGTCAGGCTGCCACGTTCACGATTTCGCGCTGGCCGCGAGGCGTCACGCGCAGGGCGCGCGACGTGTCCGTACGCTCGATCCATCCGCGTGCCAGCAGGCTGTCGAGCAGCGCCGCGCCGAGCGCCCCGCCCAGATGGGGCTTGCGTTCGCTCCAGTCCGGGCAGGTGCAGGCGAACTGCCGGCGCTTGCGGCGGGTGGCGCCCAGGTCGATGCCAAGCTGCCCCATCGCCTCCGCGCCGGGGGCGCTGAGGTCGACGGCGCTGCCCGACACGATCAGCCAGCCCGCTTCGGACATTCGTTCGAAAAGACCCACCGCAAGTTCCCCAGCCAGATGGTCATAACAGGTGCGAGCCTGTCGCAGCGCCGGCGGCGCCGTGCGGGAGACCGGCACGGCACGCACGCGCGGCGGCTGGCTGGCCAGCGACGCCGACGCAAGCGCCTCGATGGCCACACCAATTTCCGGCGTGGCCAGCCGGTAATAGCGATTGCGCCCACGCGTCTCCACGGCGAGCAGGCCGCCTTCGGACATGCGGGCGAGATGGCCGCTGGTGGACGAGGCCGACAGCCCGGCAATCATCGCCAGTTCGCCGGCCGGCCGCGCGCTGCCATCCATCAACGCCCACAACATGGCCGCACGGCCGGGGTCGGCCAGCAGCCCAGCAAGCTGGCTGATGCCAGGAGCGTATTCCATAGTTCAGTGCGGAGTGAAACGACGGATGAAGTATAGAGCGAGATGCGTACAACCATATAGTGGACAAACGCAACGATATAAAATACTATGTCCACAAATATCCAGGCAGTTCTAATAAAGGAGACATGATGTTGCGCCTGATGTACTCGCTGTGGACGGCTGCCCTGTTGACGGTCAGCCCTGCGCAGGCGGCCTATCCGGACCGGCCGATCGTTCTGGTGGTGCCGTTCGCGGCCGGCGGGCCGGCTGACGTGATGGCGCGCACGCTCGCCAAGTCCATGACCACGCGGATCGGGCAGACGATCGTCGTGGAGAACCGGCCCGGCGCCGGGGGGCTCGTGGGTATCTCGGGCGTGACGCGTGCCACGGCAGACGGCTATACGCTGGGCATGGCCGGTACGGGCGCGATGGTCTACGCACCGTTCATTTCTCCCAAGATGCCATTCGACCCGCTCAAGGACGTGGCCTACCTGAGCACGATGGTCTCCACCCCGAACCTGCTGGTGGTCAATGCCAGCTCTCCCTTCAAATCGGTCGCGGATCTGCAGGCAGCGGCCAAGCGCGAGCCGGAGAAGTTCACCGTTGCGTCTGCGGGCGTGGGTAGCAGCACGCACGTGGTTGGCGCGCTATTCCAGCGCGAAGCGGGCATCCGCCTGCGCCACGTGCCATACAAGGGCGGCGCGCCCGCCGTGCAGGACCTGATGGGCGGACAGGTGGACATGTTCATCGCCGAAGTCCCGGCGGTCGCGCACCTGATCAAGGGCGGCAAGCTTCGCGCGCTGATGGTGACGGACACCAAGCGGCTCGCGGCGCTTCCCGATGTGCCCACGGCGGCCGAAGCCGGCTTGCCGAAGGTGCTTGCCGCAGGGGCGTACGGCATCGTCGCGCCACGTGGCCTGCCCGACGATGTGTCCCGCAAGATCGTCGATGCCGTCACCGCCGCATTGCGTACCCCCGACCTCATCGAGAAGTTTGCCGAGCAGGGCGGTATCGCACAGTCCAGCACCCCCGACGCCTACCGCGCGCTGATCAAGTCCGAGCAGGGGCGATGGGGGCCGGTGATCAAGGCAGCAGGCATCACCGCGGAGTAACCGCTTTTGCAGAGGAATCAACAGATGAGCATCAAGACGCGAATCACCGAATTGCTTGGGATCCGCTACCCCATCATCCAGGCGGGCATGAGCTGGGCGTCGTCGAGTTCTCCGCTCGTCGGGGCGGTGTCGAAGGCCGGCGGCCTGGGCGTGATCGCGGCTGGCCCGATGCGGCCCGACGACCTGCGCCGTGCGATTCGCGAAGTGCGCGAGATCACCGATGCGCCGTTCGCGGTCAACGTCGCCCTGTACAACAAACGGGCGGCCGAGCATCTGCAGATCGTGCTGGACGAAGGCGTGCCGATCCTCATCGCGTCACAAGGCAGTCCGCGCGAACACATCGACCGCTTCAAGGCCGCCGGGGTCAAGTGGCTACACGTGGTGGCGCATCCCGACCATGCGCGCAAGGCGGCGTCCGCCGGCGTCGATGGGCTGGTCGTGGTGGGCGGCGAGGCGGGTGGACATCCGCCGCCCAGCGGTACGAGCACGCTGGTGCTGGTGCGATTGATTGCGCGTGCCGTTGACTTGCCGATCGTGGCCGGCGGCGGGATTGCCGATGGCGCGGGCGTTGCGGCCATGCTTTGCCTCGGCGCGGATGCCGTGCAGATGGGCACCMGCTTCCTCCTGACCCCCGAGGCCTCGCTGCACGACGCCTACAAGGAGAAGGTGCTGGCGGCCGGGGTGGGCGATACCACGCTCGTGGGCTGGCGTGGCCTGCCGATTCGTGCGGTGCGCAATGCGTTCACCGACGAGTACGAGGCGGCGGAACGGGCAGGTCAGCCGCGCGAGGCGCTCGAGGCGCTGTTCGGCAGCCGGTCGCTCAAGATGGCCGCCCTGGATGGCGATGTCGAGCAGGGCAAGGTCGAGGCGGGCCAGAGCGCCGCGCTGATCGATGGGCTAGTGCCCGCCGGCGTGTTGGTCGAACGCATTGCGGCAGAGACGCGCGAAGCGATGGCGCGTATGGCAAATCAATGGAAGTAGAGAGGTGGGGACATGAGCGAACTGCAGATTGAGGATGTCGGCCAGGTGCGCGTGCTGCGCATGAACCGCCCGGAAAAGCGCAACGCGCTGAACAATGCCCTGACGCGTGGGCTGGTGGAGGCGTTGGCGGCGGCCGAAGCCGATGATGCCGTGCACGTCGTCGTGCTCACGGGCAATGGCTCGGCCTTCTGCGCCGGTGCCGACATCGGCGAGTTCAAGGACCTGACCTCGGACCAGATGTCGCGCGTGGAAGAGCGCGCCGCGCTGACGATGCAGTTGCATCTCAGCGTCTCGCGGATGAGCAAGCCGGTGATTGCCGCCATCAACGGCTTCGCGATGGGCGGTGGTGCAGGGCTGGCCATTGCATGCGATCTGGCCCTCGCCGCGCGCTCGGCCCGCATCGGCTATCCGGAAGTGAAGCATGGCATCGTGGCCGCGATCGTCCTGCCCAATCTGACGCGGCAGATTGGCCGCAAGGCGGCATTTCACCTCGTGGCCACCGGCGAATCGATCGATGCGGAGCGCGCTGTCGCGCTGGGCATGGTCAACGCCGTGCATGACGACCACCTGCTGATGGAGGAGACCATGGCGCTGGCCAGTCGTCTGGCAGAGGTCAGTCGTGCGGCCATGGCCACCACCAAGCAGACGTTCCACCGCGTGGTGGACCTGCCGCTGGAAGCGGGTCTGGAGGTCGGGCGCGAAGCCAACAAGCGCATGCGCAGCTTTGTGCGGACGGAGCGGTAGCGCGCCATGAACAAGCCACTCGAACACATCACGATTCTCGACCTCTCGCGGGTGCTGGCCTGCCCGTTCGCCTCGATGATCCTTGCGGAACTCGGTGCCACGGTGATCAAGGTCGAGCAGCCCGGCGCCGGTGACGAGACCCGCAGTTTCGAACCGCAGGTGGAGGCCGAGGGGGGGAGCGAAAGCGCCTACTTCATGGCGTTCAATCGGAGCAAGCAGTCGATCACGATCAACCTGCGCAATGAGGCGGGGCAACAGATCGTGCGGGATCTGGCGGCCAAGGTCGATGTGGTGATCGAGAACTTCCCGGTCGGCACGCTCAAGCGCTATGGACTCGGCCCCGAGACGCTGCGCGAGATCAATCCGAAGCTGGTCTATCTTTCCTGTACCGGGTTCGGGCAGACCGGCCCCTACGCCGCGCGCAAGGGCTACGACACCGTGTTCCAGGCGATGGGCGGGCTGATGAGCCTGACCGGCGAGCGCGGCGGTGGGCCCGTGAAGCCCGGCTTGCCGATGGCAGACCTGACGTCCGGCCTGTGGGCCGCCATCGCCGTGCTCTCGGCGCTGCAAGGCCGCAGTGCGTCAGGGCAGGGCTGTCACATCGATCTTTCGATGTTCGACGCACAGGTCAGCCTGCTCACGCTGGCGGCGGCGCGTTGGTTCACGCTGCACGAAGTGCCGCCGCGCATGGGCACGGAGCACCCCGGCCGCGTGCCATCGGCGAGTTTCCAGGCTGCGTGCGGCCGCTGGCTCCATATTACGGCGAGTGACCAGCACTGGGTGCTGCTCTGCCAGGTGCTGAAACTCGAGACATGGGGCGCCGATCCGGAACTCCAGACGAACGCCGGCCGCGTGCGCCGGCGCGATGAAGTGATGCAGCGGCTGACCGAGGCCATCGCGGCGTGTGAGGGTGCCGCGCTGTGCGAGGCCATGGACAACGCGGGTGTGCCCGCCGGCCCGATCAAGTCGGTGGATGAAGTCCTGTCCGATCCCCATGTGCAAGCGCGGGGCATGGTGGCGGAATTCGATCATCCTGTCATCGGCACGTTTCAGGCGCTGCCAGTGCCGCTGCGCTTCGACGGCTGGGACAACCCCGAGGTGGGAMGGCCCCCGCTGCTTGGCGAGCATACGGGCGACGTGCTGCGCGACTGGCTGGGCATGGACGCCCAACGCGTGAAGGCCCTGCGCGAAGCCAAGGCCATCTAAGGCGTAGCCAAACCGAGGCGTATCGAGATAACCATGACTGAATCGAACGAAACGGGCACAGCCCCCGCCGTGCTCTACGCGGTGGAAGGCGGCGTTGCCACCATCACGCTGAACCGGCCGGATAGCCGCAATGCGCTGAACCTGGCCATGTGCGAGGGGTTGCAGGCTGCCGCCACGGCGGCTGCCGCCGATCCGGACGTGCGCGTGGTGCTGGTGCGCGCTGCCGGTCCGGCGTTCTGCGCCGGCGCCGACCTCAAGGAGCGCAAGACGATGGATGAAGCGCAGGTGCTGGCCCGCCGCATGCGTGGATTCTTTGCCTACGACGCGCTGGAACGCCTGCCGATGCCAGTGATCGCGGTGGTAGCCGGTTCGGCGGCCGGTTCTGGCGTGGAGATTGCCGCCGCCTGCGACCTGGCTGTGGCCACGCCCGACGCCACCTTCTGGACGCCTGAGGCGCAGTGGGGCACCGTGGGTGCAACCCAGCGACTGGCGCGCATCGTCGGCAAGCGGCTGGCCAAGGACATGATGTTCACCGGACGACGCCTGACGGCGGCGGAAGCGCAGGACGTCGGCCTCGTCACGCGCATTGTCGTGCCTGAGAGCCTGGACGCCGAAGTGGCCGCCATGGCGGCAAGCATCGCCAAGGCACCGCCGCTGGGCATGCGCCTGGCCAAACGCTGCATCGATCGCGGCATCGAGCTGGGCCCGCGCGGTGCGCTGGCGGAAGAACTTCTGGCAATCGAAGAGAACCTGGCCCGCTCCGACTGGCGGGCGGGAATTGGTGGATTTGGAGGTAGAGCATGACGTGGGAACCTCGCACATTGGCAGCAGTGTTGGCGCAGCAGGCCAGCTTGGGTGGGGCGCGGCGCGCGTTGGTCACGCCTGACGGGGCCGCCACGTGGCGCGACCTCGAAGCGCAATCGCGCCGCGTTGCCAAGGCGCTGCTGGCGCGCGGCGTGAAGCGCGGAGAATTCGTCGGCCTGCTGTGCGGTAACGATGTGAATTGGGTGGCGAGCTTCTACGGCGCAGCGCTGATCGGTGCCGTGACCGTGCCGGTCAACACCCGCTTCAAGGCTGCGGAAATCGAGTACTGCCTGCGCCAGTCCGATGTGCGGCTGCTGATCCTGGCGGACCGCTTCCTGAAGATCGATTTCATGGGTTTCCTCCGCGAGGTGGAACCCGCTGTCGACCATGAACTGCCGGGGCAGGCGCTGCCACTGCTCGGCGACGTGGTGGTGGTCGGCAACGATGTGCCGCACGCTGGGATCGGCTGGGAGGCATTTCTCGCCGCCGGCGATGCCCTGAGCGATGAAGCGCTCGCGAAAGCCATGCGCGCCGTGACGCCGGATGACCTGCTGCTGATCCAGTTCACGTCGGGCACCACGGCGTACCCGAAGGGCGTGATGCTC
The DNA here is from genome assembly GCF_056396345.1 of Cupriavidus sp. 05T42. NCBI lineage: Bacteria > Pseudomonadati > Pseudomonadota > Betaproteobacteria > Burkholderiales > Burkholderiaceae > Cupriavidus > Cupriavidus sp. 05T42. Next base: position 407,958 of record NZ_JBFTLH010000001.1, read on the forward strand.
ACGCACGACAATATGCTGCGCAACGCCTCGGCTGTCGGGCAGCGGCTTGGCATCGAAGCATCGGATTGCTATTTCAACTGTCGGCCGTTCTTTCATGTGGCCGGCTCCACGCTGTCCCTCCTTTGCGCGCTGTGCGCGGGCGCGAGCATCGCCACCCTGCCGACGTTCGATGCCGGCGCCGCGCTGGCGATGATGGAGCGGGAGCGCTGCACGTTCATCTCGGGCAATGAGACGTTGTTCCAGATGCTGATCTCCCACCCGTCGTTCGACCGCTCGCGTTTGCATCTGCGCGGTGGATGGGCCGCGGCAGGCGCCGACACGATGCAGCGCATCATCGACGAGATGGGCATCGAGACGATTTGCTGGGCGTATGGGCTGTCGGAGGCGTCGCCCAACGTCGTGATCAATGACTGGCGCGACGATGCAGCGCTTCGCGTGGGTGGGTTCGCGCTCCCGCATGAAGGCGTGGCGGTGCGGATCATCGATGAGGCGTCGGGCGTCGTCTGTGGCGTCGACGAGGTGGGCGAGATCCAGGTCAAGGGCTGGGGCGTCATGCGGGGCTACTACAAGCAGCCCGAGGCGAACGCCAAGGTATTCACCGCGGACGGCTGGCTGCGCACCGGTGATCTTGGGGCGTTGCGCACCGATGGACGCCTGCGGCTGGTCGGCCGGCTCAAGGACGTGTTCCGTGTCGGCGGTGAGAACGTGGCGCCTGCCGAAGTGGAACAGGCCCTGCTGTCCCATCCCGCCGTGGCTTCAGCCCAGGTGGTGGGGGTGCCCGACGCGAGGCTGGGCGAAGTGCCGGCCGCGTTCGTCACGCTCAAGGCCGGCGCGACGCTGGATGCCGAGACGTTGCTCGCATGGGCCAGGCCGCGCATGGCAAATTTCCGTACCCCGCGCTACGCCGCCATCGTGACGGACTTCGAGCGCATCGGCATGACCGCCAGCGGCAAGGTGCAGAAGAACAAGCTGCGCGAGCACGCCATCGCGTTGTTTCACCCGTCGAACCCATGAATCCCGCGCCGGAGACATCCATGACTGCCGAAGTCGTCCTCTGTGAGTGCTTTGCCCGCGATGGGTTGCAGCATGAGCCCGATTTTGTGTCCACCGAAACCAAGGTGGCCCTCGTCGATCGATTTGCGGCCATCGGCTTTCCCCGCGTGGAGGCCACGTCGTACTCGAATCCGAAGGTCGTGCCGCAGTTTGCGGATGCTACCGAGCTACTGCGTACGCTGCCACGCCGAGAAGGCGTGATGTACAAGGCGACATGCGCTAACGGCCACGCGGTGCAACGCGCGCTCGCGGACCTGGAGGCCGGTTTCGGGGCCACCGAGGTGAGCCTGCTGGTGTCGGCCTCGTCGTCGCACTCGGAGCGCAACCTCAAGCGCAGCCGGGACKATCAATGGCTGAACATTCGCGCGATGGCTGATGCGGCGCGCGGGCGCTTCCGCATGATCGGCACGATCTCGGTCGCGTTCGGCTGCCCGTTCGAGGGCCATGTCGATCCGCAGGAAGTCCTGCGCGATGTGGGGCGGTTTCGCGATGCCGGTGTCAGGTTCGTGACGCTCGGCGACACGACCGGCATGGCGACGCCCCTAACCGTGCGTGCGTTGTTCCGCGCCATGCGGAAGGCCTTCCCGGACGTTACCCCGATTGCGCATTTCCATGACACACGTGGCACTGGCCTGGTCAACTATGTTGCCGCGCTGGAAGCCGGGGTGACTCACTTCGATTGCGCGATGGGCGGCGTGGGCGGTCATCCCGCCAAGGTACAGTACGGGGGCGGACATACCGGAAACGTGTGCACCGAGGACTGGGTGGCGCTGCTTGACGCGATGGGCGTCCGAACCGGCATCGATCTGGACGGCATGCTGGCGGTTGCGAAGCAATGCGAAGCCGTGCTCGGTCGACCGTTGCACAGCCGGGTGTTGCGTAGCGGCCTGAACCCGCTACGCGCCGTATTACACGCCGCCTGAGCCACCCACGAGCCGGTTGAGGCGCGATACCAGCGAGCGGATTTCGGCGAGATCGAGGTCGGCGCCGCCACCCTGTTCCGTGGCGGCGTCAGCCGCCGGCGCCGGGGTCTCCGCTTCGTCGATGGTCTCTCCCGCAGCGGCCCGCCGCTCTTCATCCAGCACGTCGCGCGCGCTGGTGGTGAGCATCGACAGCATTTCCATCAACTGTTTGCGCTGCTCGGCGCTGAGCGGACTCAGCAGCCGCTCGTTACGCGCGTTGGCGTCAACGATCACCTTTCGGTAGAGCGCATCGCCGGCCTTGGTCAGGCTCAGCAGCACCGCGCGGGCATCGGTATCGCTACGCTCGCTGACGATCAGTCCGCGCTCGATTAGACCCGATACGGTGCGGCTGGCATAGCTCTTGTCCAATGCGGCGCGTCGTGCGAGCTCCTTCAAGGAAAGCGGTGCGTGCGCGCCGAGCATGCCAATCGATCGCCATTCCAGCAGTGTCAGCCCGAACTTGCGCTGCACGCGCAACGATGCGCTCGCGGCGGAGAGGCCTGCCAGGTTGTGCAGACGTGAGGAAAGCAGGTCGGTAATGATCCGCGGCGCGGCACCGGCGTTGCGTTTCGTTGCGCTCATTGGCGAAGGCTCCCGTTAGTTGAATCTGTCAACGATTCTAACTGCATTGTCCACGGCAAGCGACAGATTGCCACGCCCATATAGTTGACGATGTCCATCATGTAATTTACATTGGAAACCAATTCAAGGGCGGTAAAACAAGAGGAGGAGACGGAATGGACGGCAAGGGAGCCATGACAAAGGCCAGCACGACGGGTGGGCTGACGTCATGAAGAAGATTTCCACATTTGGCATCATGCTGACGGTTGCGGGCGCCGCGCATGCTCAGACATCGGTCACGCTATACGGACTGATCGATACGGCGATTGCCTATCAATCGCATCAGGTGGCTGCGACGAACGCGGCGGGGCGCGCCACGGGCAGTGGCGGCGCTGTGGGCGTCGTGCCGGGCTTCTTCAACGGATCGCGTTGGGGGATTCTGGGCAGCGAGGACCTTGGGGGCGGTACTTCTGCGGTCTTCAGGCTGGAGTCGGGGTTTAGCCCGGACGCCGGGGTGTCGCTGCAGGGCGGGCGGTTGTTCGGCCGTCAGGCCTGGGTCGGGCTCAATGCAGACTACGGGCAGATCACGCTCGGCCGCCAGTACAGCGTGCCGTTCGATATCCTGCTCCCGTTCGACACCATTGGCTGGGGCAATACCGGCGCGAGTGATGTCTGGGTGCAGTTGCTGGAAGGCTCGCGGCTCGACAACTCGCTCAAATATCAGCAGGTCGTGGGACCGCTGAAGGTGGAGGCGGCCTACTCGGCTGGCGAACTTGCAGGCGGTGCATCGGCGGGTTCGACCTATGCGGCGGGCGTGGGCTATACCCGCGGGCCGCTCGGTCTGGGTCTGGTGGGCCAGCAGGCGCGAGATCCCGCCAGGAACAAGCAGACCAACGCCGGCGTTGGCGCGTCATACGTGATGGGTCCCGTTACGCTCCACAGCTACTACCTTTACACGCGGCGGGATGCAGCGTTCGCCCCATCCGCCAGCCAGGACTTCGCGCCGACCTACGGCACCAATGCGCAGTTCTACGCCAACCCGGGTATCACCAACATCGGCACTGGCACGGCCGCAAGAACGGACCACGTGTTCCAGTTCGGCACCACGTACCAGGTCACGCAAGCCGTGGTCGTGAAGGCGGCCGCAATCTACGATACCGCCAACAACGTCAACGCGGCGGGAGGGAGCGGCCACAAGCTGTCCGCATTMCTCGTTGGCGACTACTTCTTCTCCAAACGKACCGACACCTACCTCGCGGCGACCTACAACAAGGTCAGCGCGAGCATGAACGGCCCGTACGGCGGACATGACGACAGCGTTGGGGTGTTTCTCGGCATGCGTCATCGGTTCTGATCCGATAATCGCAGAACCATGCAGTACTCACGGCGCCATCGATTGGCGCCGTTTTTTATCCCGTCAAGCCGAGAAGAGCAGGAGGCATGCAGGCGTAAGAACTGGGATCGAAGCAGCAGGGAACAGGCATCCTGCATCGCCCGGCAACTGTCAGGACATTGCTTCGGTTTCCTCGGTCACCGTGCTTTCGGCGATCGCGTTATCGGCTTCGGCGCCCATGTCGCCCAGGCCGATGACGATCGTGATATTGGGCATCCAGTCCTTGCGGTCGGTGCTGGCGTCCGCAAACGTGGTAACCATTGCGGTGTAGCCCTGTGCCCGGAGGTCGTCGGCCAGCCGTTGCGCGCGTGGTTCCACCACTGCCTGCGGATTGTCTTCGTTGATATCGAGTACCAGAGTGGTCTCGAATTCTTCCTTGCCCTTCTGGATCGCTGCCTGCATAGCCTTGAGCTGCTTGTTCGCGAGCGCGACGAGCTTGCTGTACCTGGATTCTTCCTGGCTGGCGCGCAGTGTTTTGGCGGCGTTGATGATTTCGGTGCGGTCCACGAACATGATTGCCTTTCGATGTGGGGGGAAAGCGGAGACGACGCTCGGGCTGGGCTTGGGCGGCCAGTTTTCCGGGGTGTCGTGACTACTGTATAAATATACAGTGTCAGATGGCTCGCCCGCAAGTGGTAGACGCGCATCATCTCGTTTTCAGCCGTGCGAGAATTCGCGCATGCATTCCCACGTCAATCGACTGATGAAGACAACCCATCTATCCCTCGCCGCATTGCTGATCGCCATCGTGTCCGTGGCAGGATGCTCGGACCGCAACGCGTCTTCACAGAAGACGGCAGACACGCCAGCTACGGCCAGCGCACCGCGCACCGATGAATGGCTCGGCAAGTGGACGGGCCCCGAAGGCACGTTACTCGAGCTTGCCGGCGGCCATGGCAAGTACGACGTCACCGTGCAGAACCTCGATGGCCCGCGCCAGTTCGAGGGCCGGTATGCCGACGGCGCGATCGAATTCGAGCGCGACGGGACCAAGGAGGTCATTCGCGCCACCAACGGCGCCGAGACCGGTATGAAATGGCTCGCCGGGAAGAAGAACTGTCTGACGGTTCGCCAGGGCGAAGGCTACTGCAGGGATTGACCGGACGGCCGCTCGTAGTGTTACCTGCGCCGTTCATCACGATGAACGGATCCAAGCCCGGGCGCGGCCACGGCAGTGCCGTGTTCATTCGAGTTTGATGCCGGCTTGCGAGACGATCTCCTTCGCTTTCGTACTGTCGTTCCGCACCAACGCGCCGAATGCCGCGCGGGTTTCCGTTCGCGGTTCCTGGCCCTGGACCACAATGGTGTTGCGCACGTCCGGGTCCTGCAGCACCCTGTTGATCTCCTTGTTGAGGCGTTCCGCAATCGCCGGCGGCAGGTTTGGTGGCGCGAACACGCCGTACCACTCGACCTGATGGAAATTCGGGTAGCCGAGTTCGGCCAGCGCCGGCACGTTTGGCAGGACCTGGCTGCGTTTCTGCGATGTCACGGCGAGCGCGCGCACCTTGCCGGACTGGACAAGGCTGATGGCCGATGCCACCGACGTTCCCGCGAGGTCGACATGCCCGCCCATCAGGTCGGCAATGGCGGGTGACGAGCCCTTGTACGGCACGTGCTGAAGCTTGATGCCCGCCGTGTTCTGCAACATCACCCCGGCCACGTGCGCTACGCTGCCGGTGCCGGATGTCGCGAAGGAAACTGGCTTGCCGCTTGCTTTCGCGGCAGTCGCAAGCTCGGCCCAGGTCTTGTACGGCGACGAAGCGTTGACGAGCAGCACCATCGGCGCTTCCACGGCAAAGGCGATCGGCGTCAGGTCTTTTACCGGGTCGAACGTCAGCTTCATCAACCAGGGCGCCAGCGCGACGTTGGCGGTMTGGCCAATGACCAGCTCATATCCGTCCGGCTGCGCGCGCGCGGCCTCGGCCAACCCAAGGGTGCCGGCCGCGCCCGGGCGGTTTTCGGGCACCACCCGCCACCCAGGGACTTCGGATAGCCTGGCGCTGAGGGTGCGTCCGATAAAGTCTGTGCCACCGCCGGGGGTGGACGGAATCACCATCCGGATGGGCTTCGTGGGTTGCCACTCCTGGGCCGCAACGCCGGGAGCAAAGTTGACGAGCATCGCGCCCGCGAGCACGGCTGGCATCAGGGCATTCTTCATACATTGTCTCCTCGGTCGATGGGGCTTTAGCCCTCGGTGTAGCGAGCTTCTTGCGCGATTGCCTCGTGCAAGCCAACAAAATCGTTGTATTCCTCGAATGGCGTGAGCATGTGGGCGATGGCGCTCACGTCGCCGCCGCTGCGCAGGAACGTTTCCATCATGTCCTTCACGGCCTTGTGCATCGCCAGCAGCGGCTCGACGGGACACAGTGCGAACCCGAAGCCGAGTTCCCCAATCTGTTTCAGCGTGAGACGAGGGCTCTTGCCCGACGTGACCATGTTGAACAACAGCGGCTTGCCAAGCGGCTTGAGCTGGCGGCTGATCTCCCGCATTTGCTCCGTGCTTTCGACCGCATCGGCATAGAGTCCGTCTGCCCCGGCCTCCGCATAGGCGATCAGGCGCGCGATGGCGTCATCCAGGCCATTGACCGCGATGGCGTCGGTCCGCCCGACGATGAAGAAATCGGGATCCTGCCGTGCATCGACCATGGCGCGCAGCTTCTGCACCATCTCGTGACGGCTGATGAGCTGTTTGCCCGCGAAGTGGCCACATTTCTTCGGGAGCGACTGGTCTTCCAGGTGCAGGCAAGAGGCGCCGGCCTCCTCCCAGAGCCGGATGGTGCGCTGCACATCGAGCATGCCGCCATAACCGGTGTCGGCGTCGGCAAAGACGGGGAGGGTGGTGGCACGGCAAACACGGCGGATGTGCTCGAACATGTCGCGCTGGGACAGCGCCCCCATATCCGGTTCGCCAGCCTCGACGCCACACGCGACGAAGCCGCTGACAAACAATGCCTTGGCGCCGGCCGCTTCGGCCAGTTTCGCGGTAAGCGCGTCGTAGGCACCCATGCAGACAAAGGGGTCGCCGGCCTGGAACAAGGCTCGGAAGCGCTGGTTGCGACTCATGGAAAGCTCCGGTGGTATAGGGAATGGTAGCGCTATCATAGGAAGAGTTGGTAGCGCTACCATATAAGTGATTTCCCGATAAACCTTGCTGCTACACTGCGAAAGCCGCAAGCGGTCTAACGTCCACTATCTCAATGTCCGCCCCAGTTGACCCAACGCAGCCCCAGCCGACGGGGCAACTCTCCATGAAGGAGGTGGCACGCCTGGCCGGCGTCTCGCCGATGACCGTCTCGCGTGTCCTCAGCGCGCCGCACCTCGTGAAGCCCGAGACCCTCGAGCAGGTGCAGTCCGTCATCCGCGCGGTGCGTTATGTACCCAATCGCGTGGCCGGCAGCCTGGCTTCGCGGCGCACCAGCCTGGTCGGCTTGATCGTCCCCAGCCTCAGGAACGCGCTGTATGCGGAGACGATCCAGGGCATCTCCGATGTCCTGCAGCGCCACGGCCTGCACCTGATGATTTCGGACAGCGGGTATTCGCTGGAGCGCGAGGAAACGTTGATCTCGGCCTACCTGTCCCAGCGGCCATGTGGCCTCATCCTGCACAACACCACGCATACGGAAGCGGCCCGCCACCTGCTCCAGGATGCCGGCGTGCCCTGCGTGGAAACCGGCAACCTGACGACGCAGCCGATCGATATGGCCGTCAGTTACTCGAATCGGGAAGCGGGGCGGGCCATGGCGAACCATCTGCTATCGCGGGGATATCGCAGGTTTGGATTTGCCAGTCTTCCCATCAGCGATAACGAGCGTTTGCGCGAGCGGCGCGACGGCTTTTTCGACGGACTGCGCGCGGCGGGCATCGAGATCGATCCGGCGATGGTGCTGGAAGTGGGCGAGGGCCTGGAAAACGGCAGCCATGCACTAGCGGAACTTATGCGCCGGGACACCTCGGTACAGGCCCTGTTCCTGGCCGGTGACGTGCTTGCGGCCGGCGCCATCCTCGAGTGCACGCGCCGAGGTTTGCGCGTGCCGGGGGATATTGCCATCGCGGGGTCGGACGACAACGACCTCATGCAACAAATGGTGCCGCCCATCACAACGGTGCGTTTTCCTCGTTATCGCATCGGCGTCCGTAGCGCGGAGCTGATCGTGTCCCGGCAGGAGGACGAGCGCGCGCAACCGATGACGGAAGACCTGGGCTTCGAGGTCGTGCCGCGCGGCAGCACATGATGCGAAATGCATCCCGCAACAGTGCGCCGATGCTAGCCCCACACCCTGGTCAGCGCGTCCAGCGCCGCCACGATCAAGGGCTCGTCCAGGCCGTCTCGACCGAACGCGCCTGTGCGGCGACCGGCCTTGCGCCACGCCAAGTCGTCGTTCATCTATGCATATGTCGTCTCGGGCAGCATTGCGAGCAAGGTGAATGACGAGCCGGAACGTGTGTACAAGGCGGGGGAGAGCTTCTTCGAGACGCCGGGTTCACGTCATCCGGTAAGCCGCAATGCAAGCAAGACAAAGCCCGCGAAGCTGCTGGCTGTGTTCGTCGTCGACTCGGCCGACAAGGAACTGACGGTCAACGACAACTGGGGGCCTGGAATGCCGACGGCAACGAAGTATCCAGGACTGACGAGGCGCCGCCGCTTCAGCTATCCCGCGACACCTCCACCAGGCAGCTCATGGCATTGGGTCCCTGCGTCAGGTCTGATGTGCCGATGTCCAGCGTGAGGGTATTTGCGGCGCCGGCGCGGTCCACGCCATCCGGATCGGGGTCGTACCAGGCGCCGGTGGCCATCACGGCCACGCCGCGCGTGACGCCGTCGCTGATCGCCAGTCCGGCGGAAAGCGCGCCCCGCGCGTTGTGCACGCGCACCCGCATGCCGGGATGCAATCCGCGCGCCGCCGCATCCCCGGGATGGAGCGTAATCCGCTCCGCCCCCGCAATCTTCCCGGCTTGCGCCAGCGGCGCAGGATCGAGCTGGCTGTGCAGCCGATCGGCGGGCTGGACGGAAACGAGATGCAGCGGATACGTGTCGGCCGCCGGGGCGCCAAGCCATTCCACGGGCGGTTGCCAGTTCGGATGTGTGCCGCAATCGTCCGACAGGGTCCCGAGGGTCGGGCTGGCGAGTTCGATGCGGCCGCTCGGCGTGCGCAAGGGATGCGCGGCGGGGTCGTGACGGAAATCGTCGAACAGCACGAAGTCCTCCGTCGGCGGCGGCAGCGCGACGTAGCCGGTGCGCCAGAACTGCTCGAATGCCGGGAGTTCGATGCCGGCCTGCGCTTGGGCGTCCCGGCATCGCGCGTAGATGGCGGCGAGCCAACCCTTCTCGTCGCGGTTCTCGGTGAAGGCTTCGCGGTACCCCAGTCGGTCCGACAGATCGGTAAAGATGTCGAGATCGCTGCGCGCCTGATGCAGCGGCGCAATGGCCTGATGCATCGCCAGCACGTATCGATCGCGCGACGATCCGCCAATGTCGTTGCGCTCGAGCGCCGTGGTGACGGGCAGCACGATGTCCGCATGGCGCGCCGTGGCAGTCCAGCAGATGTCCTGGACGATGACGGTCTGTGGCCGCGCCCACGCCTCACGCAGCCGCGACAGCTGCTGGTGATGATGAAACGGATTGCCGCCGGCCCAGTGAATCAGCTTCACATCGGGATAGTGGCGGGTGTCGCCGCGGAAGCGATAGGGGGTGCCCGGATGGAGCAGCATGTCCGAGAGCCGCGCGCAGGGAATGTCCAGCTGGGCCGGGTTGCGCCCGACCGGCATCTCCGGCCCCGGTGTGGCCACGCGCGGATTGCCGACGCCGTTCATGGACCCATGGCCGAAGCCGAAGCCGCCGCCGGGCAGGCCGATCTGGCCGAGCATGGCCGCCAGCGCAATGGCCATCCAGTACGGCTGCTCGCCGCGGTGCTGGCGTTGCACGGCAAAGCTGCAGGTGATGTAGCTACGCTTGCCCGCGAGCTGCGTCGCCAGTTGTTCGATGCGCTCCGCGCGAATGCCAGTGATGGCAGCGGCCCAGGCCGGTGTCTTTGGCGAGCCGTCGCTGTGTCCGAGCAGATAGCCTTCGAGTTCAGCCCAGCCGCTGCAGTGCGTCTGCAGGAACGCCGTGTCGTGCGCATCGGCGCGGCGCAACTCGTAGGCCAGCGCGAGCATCAGCGCAACATCGGTGTTCGGGCGAATCGGAATCCATTCGGCGCCAAGAAAGTCGGGGCAGTCGTCGCGGGTGGGGCTGATGTTGATGACCGTGGCGCCACTGGCAGCCAGCTTGCGCAGCCAGCCTTCCTGCGTGTGCTCGGCCGCGCCGCCGGATGAGACCTGGCCATTCTTGAGCGCCAACCCGCCAAAGGCGATGAAGATCTCGGTGTTCGCGATCAGGCTGGGCCATGCGGTCACGCGGCCGGTCAGCGGGCGGTCAGTGCCAATCACATGCGGCAACAGGAACTGCGCCGTGCCCCAGCTGTAGTTGCCGACCTGATCGACACAGCCGCCGCCGCTGAAATGAAACCGGCGGATCAGTGAACGCGCATGGTGCAGCCGGCCTGCCGACGACCAGCCGTACGATCCACCGAACACGCCGGACGGACCATGGGCGTCGCGGACCCGCGTAATCTCGCTGGCGACGAGATCGAGCGCCACATCCCACGACACTTCGACGAAATCATCGCGTCCGCGTGCGTGGCCATCGGCAGCCTCGCGCTTGTCGAGCCAGCCGCGCCGCACCATCGGCGTGCGAATGCGGGTGGGCGAGTAGACCATCGGCGCGATCGATTCGAGCAACGGCGAGGGGTTGGGATCCGCCGCGAATGGCTCGCAGCGGATCAACCGGCCGTCTTCCACGACTGCCGTGAAGGCGCCCCAATGCGCCAGTTGCGGGTAGCGGCGAATCGTCACGGTCTCAATCGCCCTGGATGCCAGCCTTGCGGATCAGGTCGCCCCATTTGGCGCGCTCCGTATTCAGCAGCTTGGCGAACTGCTGCGGCGTGTCCGACGTGGCGTCCATGCCGGAAACCGCCAGACGCTGTCGGATGTCCGGATCGGCCATCACTTTCACGAGTGCCTTGTTCAACTGCGCGATGACCTCGGCCGGCGTGCCGGCGGGCGCCACCAGCCCGTACCAGTTGGTGACGTCATAACCGGGAACGCCCGATTCCGCGACGGTCGGCACGCCGGGGAACTGCGGCGAGCGCGTGGCGGTGGTCACGGCCAGCGCACGCAGCTTTCCCGAGGCGATCAGCGGCTTTGCCGAGGGATCCGAGAACGTGATCGGCACGATGCCACCCATCACATCGGTCAGCGCGGGCGTGGTGCCCTTGTACGGCACATGCTGCATCTGCAGCCCCGTCAGCATCTTGAACTGCTCGGCCGCGATCTGGCCGATGGTGCCGTTGCCACCCGACGCGTACGAGAACTTGCCATTGGCGCTGCGCAGGGCCGCGAGCATGCCGTGTACGTCCTTGTAGGGCGCATCGGCGCCTGTGACCAGCACGTTGGGCATCGTGACCAGCACGCTGATCGGTGCGAAGTCCTTCTGCGGGTCGTAGTTCAGCTTGCGCAGGTTCGGCCAGATCGTGAACGAGCCCGGCGTGGCGACGTACAGCGTATAGCCGTCCGGCGCGGACTTCGCGACCAGATCCGTGGCGATCAGTCCGCCCGCGCCGGGACGGTTGTCGATGATGACATTGGCTTTGAGGTGCTCCGACAGCGCGGGCGCAATGGCGCGCGCGAGCGCATCGGCGCCGCCGCCCGGCGGGAAGCCCACCACTACGCGGATTGGCTTCGATGCATCGGGCCAGGCCGCATGGGCGGCGAGCGGCGCGGTGACGGCAAGGAAGGGAACGAGAAGGCGCAACGCGCGTGCAAACATGATCAAACTCCGGTCAACCAGTAAAACTTCACTTCGCCGCATGGCGGGACGCTGCAAGTCAGGAAATCGACACCGTGTCCCATTCCCAGGCCACGAACGCCAGGCGCTCGCCGGTATGGACGACGGGATCGCTACGCAGGCCGATCAGCACGCMATCGCGTGATAGCGGCTTCACGGGTGTGAGCGACGCGTCGAGCTTCAGCGTGTCGCCAATCGATGCGCCTTCCGCGACCAGATCGCCCGCGCGCGCAGCCGGAAGGAACAGACCCCCTTCGTCGGCCGTGATCCAGCCGCGCCGCTTGACGCGTCGCAGGCTGGTGGCAGCCGGCTTGGCCGGTCTGTCCGGCGTGGCATCGAGGATGCCCATCTGCACGGCCAGTGTGTGGAAGCCGGTTTCCGCCACTGCGATGTTGTCGGCCTCGAAGCGGCTGCCGCTGCCCAGTTCGAGCATGAACGCGCAGACGCCGGCGGCCAGGCACTGATAGTCGAGCGCGCCAGCGATATTGCCGGGAAGTTCGCCCTTGCCGCCGACGTCCTGCTGGCAGGCAACATGCGGATGAAACGGCGCCATTGCGGCCAGTACATCGGCCTCGGTGACGCGGCTGTCCGGGTGCACCTTGTAGACCGTGTAGGGCCGCGCGTCGAACAGCGGGTTCATCGTATGGAGGTTGATCAGCACGTCCGCCACGCCACGGATTTCGCTCATCAGGGCATGGGCGAGACGTTCCGAGACGAGTCCACCGGCGTTACCCGGATATGTCTGGTCGAGATCGAGTTCGTCGTAGGGATTGCGCTTGCGGCGCGCGTCCAGCGCTTGCGGATTGCCCGTGGGCGTCACCACGACATTGCCGCGCAGGGTGGCGGGATCGAGGCTGCGCGCGAAGCGCAGTGCGGCCACCATGCCGTTGATTTCGTCGCCATGCACCTGGCCGTGCAGCCATAGCGTGCGGCCCGGTTGTGCGCCGCGCACCGCGACATAGGGCAGCGTGACGGACATCCCCGAGGCCATCGAGCCAACGGGAAGTTGCCCGCTGGTGCGGGCCGGGCCGGATTGCTGGCGCAGCCAGTCACCGATGATGGGCATGGGAAGACTCCTGATGTGTGAGGGGTAGATCGGCTATATCGGCAATCGCGGCGAAGGCCTGGTCGAGGTCGGCCAGCAGGTCGGGCACGCCTTCCAGGCCGATGTGCAGGCGGATCACGGTGCCATGGGCGGCCCAGTCCGTGACGCTGCGCGCGCGGCGCATGTCGGCCAGCACGGCCAGGCTCTCGAAGCCGCCCCACGAGGCGCCGATGCCGAACAGCTTGAGACTGTCGACAAACCGCTCCGGCGCCACCGGTGCCTGCGAGCGCAACGTGAACGACAGCAGGCCGTTGGTGCCGTGGCAGTCGCGTTGCCAGAGGGCATGGTTGGGATCGTGCGGCAGGGCAGGGCAGAAGACGTCGGCCACTTCGGGGCGATCGAGCAGCCAGTGGGCCACTGCGAGGGCACTCTGCTGATGCTGTGCCAGACGGGCGCCGAGCGTGCGGATGCCGCGTTGCACCAGATACGCGTCGTCCGGGCTCACCGTGATGCCGAACGCATCGGCCATCGTCGCCAGTTCCGGCCACGCCGCCTCGGTGGTGCAGACGGTGCCCATCATCACGTCGGAATGGCCGCCGAGATATTTGGTGGCCGCCATCAGCGAGATATCGGCGCCGAGTTCCAGCGGCCGGTACAGCAGGCCAGAACCCCAGGTGTTGTCCGCCGCAACCAGCGCCCCATGGGCGTGGGCACGGGCGGCCAGTGCCGGCAGGTCGCACATCTCATAGACCAGCGAGCCGGGCGCTTCCACATAGACCAGTCGCGTTTCGGGCCGCAGCTTCGCGTCGAGATCGGACCCATCCGCCGCATAGAAATCAGTGGCGATGCCGTGCTGGCGGAGGAAGCCGTTGGCCAGGTTGCGCACGGGCTCGTAGACGCAATCGGGCAGCAACACATGTTGTCCCGGCCGCACGTAGGCGAGGATGGTCATCGCGGCAGCGGCCAGCCCCGAGGGAAACAGCCGCGTGCGATAGCCGCCCTCGAGCATGGTCACCATGTCTTCCAGCGCGAAGTTCGTCGGATTGCCGCGCGCGCCGTAGGTGAACAGCCGCTCGGTATCGCGGCGCGCACGCATTTCGCGTTGCTGCGCCACGGAATCGAACAGGACGGTGCTGGCGCGCACCACCGGCGGGTTCACGGGCTGGCCGCCTTGCACGGCATATGTGCGTCCGGCATGGGCAAGGCGGGTAGGAAGCGATGGTGTCATGGTTGGCCTGGGGGGATGGCTCATGGTTGTACGGGACGTCGCAAGGACCGTGCCCTGTTGTGCTAATGCCGGATCGGGGGTCAGTCGACGTGCGCGCCGGAGAGCTTGACGATCTGCGACCAGCGCGAGATGTCCAGCTTCAACTGCGCCGCGAAGGCCTCCGGCGTGTTGCCCACCACGTCGCTGCCGCCTTCGTTGATTGTCTTCACCACGTCCGGCATCTGCAGCACCTGCACGATGGCGCGATTCAGCAGCGCCACGCGTTCCGGCGACGTGCCGGCCGGCACGAAGAAGCCGTACCAGTCCTCGAATCGTGCATTGCGATAGCCCAGGTCTTCAAGCGTCGGCACCTTGGTGAATACCCCGAGACGGCGCGGGCTGGTGACGGCCAATGCCCGCATGCGGCCGGTCTGGATGAAGCCCGCCACCGAGGAGGTCGACGTGATCAGCACATCCACCTGTCCGCCAAGCAGGTCGTTGATGGCCGGCCCCGCGCCCTTGTACGGCACATGCTGCAGCGACACGTTGCTGTCCTTGTCCAGCACCACGCCCACCAGATGCGACAGCGTGCCGTTGCCGGGCGTGGCGTAAGTKATCTTCTGTGGCTGCGCCTTGGCCTGGGTGGCCAGCTCCTCGAAGGTCTTCCACKGGGCGTTGGCCGATACCACGATAGCCAGCGGTGCCGCGTTGATCTGCGTGACCGGGATGAACTGCTTGACGGGGTCGAAGCCCGGCGAGCGATAGAGCGTCGGGTTCACCGCCATGATCGACACTTGCGAGGTCAGCACCGTATAGCCGTCCGCCTTCGATTCCGCCGCATAGCGCGTGCCGATGTTGCCCCCTGCGCCGCCACGGTTGTCGATGACGGCGCTCTGGCCCAGCACCTGCGACAGGCGCGTGGCCACCACGCGCGAAACGGCGTCGTTGCCACCGCCGGCAGGGAAGGGCGACACGATGCGCAGCGGCTGCGTCGGGAAGCCATTCACCGGGGCCAGCGGCTGCTGTGCCGACGCAAGGCTCGTCGTGGCAGCGGCGGTGACGGCGAGTGCTGCAACCAGGTACTGCGAAAGACGGGATGACATCGGGCGTGACATGGGGCGACCTCGTTCTTATATGGCAGGTTTAGGGCGGCGGTGCAGGGGTGAGATGAAATCAGGCGATGGGCGGGAAGTGGAATGTGGCCAGTTCCTGCGCGTCCAGCTGCGCGATCAGGCCGGTTTCCCACGCCAGGTACTGGCGCGCGGCGGCCTTGTTGCCGTCGTGGCGGTCGTGGACGAAGAACAGGTAGTMGATGCAGCGCGCATCGGGCAGCGTGTCGGCGCCCTGATGGGTCGGCAGGCCAGCGGCGCGCCATGCGTGCAGGCCGCCTTGCAGGCGCCGCACATCGGGATAGCCGAGCGCATGGAGGTCGCGCACGGCGATGTCGGCCGGATCGTCGCCATCGGCATCACCGACGAGCACCAGTGTGGTGTCGTGCGGCACGCCATGCAGGTCATGCGCGAGCCGCGCGCGCGTGGTCCACTGGCTCCCGGCGATATGGCCGGCGCGGAAGCTCATGCTGCCGCGCAGATCGATGGCCAGCATCGACCGGTCCACGAGACCGGCGGCCAGTGCCGCAACGCTGACGGCCTCCGGCGAGATCGCTCCATGCGTGGGCCCTTGCGCGGCCTTGACGCCGGCCGCCAGCCCGGCCTGCAGCCCGCCATCGAGGACCACGGCGTCGTGGCCCATCTGGCGCAGCCAGCTCGCCACCACCGTCGCACGGACGCCTTCCGCATCGAACAGCACCAACCGCGCCCGGCGTACGCCGACGTACTGGTCGGTGGCCTGCATCAGCTGGCCGCCCGGCGTGTGCTGCGCGCCGGGCAGGGTCTGCGCAGCGAATTCCTCGGCTGTGCGCACGTCGCACAGGTAGGTGGTGCGCGACCGGTCCGCCAGCCAGCCGATGGCCTGCGCCGCAGCGATGTGCGGCACGTTGAAGCGCGCGGCCAGCKACTGTGCGGCATGGCGCGCGGCGTCGAGGTCGCGCGGGGTGGCGTTGTCCGGATACCGGGCCGTGCCGCCGTGTTCGAGCGTGAAGTCGTTCAGATACCAGCCCTGCGTGCCGTTTTCGAGCGCGTAGACCGGGTTGCTGACACCGACGTTGATCAGCGACTGTGCGCCGATGATGCTGCGCGTGCGTCCCGCGCAATTGATGACGATCGGCGTGGCGGGATCGGGCACCAGATCGCGCAGGCGATAGGCCAGCTCGCCATTGGGGCAGCAGATGGCGCCCGGGATGTTCATCTTGCGGAATTCGCTGATCGGGCGGCCATCGAGCACAACCGGGGCGTTCGGGCCGGCCTGCATCGCGGCAAGCTCGGCCGCCGAGACGCGCGGCGTGCCGTAGTGATGCTCGGCCAGTTCGCCGAACGTCTTCGAAGGCAGGTTGACCCCGGCGAAGAGGGTGTAGCCGGCGGCCTGCCATGCCGGCATGCCGCCGTCGAGCACGAACAGCGCCGTGTAGCCGAGCCGCGCCAGCGCACTGGCGGCGGCTTGCGCCACGCCGTCACCATTGTCGGCCAGCACGATGCGCGCGTCAGTGCGCGGCGCCAGTCGCCCGACATCGAGTTCCAGGCGGCTGAATGGCAGCGGCACGGCGTAGAACGGATGGCCTTCGCCGTATTGGCCGTGCTCTCGCACGTCGAACAGCGCGATTTCGTCGGCATCGTGCAGCCAGCCTTTCAGGGTGGCGGCGTCGATAGCGGTGTGGTGTGGATGGCTCATGAAATTCCGGGCGATAGGGGGCCGTCCTCTCCGCAGAGAGGAAAATTCGGCGTGCTGTGTCAGGAGTCGGGGGGCGGCCTTGTCTGGCGCAGGCCCCCCTCAGGCGGCTGTGGTTACCGGCGGGTCTGTACGCCCATGTTCATGATCTGGCAGCGTCCGGTCTCGAGGTCGAACGTCAGCCGGTCGGTCAGCGTTTCCAGCGCGCGGCCGTACATATGCAGGTGGCGGATGACGTCGTCACCGCGGATCTCGACCGAGTGAATGTCATCCGGCAGCAGGGCGATGCCGTGGCGCGGCCCCACCTCTACCGTGCGCGAGTGCTCGAGCGTGCCCACGCCTGGCTGGCTGCCATCGTCCGTGCGCGCGTAGACGTCGTTGAATTCCACGCCGCTGACGCCGGCCACGCAGGCCCACGTGGTGTGGTTGTGCGGCGGAATGCGCTTGCCGGGGCGCATGACGTTCAGGTAAAGCGCGTAGGTCTTGTCCGGATCCTCGGCGATGAGGTAGCGCGCCTGGCGCTCGCCGGGCTCCGGGGGCGGGTAATCGGCCTCGKCCCAGAATTCGGTGTGCGCGGCCAGGTCTTCCACATGGGTCAGGACATCGGCCAGACTGGCGCGAGTCACGCCGCCCCTGTCTACGATGTTCCTAATGGATTCAATGGTGTCTCCGACGGCTGCCTGGCGCTGTTGTGCGATGGACATGTTGCGATCAATCCTTGCAATCGTTGTTTTTGACGGGTAGAACGGTGTGTCGTGTTTCACTGTAATGAACACCTGTCCTGAAAACCACTTAATGCGCAACGAAAATCCATTAGCAGGTCTAATGAATGCGTAATCTTGACCTGGACTTGCTTCGCACCCTGGTGGCCATCGCCGACCACGAGACCTTTGGCGCTGCCGCCGAAACCGTGCAGCGCACCCAATCGGCCGTGACCCAGCAGATGCAGCGGCTGGAAGAGCAGATCGGGCTGCCGCTGTTCGAACGCCAGGGGCGTGGCAAGCACCTGACGCGTCATGGCAAGAAGCTGCTGGAGTACGCGCGGCAGTTGCTGACGATCAACGACGAAGCCCTGCGCATGTTGCGCGAGGGCGACCTGACTGGCTCCCTCCGCATCGGCGCGCCGCATGACGTGACCGACACCATCCTGCCGGGGCTGCTGTCGCACATCGCGCGATCCTCTCCCGCCCTGCGGCTGGAGATCCACGTGGGGCGAAGCCCATTCCTGATGGATTCCCTGCGACGCGGCGAGATCGACCTGACGGTTTCCACGCGCGAAGACAACACGCTCGACGGCATCGTGCTGCGGACCACCCCGACGATCTGGGTCTGCTCGGCGGATTTCGTCTACGAGCGTGGTACGGCGGTGCCGTTGATTCTGGCCGACGAGCCGAGCCTGTTTCGCAAGCTGTCGCTCGAAGCGCTGACGCAGGCCGGCGTGCCCTGGCGCATTGCGTATCTGGCGCCCAGCCTGATCGGCATCAAGGCGGCGCTGCGCGGCGGGCTGGGCATCACCGCACGCAGCATCGACCTGCTGGCGGCGGACATGCGCATCCTCGGCGAAGCCGACGGCCTGCCGCGGTTGCCCGATGTCACCTATTACCTTTGGGCACGTCCCAATGCGGTCAATCCCGTCGCGCGTCATGTCTTCTCGATGCTTAAAACAGCGCTGCAGCGCGGATTGGTCAGCGCGTGACCGGAGCGCGCGATTTCAGCCGTGCAACACTTAAGAAGGCGCCATCGTAGGCGCGGGTGTGCGGGATGCCAACGAATAAGATTGCCTATCGTTATCTGTCGATGGCTTTCGTTTTGCTTTCAGCCGAACAATCAGTCGCTAGGCACCATGGCGCGCACCTGCGCGAGCAGCCACGCGTGAGCGGGGTCGGAGAAGGGGGAGGAAAAGGAGAAGGGGGAGTGGAAGTAGACGCAGGCCAATGTGCCGGTTTTTCGATGGGGAGCGCATCGTCCCGCCTGGATAGACATGGACGATGCGATCGTTTAGGCAGACGACATCAGTTTGCAGTGGGCATGGCGAACTCGGCGCCGCGCGCGGTGTCGTTGGGCCAGCGTTGCATGATGCTCTTCTGCCGGGTGTAGAACCGGACGCCTTCCTCGCCATAGGCGTGCATGTCGCCAAACAGCGAGCGCTTCCAGCCGCCGAAGCCGTGCCACGCCATCGGCACGGGGATCGGCACGTTGATGCCGACCATGCCAACTTCGATACGACGGGCGAATTCGCGCGCCACTTGCCCATCCCGCGTGTAGCAGGCCACGCCGTTGCCGAACTCGTGCTCGTTGACCAGCTTTACCGCTTGCGCGAAATCGTCTACGCGCACACACGACAGCACGGGGCCGAAGATCTCTTCCTTGTAGATACGCATTTCGGGAGTGACGTTGTCGAACAGCGTTCCGCCGGTAAAGAACCCCTGCTCATGGCCGGGCACCTTGTAGTTGCGGCCATCGACAACAAGCTTCGCGCCTTCCTGCACGCCGAGCGCCACATAGTTCTCGATGCGTTCGAGCGCCTGGCCGGTCACGACGGGGCCCATCTCGGCGTCAGCTTCCATGCCGTTCTTGATGATGAGTTCCCGTGCGCGCGCTTCCAGCTTCGGCATGATCTTGTCCGCCACGTCGCCGACGAGCACGGCCACGGAGATGGCCATGCAGCGCTCGCCCGCCGAGCCGTATGCGGCACCGATCAGTCCATCGACGGCCTGGTCGATATCGGCGTCGGGCATGACCACCATGTGGTTCTTTGCACCGCCCAGGGCCTGCACCCGCTTGCCGAGCCGCGCGCCCGTCTCGTAGATGTAGTTCGCAATCGGCGTCGAGCCGACGAAGCTCACCGCCTTGACCTCCCGGTGATGGAGCAGGGCGTCGACCACCGTCTTGTCACCTTGCACGACGTTGAAAACGCCATCGGGCAGTCCGGCTTCCTTGAGCAGGCGGGCCATGAAGAGCGATGCCGAAGGATCGCGCTCGCTTGGCTTCAGGATGAAGCAGTTGCCGGTGGCGATGGCGACCGGGAACATCCAGCACGGCACCATGCAAGGGAAATTGAACGGCGTGATGCCTGCCACAACGCCCAGCGGCTGGCGCAGCGTCCAGTTGTCCATGCCGGTGGAGACCTGGTCGGTGAAGTCGCCCTTGAGCAGTTGGGGAACACCGCATGCAAATTCGATGATGTCGATGCCGCGGCTGACTTCACCGGCCGCATCGCTGAGCACCTTGCCGTGCTCGGCGGTAATGATCGCGGCAAGTTCGTCCTTGTGCCGGTTCATCAGTTCGAGGAACTTGAACATGACGCGCGCCCGGCGAATCGGCGGGGTATCGGCCCACTTTGGAAACGCTGCGGCGGCGGATGCGACGGCTACATCGACGTCCTGCGCCGTGCCCAGTCGAACCTGGCGCGCGACCGCGCCAGTAGCAGGATTGAACACGGCCTGCGACCGCTCGCCGTTGCCTTGATACGGTTCGCCGGAAACAAAGTGAATCACCTCGGCGGGGTGGGTATAGGGCGCAGTCATGGTCATCTCCTGTCAGTGTCGGGCGGGGATCGACATACCCGCCGCGTGATCGATGACTGGAGTGTATGGATGGCCGCTCCCGCGGGGTAGTCACCCACCGCCGAACATATTGTTCAGGAAATTTAGCCACTGCCATGTTATAGATACGAAAATTCCCATCAAAAAAGTGCCGATTAAGGAGTGTCTGGATGCGCAAGGACCACGTGGAGGACCTTTGGGAGCACCTGCATTGGCTTGTGGTGCTGCATCAGCAAGGCAGTTTCAGCAAAGCTGCCGCACGCCTTGGCGTCAGCAAGGCCTCGATGAGCCAGCACATTACGGATCTMGAGAAGGCCGCCGGCATTACCCTGGTGCAGCGGACTACCCGCAGCGCTTCGTTGACGGATGCGGGGCGGCAAATGGTCGAGTCCATGCGTGGCGCGTTCGAGCAGATCGCAACGGGCTACGCCCAGGTGCGCGACCTGGCGGGCGCACCCAGGGGGTTTCTTCGCGTGACGGCGCCAGTGGCTTTTGCCAGGCAACAACTGATACCTCGTCTGCCCGATTTCCTGCGCCGTTATCCGCAGATCCAGCTTGAGTTGGATATGTCGGATCGATTGCGGCCGCTGGCGCAGGAGGGCTTTGACATCGCCGTCAGGCATACATCGACCCMGCCGGAGACCCACGTCGCATGGACCCTCGCGGCCACGCGCTCGGTGCTGGTGGCAAGCCGTGCGTACCTGCGGAGCAGGGGGACGCCGGAGACGCCGCAAGCCTTGATGGGCCATGCATGCCTTCACTATCCACGGCTGCAGGGCGCGGCCACATGGACCTTTGTTCCTGCGGTGGCGGAGCGCAATGTCCGACATGCCGATCCCGTGACGGTGCCGGTGACGGGTCCCTTGTCCGTGAATAACAGCGAAGCCTTGCGCGATGCCGCAATCGAAGGCCTGGGCATCGCGCTGCTTCCGGACTTCAGCGCCCAATCGGCGCTGGAAACCGGACGGCTCGTCGAGGTCCTGCCGGAATGGCGTTCAGCGGGTGCCTTCGGGGATTGGCTCTACGCCATCCGCCCCTACTCCGCGCATGCCTCGCGGGTCTCGCAAGTCTTCGTGGAGTACTTGCGAGAGTCCTTCGCGCAAGGGTTTACCTCAACGCCCCCAACCCTGATCTGACGCGCGTCGCGCAATACGTCGACTACAAGGCGCTTTTGGCCTTTTAGTTCAAAAAATATCAAGTTATTTAATATTGATTCAGAAATATCGATTACTTAAACTCGCTTCAACACCCACCCACAAAAGACTCAGGGGAAAAGTGATGGAGGCGACAAAGCCCGCGCAACGCACGCTGAAGGTACGTATTGCCCGCGGCACCGAGGACGGCAATTTCACGACCTATGAGGTGCCATGGCGCGAGAACCAGACCGTTCTCGACGTGGTGACCGAAGTGCAGCGRCGTATCGAACCAACCCTGTCCTACCGCTTCGCGTGCCGGGTTGGGGTATGCGGATCCTGCGCGATGACGGTGAACGGCAAGCCGCGCTGGACATGCCGCACCCACGTCAGCCGCGTAGAAGAGGATGGCGTGATCGTCATCGAGCCGTTGCGCAACATGCCGCGCATCAAGGACCTCGTGGTCGACATGTCGGAGTTCTTCGACAAATGGAAGAAGGCCGGCAGCACCTTCGTGGGCACCGCGACGCGCCATGAGCCCCCGGCCGCGRTATCCCCGACCAGCAAGAAGCGAAAGATGGCCGACGCTGCCATCGAATGCATCAACTGCGGCGTTTGCTATGCGTCCTGCGACGTGGTGGCATGGGACAAGGAGTACCTCGGTCCCGCCGCGTTGAATCGCGCATGGACCCTCTTCAACGACGAACGTCATGCGGACCCCAAGGACGTGCTGAAGAAGGCGACTTCCGGCAGCGGCTGCAATTCCTGCCATACGCAGGGCAATTGCATGACGCACTGCCCGGTCAGCCTGAGCCCGACGGGAAGCATTGCCGGCCTGAAGAAGAATGCCCTGCTGCAATTCCTGAAGGGAGGGGACTGATCATGGAGCAGCGTCTGTTCGCCCTTCAGCGCCTCAGCGCGATGGCCATGGCGCCGTTCGTGCTGGTACATCTGGGGATCATCCTCTATGCAGTGCGAGGCGGCCTGACCGCCGCCGAGATTCTCGCGCGCACGCAGGGCAGTCTTTTCTGGATTCCGTTCTATTCCCTGTTCGTGATCAGCGTGGCGGTGCACGTGCCGATCGGGCTGCGCAACATCCTGATCGAATGGGCGCGCCTGAGCCGCGGCGCCGCATCGGTGTGCTGCTTCCTCTTCGGCCTGTTGCTGCTGTCGATGGGCCTGCGCGCGGTTGCCGCAGTGGGAGGCCTGCTGTCATGAAGTCTCCGAGAAACCACCGCGCCTACTGGGCCTTCCTTGGTCACCGCCTGTCGGGGCTGGCGCTTGGCGTCTTCCTGCCCGCGCACTTCTATGTCCTTGGACTCGCGCTGGAGCAACAGGCGCGTATGGACGCGTTCCTGAAATTCGCCGACATGGGCGCCGTCAAGTTCGGCGAATGGGGCCTGGTGCTGCTGTTGTCCATCCACATGTGCTTTGGCCTGCGACTGCTGGCGCTTGAACTCCTGCCATGGAGTACCACCCGAGACGCGCGCCTGTCGTGGATCAGTTGGGGTGGTGTGCTGTCGCTGTGCGTCGGCGTGATCTTTGCCCTGGGGGTTATTTGAAATGCAGATCGAGAACCACAAGACGGACATCCTGATTCTTGGCACGGGCGGGGCAGGGCTGTTTGCCGCCCTGCATGCCAAGAAGGCCAATCCTGCGCTCAAGGTTTCCGTGGCGGTGAAGGGCCTGCTCGGCAAGTGCGGTTGCACGCGGATGGTGCAGGGCGGATACAACGTGGCGCTGTCCACAGGCGATTCGGTCGAACGCCATTTCATGGACACCATCGAGGGCGGCAAATGGCTGCCGCGCCAGGATCTGGCCTGGCGGCTGGTCGAAGGCGCGGTCGAGCGCGTGCGGGAACTCGAGAACGAGATCGGCTGCTTCTTTGACCGCAACCCCGACGGCACGCTGCACCAGAAGGCTTTCGCGGGCCAGAGCTTTGACCGCACCGTCCACAAGGCGGACCTGACCGGCATCGAGATCATCAATCGCCTGATGGAACAGGTGCGGGCCCTGGATGTGGAAGAGCTGGAGGAGCACCGCGCCATCGAGCTGATCCCGGCCGCGGATGGCTCCGGCATCGCCGGCGTGCTGTTCATCGACATGCGGCGCGGCACCTACCGCTTCGTACAGGCCAAGGCGGTGCTGCTGGCCACGGGGGCGGGCCCGACGATGTACCGCTACCACACGCCATCCGGCGACAAGACCTGCGACGGCCTGGCGATGGCCATGCGCTACGGGCTGAGCCTGCGCGACATGGAGATGGTGCAGTTCCACCCGACGGGACTGCTGGGAGGCCCGGATACCCGCATGACCGGCACGGTGCTCGAAGAGGGCCTGCGCGGTGCCGGCGGTTGGCTGGTCAATGGCAACGGCGACCGTTTCATGACCAACTATGACGCACGCGGCGAGCGCGCGACGCGCGACGTGGTCAGCCGGGGCATCTACGCCGAAATGCGCGCCGGCCGCACCGGCCCGATGGGTGGGATCTACATCCAGATGAGCCACCTTGGACCTGAGAAGGTGGCCAAGACGTTCCCCGGCATGGTCAACCGCTGCAAGGATTGTGGCTTTGACCTGGCCGGTGGTCGCGTGGAGGTGGTGCCCACCGCTCACTATCTGATGGGCGGCGTGGAGTTMGATGTGGATTGCAGCACGGCTTCGCCGGGACTGTTTGCGGCCGGGGAGGATTGCGGCGGCGTGCACGGCGCCAATCGCCTGGGCGGCAATGGCGTGGCGAACTCGACGGTATTCGGCGGCATCGCCGGCGATTCGATGGCTGCGTATGCCACCGGCGTGCAGCATTGGAAGGAGCCGGACAAGCGCGTCATCCTGCGCGGTATCGAGCGTGCCGAGTATCCGTTCTCGAGGGCTCCCGGCGCCATTCACGAGTTGCGCGATACGCTCGCCCAGACGATGTGGGACGACGTCGGTGTACTGCGCCACGAGGCGGCGATGCGCCGGGGACTGGATTCCATCGCTTCGCACAACGCGGCGCTGCTGGCCATGGGCGTTCCGGATGGCGACCGCCGCTACAACGTCACCTGGCATGACTGGCTCAATCTGCAGAGCCTCGTGGACATGTCCCGCGTGATCACCGTTTCCGCATTGGCGCGCGAGAACAGCCGGGGCGCCCACTTCCGCGAGGACTTCCCGGAGCCCGGCGATTTGCACGGCAGCCGCTACACCCGAGTGACCGCGGACGGCGACGATATTCGTCTGGATATGGTGCCGGTGAAGTTCGACATCGTGACGCCAGGCACGTCCCTGATTACCGGTGAGGCCGGTCAACCCCCAAAAGTTGCTGCATAGAGGACCGCTACGATGACCATCTCCATCGATCGGGTCGAGGAAGCCGCGTTCGAGATCATGAAACGCGCGGCGATCGAGATCCCCAAGGACTACAAGCAAGGCATCCAGGCGTTGCAGAAGACCGAGACCGGCAAGCTGCCGCGCTTCGTGATCCACGCCATGCAGGACAACTGGGAAGCGGCGGACCAGGACCGGCGCCCCATGTGTGCCGATACCGGGCTGCCACGGTACTACGTCAAGGTTGGCAACAACGCTTCGGTGCAGCGCGGCTTCGTCGCGGTCGAGCGCGCGCTGCGCAAGGCCACGGCCGATGCCACGCTGGCGGTGCCGCTGCGGCCCAATCGCGTGCACCCGCTTTGGCGCACGGACAACAACAATAACGTCGGCATCAATGCGCCGGAGATCGAGTGGTCGTTCGAGCCCGACGCCGACTGGGTCGACATCACGACCGTGCACAAGGGCGGGCTGTTCGGCACCGACTACCGGATGCTGTTCCCCGGCGACGGCATCGACGGCATCAAGCGATTCGTGCTCGATACGCTGATTGCCTTCGGCAAGCGCGGGCTGGCATGCCAGCCGGCCATCGTCGGCATCGGCCTGGGCGGCTCGAAGGATACCTGCATGCAGCTTGGCAAGCAGGCGGCCTGCCTGCGCGTGGTGGGCGACCGCAATCCCGATCCCAAGATCGCCGAACTCGAGCGCGAACTGATGACGCTGGGCAACTCGATCGGCATGGGTGCCATGGGCTTCGTGGGCTCGTCGATGGTGGTGGACTGCCATATCGAGGTAGGCCACACCCACACGGGCGGGATGCCGATCAGCCTCCACACGTTCTGCCTGTCGTCGCGGCGGGCAACGGCCCGGATTCACCCGGACGGCAACATCGAATATCGCACGGACCCCCAGTGGTTCACCCCATACCTGCGCAGGGAGACGGTCGAATGGTAAGCCCCCAAGACGATGAACTGAAGGTCTTCCACATCAATCTGCCAGCCACGACGGAAGACCTCGCAAGACTTGAGCTGGGCTCGGCCGTCTACTTGACCGGCCTGGTCTATACCGCCCGGGAAGGCATCTACAAGAAGGTGCTCGATGAGGGCCTGGAGGCACCGGTGGAACTGCGCGGGCTCAGCAACGTGAACTTCCACTGTTCACCGGCTGCGGCGCCCAACGAGGACGGCGGCTACAACGTAGGCGCGGTGACCGCGACGGCAAGCTTCCGCTTCTCCAAATGGATTCCCAAGTGGATGGAGAAGACGGGGTGCCGCATCTTTATCGGCAAGGGTGGCATGCCCGCCGACGACTACAAGCGCGTGCTGGCGCCCGGCGGGGCGATCTACCTCACAACCGTCGGCTATGGCACGGGCGCGCTGCTTGGGCGCGGCATCAAGCGTGTGCAGGACGTGTTCTGGCTGGATGAACTCGGCATTGCACAGGCGATGTGGATGTTCGACGTCGAGAACTTCGGTCCGTTTATCGTCGAGAGCGACCTGGAAGGCAATTCGCTGTTTGCGCAGCACGCGGAGGTCATCAACGCCGGGATCGACAAGCTCTACGCCGGCCTCAAGCCGCCGGCGCTGCACAGGTACGGCGAGACCGACGATCGCAAGAACGAGGTGATGTAAGGCCATTCCCGCATCCAACCAGCCAGGAAGACGACATGATCATTGATTTCAGACTCCGCCCGCCGGTCGGCGGCTTTCTCGACACGTTGATGTACTCGGCCGGCGAGCGGCGCGACGGCTTTACCCGGACGGTTGGCTTCGAGCCTTCCCCCGCAGCGCAACGACAGTCCATGGAACTGCTGCTCAAGGAGATGGACGAAGGCGGGGTCGACAAGGGCGTGGTGGTCGGTCGCCTTGCCGGCACGCTGGGAAGCGTCTCCAATGAAGACGTCGCACGCATCGTGGGCGACTATCCGGAGCGCTTCATCGGTGCCGCCTCGATCGATCCGACGAACCGCGTGGCGGCGTGCAAGACCATTTCGGACGCGGTCGCCCACGGGTTCAAGGCCATCAATATCGAGCCCGGCTCCTACCCGGTTCCCATGTACGCGGACGATCGACGCCTCTATCCGATCTACGCGCACTGCGAGGATCTGGAGGTGCCGGTGATCATGATGGTAGGCGGAACAGCCGGCCCGGACTTGAGCTACTCCGACCCCGTGCGCACTGATCGCGTGCTGGCGGACTTCCCTAAGCTGAAGGTCGTCGTTGCGCACGGCGGCTGGCCCTGGGTGACCGAGATCCTGCATATCGCGTTCCGCCGCCCGAATATGTACCTTTCGCCGGACATGTACTTCTCGCGGATGCCAGGCTGGGAGGAATACGTCAAGGCCGCGGATTCCTTCCTCGCAGACCGCATGCTGTACGCAAGCTCGTTCCCATTCTGCCCGGTACGGGACTACAAGCAGTGGTTCGAAACATTGCCGATCCGTCCCGAGAACCTCGAAAAGGTGATGGGTGGCAACGCCCGCCGCCTGCTGGGCATCTAGAGTTCGACATGGACGTCAAGACGCTCTACACGCTGGTAGCCATCGCCGACCGGGGCAGCTTCGCGGAGGCCGGCAATGCTATCGGCCTGACGGTATCGGCCGTCAGCATGCAAATGCGCTCGCTCGAAGAAGAGTTGGGCATCACGATCTTCGATCGTAGCCGCAGGCCGCCGGTGTTGACGGATGCCGGCCTCGCCTTCACAAACCGCGCCCGAGACCTGCTGACCCACTGGGAGAGCATGAGCGCGGCCCTCAAGCGCGATGCGGCTGGCGGTGTGCTCAAGCTCGGCTCGGTTCACACCTGCGTCTCCGGGGTGTTGCCGCTGGCCTTGAAGCGCCTGCACCAGCAGGGTCATCGCATCGACATTCACCTGACCACGGGCCTGACACACGATCTGGAACGGGCGGTGCACCGGCGGCAACTCGATGTCGCCGTTGTCACCGAGCCGGAGGTTCCACGCCTGGACCTGCAGTTCATGCCTTTCTTCAACGAAGAGTTTGTCGTGATCACCCACGCCACTACGCGCGGCGATTCGGACAAGGGTGTGCTGGAAACCACGCCTTATGTGCGATTCAATCGCACGGCGCGCGTCGGCCTGCTCGTTCAGGAAGAAATGGTGCGACGACAGATCGCCGTCCGCTCGACCATGGAGATCGACACGCTCGAAGGCGTCATCGCGATGGTGGCCAACGGCCTGGGGTCGTCAGTGGTGCCGGCCCGTGGCGTCGAGAACGAATTTCCGGCGTCCATTCGCACCATTCCGTTCGGCTCGCCGCCGCTGATGCGTCGCATCGGGATTCTGGTGCCGCGCGACAACCCCCGTGCGCATCTGTCGAGGTTGCTGCTGGACGCATTGACCGCTGTCACGACACCCGCCAGCACACCGGACGACGGCCGCCCGAAGCTGGTGCAGAAGGGCTGACGCATGCGGTAAGGACGTATACGAAAGTCGCATACGAAAGCGACGCCACACAAAGGAGACAACGATGAACGCAGCAAGCACTGGCAAGGCCATCTGGCATTGGTTTGGACGAGGGCGGCACGGGTTGAGCCGGATACGTCAGCATCCCGTTGTGAAAGAGCTGTGCGGCGATGCGGACGCCAGGCGATACAACACATCGACCGCGGCAGCCATGTTTGCGTTTGCGATTGCTCCGCTAGCCATGGTGCCGGCTCACGCGGAGGAATGGCCGGGCAAGCCGATTCGTCTGGTAGTGCCGTTTGCCGCGGGCGGCGCGACCGATCTGCTTGCACGTGCGGTGGCCGTGGAACTGGGCAAGCAATGGAAGCAGCCCGTTGTCGTGGACAACCGCCCGGGTGCAGGCGGTGCCGTGGGCGCGGAAGCCGTAGCCAAATCCGTGCCGGATGGCTACACGCTGCTGCTCGCCTCCGGCAGCATGTTCACGGTCAACCCGTTCATCTATCAGAAGCTTCCCTAC
Organism: Cupriavidus sp. 05T42; assembly: GCF_056396345.1. Classification (NCBI taxonomy): domain Bacteria; kingdom Pseudomonadati; phylum Pseudomonadota; class Betaproteobacteria; order Burkholderiales; family Burkholderiaceae; genus Cupriavidus; species Cupriavidus sp. 05T42. Next base: position 436,769 of record NZ_JBFTLH010000001.1, read on the forward strand.
TCGGCTGAAAGCTTCGAGATGATCAGCAAGATCGCCAGTGGGCCGATGGTGGTAACGGTCAACACGAAGATTCCGGCGAAAACGATGACCGAGCTCATCGCTTATGCAAAGGCCAACCCGGGCAAATTGACCTTCGCGTCGGCAGGCAACGGTAGCCAGGTGCATATCGCCAGTGAAGCGTTTGCCGACGCTGCCGGCATCGACGTCGTGCATGTGCCGTACAAGGGCGAAGGACCGGCCTATGCGGACCTGATGGCGGGCACGGTAGACATGACAGTGGGGAACATCAATGCCATCTCCCCGCTCCTCAAGGGCGGCCGCCTTCGCGCGCTTGCCGTGACGGGCAACGAACGGTCCGCGCTGCTTCCTGACGTGCCGACTGTCGCGGAGGCGGGGCTGGAGGGCTTTACGTTCTATGGCTGGTTCGCGCTGATGGCGCCGGCCGGCACGCCAAAGGCGTTGACGGCGAAAATGTATGCCGACCTGGAGCGCGCCGCTGCAGAACCGGGCATGCAGCGCTATCTGGCCGCGCAAGGCATGGCCAGGACGATCACGCCGAAAGGTCGTCTTCCCGAGGAGATTGCCCAGGAATCGGGGCGCTGGAAGCCGCTGGTGACAAAGCGAAAGATCTCCGCCAACTAGGACGGGCACAGGGCATGGGCACTGAACATTACGCAGCCCTCGGGGCAACAGTGGTTGGCGCCTACACGGTGTTCGGACTCACCGGCTTCGGTGCGGCGATGGTCGCCGTGCCGATCCTGGTGCAGTTCATCCCGCTGCAGTTCGTGGTGCCGCTGCTGCTTCTGCTCGATCTTGTGACGACCACAATGGTTGGCCTGCGCAACTGGAGCGCTGTGTCTCGTCAAGAGCTGTCCCGCCTGATCCCGTTCATGATGGTGGGCGTGGCGCTCGGTACGAGCGTACTGGCCAAGGTCGAGTCCCGCTGGCTGCTTGTCGGGTTGGGACTCTTTGTGCTCATCATGACGGGGCGGACGCTCCTTGGCGGCGCGCATCGGGAGGAAGAGGCGGCGAGGGGGTGGTCAGTGCCGGCCGGCGTCGTGGGCGGTGTGTTCAGCGCATTGTTCGGCACCGGAGGTCCGGTCTACACCATGTACCTGTCCCGGCGACTTCCGCGGATCGACGAGTTTCGCTCGACCATCGCGGCTGTCATCATGGTGAGTGCGCTGGTGCGCCTGACAGCATTTGCATACAGCGGATTGCTGTTTCAGAGTGATCTGCTGCGCAGTGCCGTGTTCGCCCTGCCATTCGGCCTCGTCGGCCTGGCGATAGGTTCTCGCCTGCGTCGTCGGATCTCGCCCGACGCGGTGCGTCGCGCGCTCTTGGTCCTTCTCTGCATCAGCGGCGTTTCGGTGCTCTGTCGCGGCTTGTTGATGCATTGAGACAAACTTAACAGGATTTTTATCGCGCTCGACGCCATCTTGATGCAGCTTGTATCTGAGTCCGCATACGCTTGATTTGTCACCGTACGATATCAATCGAGGATAAAGATGTGGCTCAGATTTGCACTTGGCGGCCTTGCGATGTTGGCGGTAGTTGCCCTCTTCTGGTTCCAGTTCCGACTGGCAAACAAGGTCTCCCGCGTGGAGGACGTCGCTTTCGATCATCTGGAACACAAGGCAAAGTCGCATTGACCCCGCAGCGGGGCCATCAGACGGTTCAGAACGTGTACGCCGCCGACAGGTAGACGAAGTTTGTATTGTGGCCGCCCACGGCGCTGAGGACTTTTGCCACGTCGACATGCACCAGGCCGGCATTCATGACAATGTGCCGGTCCACCTGCMAGTACACGTCAAAGGCAAGTTGGCTGCCCGTGTAGCGCCCGGCGCGACCCGCCGTGCCGGGAATGGGCGTGGCCACGCTCGTGTAGACGGCATCGTTGGTCGTCTGTCGCCAGATAAAGTCCCAGGACAGGGTCAGCTTGAGTCGCGGAATCGGCTTTAGCGTCAGGGACGGCTGTAGGTCCATGACATTCGATGCACCCAGTAGTCCTGCCTGATTGAAGTACGCCAGTTTTGGAAACAGGCCGCCATACGTGCCCAGCTTTCCGTCGCGCGGATTGGTATCACCACTGCCGATGGTGGCCTTGATGCCCGCACGCGCCTTCCAGTCGGCGACGGAAAATCCATAGCCGGTGTCGGTGGAGAAGCCCCAGGCAAGCAAGTCCTGCGCGCCAAAACTGCCAAACTGTCCCAGGGCTTCCCAATCCCAGTCCCACTGACCGTGCGTGCCAAAGACCCGCCCACCAACGGAATGCCGTCGCTCCACGCCGGTTCCGATGCTGTACAGCGCGTGGTTGTTCTCGAAGCCAAGGTAGTAGACGTCGATGCCCGATGACGGCACAAAGGTTTTGGGGAAGGTCGAGTAGACGCCCCAAAAGGCCTGCGACTGATTGGGCCGATCGTCGAAATCGCCCGCCTTCAGCAGCACCGGCCGCGTGGCAAACGCATCGATCTTCACACCGCTGTTTGTAGCACCACCCACGCGGACACCATCGAAGGCGCGCCGGACGTTTGGCGCATCCCGCACCGACACCAGCCGTTGCGCGCCGAATGCCATCTCCTGACGCCCGACCCGCAGCAAGGCGGTGTCCATCGTGCTGCCTGCCTTCGGCACATGCACATCGACAAACGCCTGTTGCACGTCCACCCGGTCTTCGTAAGGCGGTATGGCGACCTCCTTGCCCGGCGCCAGATGATTGCCGAGTTGCACGAATGCGCGCAGATAGTCGCCAGCATGCACGTCGGCATGGAGGAGGAGGCGATGCAACAGGTAGCCGTCCGCCGACGGGCCCGGCACGCCGAAGTTCGGCGCCGAGTAGGATTCGAAGCGCTCTCGAATCTCTCCGCCCAGGCTCAGATAGATGTCCGGTGAACCGAGCGGCCGATACTTGATCGCGTCCCAGGGGTCGCTACGGCGCGCCGGATCTCGCAGATAGCTGTAATCCTCGTCGTAGCGAAGAAAATTGTATGGGGGCGGTGACGGCTGGGCGCATCCATTGGACGACATGCCCGCGAGAACGCAGGCCAGTACCACCGGCGGCGCGGACGCTCTTATCGACATGCGTGACATTGACCACCCCTGCGATCAAGGAACCGGCAGGGCCGCCAGGCCCATGCCGGTTCCGACGCTTAGCGCGCGGAGTCCAGCGCCTCGCCCTTCTTCTGCACGTCTTGCGCCTTCGCGTAGCTTTCGATCAGCAACTGGTAGGCCGGGAAGATCTTCGTGTAGATCTCCGCCCATTGCTGCGCGTCATCGCGATGCCACGTGCGTTGCAGCTCGGAGGCCACGCCGGCGGTATCCATCGGTACCACACCGGCCTGCACCACGCGGGCCAGCGTGATTTCCTGCGCCATCTTCGAGTAGGTGCCGGAAGCATCCACTACGGCGAAAACCCGGTACCCGTCAGCCACGGCGCTGATGGACGGGAACGCCATGCACACACTCGTGATGGTGCCGGCGATGATCAGGGTTTTCTTGCCCGTCGCTTCCACGGCGGCGACGAATTCGGGGTTGTCCCATGCATTGATTTCGCCTTTGCGCGCGACGTACTTCGCGTGCGGTGCGTTCTCGTGAATCTCCGGAATCAGCGGGCCATTGGGCCCTTGTGGCACGGAAGCCGTAGTAATGACCGGCAGCTTGCACAGCGTCGCCATCTTTGCCAKGGCGGCGGCGCGCTGGCGCAGTTCCGGCATGGGCATATCGCCTACGGTCTGGAAGAGACCGCTCTGATGATCGATCAGCAGCATCGCCGAGTCGTCCGGGTCGATGACAGGTCGCTTGCCGTTGAAGTTGGCGGGTTGGGACATGATGGGTCTCCTGGGTAAGGGGCGGTGGCATCGCACCGTGTGGAAGGTCTGGCCGCTAGCGACCATTCGTCGGATGGAGAAAGCATAGGATTGGGACGCGGGACGCACTAGAGTGCTAGATTGGACGTCATAGTCCTATCTGGTGAACGATGAAGGGAGAAGGAAGTGGCGTGCAGGACCTAAATGACCTCTACTTCTATGTGCAGGCGGTTGAGCACGGCGGATTCGCGCCGGCTGGCCGCGCACTGGGAATGCCCAAGTCCCGGCTTAGCCGGCGCATCGCCGTCCTGGAGGAACGACTCGGCGTTCGGCTGATCCAGCGCTCGACGCGCCGCTTCACCATGACCGAGATTGGCCGCACCTACTACGAGCATTGCAAGGCGATGCTGATGGAGGCCGAGGCTGCACAGGAAGCCGTGGAGCTGACGCGCGCCGAGCCGCGCGGTACCGTCAGGGTGACCTGTCCGGTGGCATTGCTGCACGCGCACGTCGGCGACATGCTGGCCAGGTTCATGGCCGCGCACCCGCAGGTGATCGTGCATCTGGAAGCGACCAATCGGCGCGTGGATCCGGTCGGCGATGCTGTGGATGTTTCCATCCGCGTCAGGCCGGCGCCATTGCAAGACAGCGACCTTGTCATCCGCGTGCTGGCGGAACGCAGGCAATGTCTGGTGGCCAGTAGCGCCCTGGTAGAAGGGCAGCGCGAGCTGCCACGCGCGCCGGCTGATCTCGCCGACCTGCCAAGCCTTGCACTGGGCGCAACGCAGGCGGAATACGCCTGGACGCTGTTTGGTCCGGATGGGGCGCAGGCGGTGGTGCGACATCGCCCGCGCCTGGTGACAGGCGACATGATTGCACTGCGAGCCGCAGCACTGGCAGGTGTCGGTATCGGCCAGCTGCCGGTGATGATGGTACGTGAGCAGTTGAACGCGGGGCAGCTGGTACGGCTCCTGCCGGACTGGGCACCTCGCGCCGAACTGCTTCACGTCGTATTCCCGTCCCGGCGCGGCGTTTTGCCAGCCGTACGCGCATTGATCGAGTTTTTGGTCGAGAGATTTGCCGAAATGGACGAGGAGTAGGGGCAGGCCGCAGTAGATGTCGAGTAGGCGTCTTTGCGGCGGTCTCTTCACTCCAATCCGATTTGGCATGTTTCCTGCCTTGTTGAGACCATCGCCAAGCGCCCCCTCGGATCCGCAGGAAAGATGAAGATTCAGTCGGAAATTTCTGCAAGGGCGCCGCTTTCAGACAGACAAATCGCATGAAGGATGAATACCGCCGGCACCCACTGACACCCGACGACACGTTTCCGGCCGCGTCCGGTCACGCGGCGGACAACTTCGTCCGCGTGCGCGGGGCCCGTGAGCACAACCTCAAGAACGTCGATGTCGATATCCCACGCAACGCGCTGGTCGTATTTACCGGGGTCTCGGGGTCCGGCAAGTCCTCCCTGGCATTCGGTACGCTTTACGCGGAAGCGCAGCGGCGCTACTTCGAGTCGGTGGCCCCCTATGCCAGACGGCTGATCGAGCAGGTTGGCGTGCCGGAGGTGGATGCGATCGAAGGGCTGCCGCCCGCCGTCGCGCTCCAGCAGCAACGCGGTACGCCGAATGCACGTTCCACGGTTGGAAGCGTCGCCACGCTGGGGAGTCTTGTCCGCATGCTCTATTCGCGCGCGGGCACTTATCCGTCCCGGCAGCCGATGCTGTACGCCGAGGACTTCTCGCCCAACACGGTGGAGGGCGCCTGCCCCACGTGCCATGGTCTGGGGCGCATCTATGATGTGACCGAGCAGTMGATGGTGCCCGACGATACCTTGTCGATACGCGAGCGCGCCATCGCGGCGTGGCCGCCCGCATGGCACGGGCAGAACCTGCGCGACATCCTGGTGACGCTCGGTTACGACGTGGACAAGCCGTGGCGCGAGCTGCCGAAGAAGGACCGTGACTGGATCCTGTTCACCGAAGAACAGCCCACGGTGCCGGTGTACGCAGGATTCACGCCCAAGGAGGTGCGCGCCGCGCTCAAGCGCAAGATGGAGCCGAGCTATCAGGGCACGTTCACGGGCGCCCGTCGCTATGTTCTGCAGACCTTCGCCACGACGCAGAGCGCGCTGATGAAGAAGCGCGTTTCGCAATACATGATTGGACGCGAATGCCCGGCCTGTCACGGCAAGCGGCTCAAGAAGGAAGCGCTATCGGTGACGTTTGCGGGCATGGACATCGGCACGTTCGCGAACCTTCCGCTTGCCCGCGTGGCGGAGATCATGCGGCCGATTGCGCACGGCGAGTGGGCGAGCCCCGAGGCAATCTCCGGCGCGGTGCTGAGCACGAAGGCGATGCGCGCCGCCACGGCGCGGCGCGTGGCGGCAGGGGGATCCGCACACAAGGCGGCGCCCGACGTGCGACGCACGCCCAACCTCTCCGACGAAAAGCGGCTGGCCGCGCAGCGCATCGCGGAAGAGCTGATGGAGCGGGTTTCCACGCTCATCGATCTCGGGCTCGGGTATCTGTCGCTGGACCGCAGCACGCCGACGCTGTCATCGGGCGAATTGCAACGGCTGCGGCTGGCCACGCAGCTATCTTCCCAACTGTTCGGCGTGGTCTATGTGCTCGACGAGCCCTCGGCCGGGCTGCATCCCGCCGATGGCGAAGCGCTGCTGGTGGCGTTGCGACGATTGAAGGCCGCCGGCAACTCGCTGTTCGTGGTCGAACATGACGCACAGACCATGCGTCACGCGGACTGGATCGTAGACGTGGGGCCGGCCGCTGGCGAGGGCGGCGGCCACGTGCTCTACAGCGGGCCGCTCGACGGGCTTGCCGCGGTGCAGGCATCGCGTACCGCAGCGTATCTGTTTGGCGAGCAACAGGTGCCGCTGCGAGAACCCCGCGAACCCGCTGGGTGGCTCAAGCTCGTGCATGTCGCTCGCAACAATCTCCACAAGATCGATGCGGCGATACCACTGGGGTGCTTCGTGGCGGTGACGGGCGTCTCGGGATCGGGGAAGTCGAGCCTGATCAGCCAGGCCCTGCCGGAGTTGGTGAACCGGCATCTTGGCCGCGCCAACGATAGCGATGCCGACGAGGAGCGCGATCCACTGTTCGCGGTGACGGATATGCCGACAAGTGGGCGCGTGGCGGGCGACCTGGAGGCGGTGCGCCGTCTGGTGCGCGTCGACCAGAAGCCCATTGGCCGCACCCCGCGATCGAACCTCGCTACCTATACCGGGCTGTTCGATCATGTCCGCAAGCTGTTTGCCGACACCCCCGCCGCGCGCAAGCGGCGCTATACGCCGGGACGATTTTCCTTCAACGTCGCCCAAGGCCGTTGCCCCACATGTGAAGGCGAGGGCTTCGTCAGCGTGGAGCTGCTGTTCCTGCCGAGTGTGTATGCGCCGTGTACCGCCTGCCACGGCACGCGCTATCAGGCGCAGACGCTGGAAATCACCTGGCAAGGCCGGAATATTGCCGAGATCCTCGACCTGACCGTCGATGCGGCATGCGAAGTCTTTGCGGATGAGCCTTCGGTGATGCGATCGCTGAAGGCGTTGCAGGACATCGGATTGGGATACCTTCGATTGGGGCAGCCGGCCACCGAGCTGTCGGGTGGCGAGGCACAGCGGATCAAACTGGCCACCGAACTGCAGCGCGCCCAGCGCGGCGACACGCTCTACGTGCTGGACGAACCCACCAACGGACTGCATCCGGCCGATGTGGACCGCCTGCTCCTGCAACTACAGGAGCTGGTGGATGCGGGCAATACCGTGGTCGTTGTCGAGCACGACATGCGTGTCGTGGCCCAGGCGGATTGGGTGATCGACATGGGTCCGGGCGCCGGAGAGCAGGGCGGCCGCGTCGTGGCTAGCGGCCGCCCCACMGATATCACCAGCGTGGCGACGAGCCGCACTGGCGAATATCTGGCAAAGGAATTGAGTTGACCCGTTCAAGGCCGCTCAACCGTCGGTCGACACTGTGACGTGTTCCCAGGCGCAGAGTTCGCTTGCTGCAGCAGACAGCTTGCTTCGCACGAGTTGGAGTGCGTCGCTACCAAGCAGAAGATGCGCGGGCGGCTGATCTGCATCGATCACGGCGAGCATCGCACGCGCTGCCTTTGCGGGATCTCCCAACTGCTTTCCGCTCTTCTCGATACGTGCCTCGCGAACCGGTTCGAAGATAGCGTCGTAGTCGGGGATTGAGCGTGGCGTGCGGGTCATCGATCGACCCGCCCAGTCGGTGCGAAACGAGCCCGGCGCGACAGCGGTAACCGCAATACCGAAGGGCTGCAGTTCCTTGGCAAGCGCGTCCGAGATGCCTTCCAGAGCAAACTTGCTCCCACAGTAGTAAGCAATACCGGGCATCGTGATGTAGCCGCCCATAGACGTAATGTTAAGAACATGACCGCGCCGGCGTTCACGCATGAAAGGCAGCACGGCCTTCACCATGGCGACTGCGCCGAACACGTTCACGTCGAACTGTCGGCGCATTTCGGACAAAGGCGACTCTTCCAGAATGCCCTCATGCCCGTAGCCCGCGTTGTTGACGAGGACATCGATGGGGCCGACGTTCGATTCGATCTCCGCAACGACGCCGTCGATGGCGTCGAATTCGGTCACGTCGAGTATGCGGGCGAAAGCCCTGTCGATGGATAGCGCTTCGAAGTCTTGCTTCGTTTGCGCGCTTCTCACCGTGCCGACCACGCGGTGGCCGGCCGCTAGCGCCTCTTGAGCGAGCGCACGACCAAAGCCGCTGCTGACGCCGGTAATGAGCAAGCGTTTGCTGGATGCCATTTGAGCTTCTCCGTTCGGTAGACTGGAGAGCGCATGTTATTCTGCAGAAGTCAGTGATATAAGCGCCAATCTCCTGTTTTTCTTGCCTAAAACTATGTATTCGAAGAGTGATACGGGTAATCATCCGTCTTCGTCAGACGGTGGGCAACGACGATTGGTCGATCTGCTCGGCGCATTGGCGCACAACGAGGGATACAACCTCACGGCGCTCCCCGGGGTCCGAATACTGCGCTCCGATCGCGCCTTGTCGCGTACTCCGGTTCTTTACGATCCGGGAATTGTCATCGTTTGCCAGGGCCGCAAGCGTGGTTACTTCGGTGACAAGCGCTATGTCTACGACGCGCAGCACTACCTCGCCGTCTCAGTTCCCGTTCCATTCGATATGGAGACGGACGCGACGCCGGCGCATCCCCTTCTCGCGATGTATTTGCACCTGGATTTTGCGGTCGCCGCCGAGTTGATGCTGCAAATCGACCGGCAGTCGGTGGCCGAGCGCGCGCAGCCACCGCAGGCCATGATGTCAAGTCCAATGGATGCGGACATGCGCGCATCGGTATTGCGCTTCCTGGAGGCGATGAACCGACCGCTCGAGGCAGCCGTGTTGGGTCCCGGTCTGCTGCGAGAACTGTATTTCCGGGTACTCACCGGGGAGCAGGGAAGCGCCATGCGAGAGGCGCTTGCGATGAAAGGTCAGTATGGAAAGATTGGCCGGGCGCTGCGCCGCATTCACGCCGACTACGCGGAACCGCTCGACCTGTCGCAACTCGCACTGGAAGCCGGCATGAGTATTCCTACCTTCCACAGCCATTTCAAGGCGATCACGCAGACGTCACCCATGCAGTATCTAAAGTCGACGCGCCTGCATCAGGCTCGCCTGCTAATGGTGCGTCAAGATCTGACCGCAGAAGCGGCTGGCCGTGCCGTGGGCTACACAAGTCCATCACAATTCAGCAGAGAATTTAGAAGACTTTTTGGCTTGACCCCGGCGGCGGAGGCGAAGCGAATGCGAGAAGGGTTTGCGGTCCCCCCGGTGTTCCATGACGCTGAGTACGTCTCCTCGCACTGATGGCGCTTGCTGTCCGGATAGACTTAGCATCTTTCGATTTCACGGCGGGGCCTGACCCCTTGCGAGCAACAATCACCTATGCCTTACGATCTGACCAACCGGCTGGTACTGGGGCTCGCGTCGAGTGCGCTGTTCGATCTCGACGAGTCCGACAAGATTTTCCGCGGCGACGGCGAGGAAGCCTACCGCGACTACCAACGCAAGCACCAGCACGTGCCGTTGCGCCCGGGCGTGGCATTTCCCTTCATTCGACGACTGCTATCGCTCAACGAACTGCGTCCGGGTGATCCGCTGGTGGAGGTGATCCTGCTCTCCAGGAATGATCCCGACACCGGCATGCGGGTGATGGAGTCGATCAAGGCTCATGGGCTGGATATCAGTCGTGCCCTGTTTCTGCAGGGCGGCGCGCCGCAGCGCTATATCGAAGCCCTGAACATCAGCCTGTTCCTTTCCGCAAATCAGACCGATGTCCGCCAGGCGATCCTGGCTGGGCATGCGGCCGGCCAGGTTCTGGCTGGCACCTTGCCCGCCGATACGGAGTCTGACGAGCTACGGCTGGCCTTCGACTTTGACGGGGTGATTGCCGACGATGCGGCCGAGGCCGTTTTCCACAACGGCCAGCTCGACGCATTCCTTCAGCACGAGCAGAAACACATCGACATCCCCCACAATCCGGGACCCCTGGCGCCGTTCCTGAAGAAACTGGCGGTGATCCAGGCGCTCGAGAGCGAGCGCGTGCAGCGGGACCCGCAGTACAAGCAGAAGTTGAGCGTGGCGATCGTCACCGCGCGCAACGCGCCGGCGCATGAACGCGTGGTCAACACCATGCGCCACTGGGGCATCTCGGTCAACGAGGCGTTCTTTCTGGGCGGGGTGGAGAAGCGGCTCGTCCTGGAAGTGCTCCAGCCGCACATTTTTTTCGACGACCAGCGCCTGCATCTGGAACCGGCCGCCGGGACCCTGCCATGCGTCCATATCCCGTTCGGGATCCGAAACGCCGAGCAGCTTTCCCCGGAGGCCGTGGATGGCGGGGCGATGCCAGCTTAATTCGCCTTACATGGCAGTGATGTTTTTCGCCTTGACGATGGCGCTCCAGCGGTCGTAGTCCTTGTTCAGGCGTGCCTGCATCTGCTTGCCGTCCTGGAACGAGGCGATGGCGCCGGCACTTACCAGCTTCTGCTGCAGTTCCTTGTCGCTGGTGACGATGTCGCGGGTCTCGCGGGCAATGCGGTCCACAATGGCCTGCGGCGTCTCCAGCGGCGCGATCAGGCCGCCCCAGGAGTCGAAGTCGAAGCCCGGGAAGCCCTGTTCGGACACCGTCTTCACGCCGGTCAGCAGTACCTTGGCATTGGGCGAACTCAGGGCGATCGCCTTGAGCTTGCCGGCGCGGATGTGGGGCAGGGCGGCCACTACGTCGGCGAACATGATGCCCACCTGTCCGCCCAGCAGGTCCGCAACGGCCGGCGCACTGCCGCGGTACGGCACGTGCTGCATGTCGAAGCCGCCCAGGTCCTTGAGCTGCTCCATGGCCAGGTGCCCGAAGCTGCCGGTGCCCGAGCTGGTGTAGTTCAGCGGCGTCTTGCTGGCCTTGGCGAAGCGGATCAGGTCCGGCAGGGTCTCCACGCCGGGCACCACGGCGGGATTGATGACGATGGCCATCGGCAGCACATAGACCGTGGCCACGGACAGGAAGTCCTTCTTCACGTCATAGGCGTTGTTCTTGTACATCAGCGGTGCCAGCAGGGCCGGCATGCCGAACATCGACAGGCTGTAGCCATCGGCCGGGCTCTTGATAAAGCTGGCCGTGCCGATGGAACCCGACGCACCCGGCTTGTTCTCGATGATGACCTGCTGCCCGAGCCGCTCCGACAGCTTCTGGGCCACGATCCGGGCGGCGGTGTCCGTGGGGCCGCCCGCCGGGAACGCGACGGTCATCTTGATGAACTTCTCCGGCCAGCCGGTCTTGGCGAGCACGGCGGGCATCATCGATGCCAGGGAGGCCGCGGCGCCGGCCTTGAGGATCTGGCGGCGGCTGAGTCGCAGCTTGGTCATGGGTTTTGTCTCCAGTTTTGAATCGAAATATCGGGATCAGATCACGCCTCGGGATCGCAGGCCCGCGATAGCGTTGTCGTCGAGTTGTAGCACTTCCTTGAAGATTTCCGTGGTGTGCTCGCCCATATGGGGCGGCGGGCGCCGCACGGGCAGGCGTTGGCCATCCATCGCATAGGGCGGGGCCAGCACGGCCTGCGCGCCGGCCTCGGTGTCGTGGAAATGGTGCAGCAGCCCCGCGTCGGCGGTGCGTTGGGACTGTAGCGCGTCGAGCATGCCCAGCACCTCGCCGCACGGAATCTGCGCGGCGGTCAGCCGTTGCAGCAATTCGGCCCGGGTGAAGCGCCGCAGGGTCTCGCGCAGCGCGGCCAGTAGGGTGTCGCGATGGGCCGAGCGCGTCGTGTTCGTCGCAAATTGCGGATCTTCCGCCCATTCGGGACGACCGATGACTTCGCGGCAGAATCGCTGGAACTGGCCGTTGTTACCCACGGTKATCACGAGCGGGCCGTCGGCGGCCTCGAAGACGCCGTAAGGAACGATGGACGGATGGGCGTTGCCGAACTTCGGCGGATCGCCGGCCTTGAGCAGCGCTTCCATGCCGTAGTACGACGTGATCATCAGCCCGCAGTCATAGAGGGCCATCTGCACATGGCGTCCGCGTCCGGTGGTGTGGCGCGCGAACAGCGCCGCCAGGATCGCCTGCCCGGCGTACATGCCGGTGAACATGTCCACGGCCGCGACGCCAAACTTCAGCGGACCTTGCCCGGCCTCGCCGTTGGTGGCCATTACGCCGGCTTCGCCCTGCACCACGAGGTCGTAGCCGGGACGCTCGGCCTCCGGCGTGAAGCGCGCGTAGCCGGAGATCGAGCAATAGACGAGGCCCGCATTGTCCGCGCTGAGCTGTTCGTAGCCAAGGCCCAGCTTTTCGGCGCCACCGACCTTGAAGTTCTGGATCACCACGTCGCTGCGCGCGGCCAGCTGGCGCGCCAGCTGCACGCCCTCTTCGCTCTGCAAGTCCAGGGTGACCGAGCGCTTGTTGCGGTTGGCGCTATTGAAATAGGAGGTATTGCGCGTGCCGATCCGCACGCCCCAGTCTCGGGTGTCGTCGCCGCGCGCGGGGTGCTCGACCTTGATGACATCGGCGCCGAGGTCTGCCAGCGCCATCGCACACATCGGCCCGGCCAGTACGCGCGAGAGGTCAAGGATGCGCACGCCTGCCAACGGCAACGGCGCGGCCTGATTCTGTAATTCCATTGTCTGTGTCTCCTGTCAGCGCATTGTCTATATGTTCCGTATGCTTGACAATTGCTACCAATCCGCAACGCATATGACTACGGAAAGTTGACAATGGACCTGAACGGGCTGTCCCTGCTCGTGGACATCATCGAGGCCGGCAATCTCAGCCGCGCCGCGGCGCAACTCGGCATGAGCCGCGCCAACGTCAGCAAGCGCCTCAACCACTTCGAGCGGCAGATTGGCGCGGAATTGCTGCGACGCAGCACGCGGCAGCTGGAACCGACGGAACTCGGCTGGCAGTTGTATGAGCATGCCCGGGCCATCCGCCACGAAGTGATGGCGGCGCAGGAGTCGGTCCAGAGTCTGGGGAAGCGGTTGAGCGGCACGGTCCGGCTCAGCGTGCCGAGCGGCTTCGGCCAGCACACCATGTCCGCGTGGTTCATCGCGTTCATGAACCTGTATCCGGCCATCACGCTGAACGTGGTGTTCGACAACGACATCGACGACCTGATCAAGGGCGCGGTGGACTTCTCCGTCCGCGTGATGGGCGACGCGCCCACCAACGCCGTGGCCTGCAGCCTGGGCGACGTCGAATATGTGGCCTGCGCGACGCCGGATCTGGTGCGCACCTACGGCATGCCGCAGACCCTCGAGCAATTCAAGGACCTGCCGCTGATCACCTCGGAGCTGACGGGCCAGAAGCTGCACGCGGCGGGGAGGCCGGGCCCGGCAAGCCGGCAGCTCGACATTCGGCCCAGGCTGATGTCGGCGAACTTCTTCTTCCTGCGCGATGCCATCCTCCAGGGGCTGGGGGTGGGACTGGTGCCGCACTACATGGTGGATCAGGACCTCGCCACGGGGGCGCTGCTGCGCCTGCCGCTGCCGCCGGAGGATTTATCTTTCCTCCGGACCACCATGTACCTGCTCTACATGCCGGCGCGCTACCAGACGCGCGCCGTGGCCACGCTGATCGCGTTCCTGCAGGAACGCGCGGCAGGGCGCGGCGCCTAGATCACACCGTGTTCGTAGGCGTAGCGGATCAGGTCGGTGTTCTTCTTGACCCCGAGCTTGTCCATGGCCGTGGATTTCTGCGATGAGACGGTGCTGATCGACCGCCCGACCCGGGTGGCGATCTCCTGTAACTGCAAGCCCTGGACGTAGAGGCGCACCACTTCCGTCTCGCGCAGGGTCAGGTCGTGGACTGCCTTCTTCATGGCGCCGGAGGCGTTCAGCAGCGTGCGGATGGTCGAGGAATAGAAGCACTCGTCCGTGGTGGTCACGTGCACGCAGGCCTGGACCACCTCGTCGAGTTCATCCTGCTTGCTGACGAACGCGCGCACGCCGAGGTGCATGGCACGGGCCACGATGCCCGGGTTCATCTGGCCGCTGATCACCACGATGCGGGCGTCGGGATGGCGCGCGATGAGCTGCCGCAGCAGGTTGAAGCCGTCGACACTGCGGTCTGCCTGCCCCATGGCGAAGTCTGTCACGATGATGTCGACTTCGGCATCGGCCAGCGCATGGATMAACGCGCCGCCGTTTGCGCATGCGCAGATCACCTCGAACCCAGGCGTGGCGGCGAGGCAGTCATGCAATGCCTTGAGGATGAGAGGGTGGTCGTCTGCGACGGCGATGCGATTGGCCATCAAGGTCATAACGTTGTCTCCGAACAGGTCATGCTGGCGTGGTCAAGGCCCCGCCGGCGCGTGGCGGCCGGCGGGTGAGGGGGAGAGCTATCGGGGACGATTGGCGCGCAGGCTGGCCTGCTGCGCCGCGAGGGCCGTGCGCAATGCCTGGTACTCGGGCAGGAGGCGGACCATCTGCATGACGAACTGTTCGCAGCGCTGCGAGGGCACCGGGGAGGCCGCCGTGCACAGCACCGCGGCCGGATGCGCCAGCGCCGGATGGACGGCCAGCCAGCGCGGCGTGGCCGCATAGCCGCGCAGGCGCAGCAGCATCAGCAGTTCCACCGGCACGGCCTGTTCGATGGGCTGGTCGAAGTCCGCGAGTGCCGTGGGCGAATGGCCGTGGCTTTGCGCGAGATGGCGGTCGGCCAGTTGTAGCGCCAGTTCCACGAACGCGGTTTCGTTGTCGCGCCAGTGCAAGGCCATATCGGCAAGCGGCGATTCCGTGGGGCGGAACGCGGCCCCGGGCACCTCGACATCGAGCGCCTGCCCGGCCACCCGGATGATCATGCCGGTGACGCCGCTGAGCGTGGGCTGGTAGAGATTGTCGAGTTCGGAGTGCTCGCCAAACCATTCCCGCAGCGCGAACGCCGCCAGATCGCGCCAGTCGAGCGCAAGCAGCATCGCCACCTGGAGCGCCAGATCGGACAGATCGGTCTTGTTATAGTGGGTGCCGTACCAGTGCTTGCGGTGCACGACCATGGCGTGCGAGCCGGCCAGGCTTTCGAGCACGCCGGACCGCAGGCTGGCCGTATTCGGCGCGGGCGCACCGCGCGCGGTGGCATTGATGGCCTGCCATTGGCGAACCCGGCCCAGTCGGTACATCGCCCGCGCCACGCGCGATAGCGATACGGTGGCCGGTGCTTCGAAGAACTCGGCCATGGTCTTGCAGTACCGATTCCTGAGCAGGGCAGCCTCCATCTCGGCGGGATGGGTGCCGAGGTGGCTCGGATGGTCTGTCTCAACCTCCAGCGGAATATTTGTTTGCATATGCGATCTGTGTGAACACCGTTGGCCTACGTTAGCCGCTTAGCCGTGATGTCACCATCGCTGTTTCCTGAAAATGCAATCTCTCTGCTGTCAGGCCACCCCCTTCGTCGACATCGATTTGAATAATCTGCGAGTCGCTGGACCTACCAGTGATAGGAGAAGCCCACCGCGCCGCCATGCGTGCTGCCGTGGGTGCCGAGTTCGCCGTCGTAGCGAATGGACAATCGGCTACGCGGCGTGGGACTGACGCTCATGCCCAGCCGCAGTTGAGCGGCATTGCGGTTCTGGCCGCTGCCGTGCACCGTGAAGTCGGTGGCGGGGGCGCCGGCGTAGCGCGCATTGATAGCCAGCGTGTTCGTGCCGAAGGTGTGGACCCAGGCCGCCGCGGCGTCGATACGCCACGCGCCGCCCGGTCCGTCGAACAGATGGCGCMACTCGGTGCCGAGCAGCGACCGGACCGAATGCGTCGTGCGCGAAGGCAGCACAAGGTTGACGCTGTCCGCCCCGGATTCCACCGTGCCGGACAACTTCACAGACTGCAACTCCGCGCCGGCAAACGGTGACAGCACGCCGGGCAGGGCCAGCGGCAGGTCCACGCCGGTGCGCAGGGCGGTGAAGAACTGATTGCCGTGCGCGCCGCCCGTGGCCGTGCGGGGCACCTCGGTGAACGTGATGTCGCGACGCATATCGTCGATATTGCGCGCGTAGCCCAGTGCCTGCCGGAACCAGTAGCGGCCTGCCGTGTAGCGGCCATAGAGCACGGCCTGATAGCTGTCGAACTGGCCGTGCACCGGCAGGCCGTGGGTGAAGGTATTGCCGTGGAGGTAGCCGAATGCCATCCCGCCGGTGAACGCCGGCGTCCATTGATAGTCGACCCCGGCCATGACGCCCGCCAGGTTGATGTCCTGCGACAGCCACGTGTCATACCCGCCGATGCGGCCGGTGTTGCCCAGCACTGTGGCCCATGCGCAGAAGCGCGCCGCCGGTGCCGCGCCGGTGCAGGTGTTGTCCGCAAGCCGGGTGTCGATGGCGTTCATGCCCGCCCGCGCCGCCGCGTAGTGGGCGTTCGGCAGCGCGGCGTAGGCTTCCGCGCTCAACTGGTCGATCGCCGCGTAGGCTCCTGCACCTTCCTGATTGAACAGTTCGAGCGCCACCGACAGGAAGTCCCGGCTCGGCGCGTTGTTGGTGCCTGCGGCGAAGGCGTCGCGGTCCAGGGCAGTTTCCACGGCGATCTCGTTCGGTGTACCGCCGGCCAGGGCGAAGCCGCGTGCGACCACGAGGTAGGCATTCCCGGCATCGTAGGCCAGGGACGGCGTGGCGAACGGATTGAGCGTGGTCACGCCCGCGAACGTGCCGGTCAGCCCGCCCGAGGCCGACAGGATGCGGTACGTATCGGCAGGACGCAGCGACAGCGCGCGCAGACGGGCCTGCACCATGCCGCCGGCCAGCGCGGCGGGGCCGGTGACGTCGATCAGGTCGTTGCTGGTGGGCGAGACATCCACCTGATACACGGCGCCGGCCGCGTGGCTGTAGCTGCCCACGACAGACAGCGTGCCGACCGACAGCGGCGCCCTCGGCGTAGTCGGCAAGACGGTGTTCCCGGGCGCGACGATGCCCTGCACGCTGACGGCGCCCTGTACCGTGCCCGTGCCGGCCAGCGCCGCGCCGGGCGACACCGCCACGGCCGGGCTGGCGAGCGTGCCGTTCACGCGCAGGGTGCCGGTCTCGACCGTGGCCGATGTCCCGATCTCCKCGGTGCCGTCGAGCAACCAGTCCGTGCCGCGCATATAAAAATTGGGGAAGCTATAGGCGCGGCCGGGCAGGCTGCCGCTGCCCTGCAGAATCAGGGCGTTGCCGGCGCCGTTGCCACCGTCGAGGTCGCCCGATAAGGCGCTGCCGGTATCGAGCGTCAACGTGCTATTTGCCCCGGTGAACTGCACGGCGACGCCGCTGCCGCTCAGCGTGCCCGCGTTGACGATGGCGACGTTGGCGCCCGCCACGATGGCCGGCCCCTGGCTGCCGGCAATCGTCGCCCCCGGCTGGTTGACTACGCTGGCGGGACCATCCGCGCCACCGATCCGGATGGCCGGGACGCCCGCGCCGCTGGCCGTGATCGTGCCGGCATTGACGATCTGGCTCCCGCCGTTGAGGGTGATGGCGCTGGTTGTCGGCGACTGGAGCGCTCCGCCCGGCGCCACTTCTATATAGAGGCCGGTGACGCCGGGCTGGGCGGTCAGGCTGCCGGTGAGCTGCCCGGCCACCACGAAGYCGCCGCCGCCGACCTGCCACGCCTGCTCGTCGAGGTTCGCGCCCGTCAGCGTCCAGATGCTGGCGCCCTGCTTCTGGAGGATGCCGAAGTTCCGGTACTGCGCGGCGGGGCCGAGCGCGGAGAGGTCGAAGCTGCCAGCGTCGGCGCCGCCGAGCACCAGCATGTTGCCGGCGCTGCCCGCCGCGCCACCGTCCACGACGCCGGTGATCCGCGAGGTGCCGGTGATCTCGAGCCGGTCGTCCGCCGGGCCGAAGGCGATGGCCACGCCGCTGCGCCCGTTGATCGTGCCGCTGTTGACGATGGAGGCCGGCGCGCTGGGGCCCGAGTGCAGGTCGATGGCTGCGCCCTCGTCCGACGCAATCAAGCCGGCGTTGTCGAGGGTGAGGGCAGGCGTGGCCAGGATGCCGTGCGCATGCCCGACGATGCGGCCCGTCGCCAGATTGACCACGGTGCCGCTCTCGGCGAAATGGATGGCGGCCTGCGTGCTGGAGTAGTCGAACACGTCGCCGGCGATGTCGCCGGCATTGATCACGATGCTGCCGGACTGCCCGAGGTAGATGCCGTCGAGCTTGCCGGCGATCACCGCGCCGGCGTGGTTCACCACGGTGCCGCCAGCGAACATCGCCACCGCGGTGGTGCCGGGGCTCGCCAGCACGCCGAAGTTGGTCAAGGTGCCCAGGGGGAGGTGCACCGCGTTGTAGCCGCCATAGACGGTGCCGTTGTTGGTCAGTGCCCAGCCGGAGCTGCCCGATGCGTCGATGGCAACGGCGCCGTTCCCACGCGTGTCGATGATCGCGCCGGGTACCACGACGAACGGATTGTCGGCCCGGCTCAGCTTGTAGCCCACCTCCGAACTMGTCAGGTCAGTCGCATGAAGGGGCCGGAAGGCGGTGGCGAACAACAGGAGTACAGCGATGCGAACTCGGGACGGAACGGGCATCGGCAATTTCCCATGGATCGGAAACTGAATCCAATATGTTTGATAATGGGTGATATTGGATTATCAGAGGATTATCGGGTGGATTTGAAGGGCAGTGTATGTGATGCGAGAGGGTTGAGAAAGTGGATTATCGTCAGGACGGGGGATTTATTTTCCTGCGGAGTCTGATATTTATTTTCCCGATCGACATAACGCAATCTCGCGATTGTCATTTATTATCCATGTGCCGGTCGACCATGCAAGAAATACAGAGCCAGCAGGCTTGACAGCGAAAGGGGCTGCTCACTCCCAGCGCAATGCCGGATTACCCGGGGAGCGCTCCCAACATATATGTAACAGCGCTGGAATTCTGGGTGGCTCGCCCTAGGGTATTAGGATGGGCACTGCCCTTCTCATTTTGCATCCTTAGCCACAGGGGATTACGAATGGCCATCCAGTCACTCGCATCTCATAGCACGGCGCAATTACGAAGAATGATTGGCCACTTGCAGACGGAACTGGACGCCCTGGAGCGTCTGTCTTCACTGGATACCGAGGTGCAGGCGCGCCTTGGCTACGCCTGCACGCGGCTGCGGGAGGGGCTCGAAGCGGTGGAGGACGCACAGCGCTCGCTGCGATCGCTGCAGGAAGTGCGGCCTTCGGCACTGCGCAATGCCCGTCCGTCGCGCAAGGCCTGACGGACGGGTGGACGGGCATATGGCGACGAATCAGGCCATCGCCGGCATCCCCGCCAGGAGTTTGTCCAGCGTGATCGGGTAGTCGCGCACCCGCACGCCGGTGGCGTGGTAGATGGCATTGGCCACCGCCGCGCCCACCCCGCAAATGCCGAGTTCTCCCACGCCCTTCGCTTTCATCGGCGAGGAAATGGGATCCACCTCGTCCAGGAAAATCACGTCCTGGTGGGGAATATCGGCGTGCACGGGCACCTCGTAGCCGGCGAGGTCGTGATTGACGAAAAAGCCCACGCGCTTGTCGATGGCAAGTTCCTCCATCAAGGCGGCGCCCACGCCCATCGTCATGGCGCCGATCACCTGGCTGCGTGCCGACTTCGGATTCAGGATCCGCCCCGCCGCGCAGACGGCCAGCATGCGGCGCACGCGGATCTCGGCGGTTGCCATGTCCACGCCCACCTCGACGAAATGCGCGCCGAAGGTCGATTGCTGGTACTTCTTGTCGAGATCGCCGAATTCCAGGGTGTCCTCGGCGGTCACGCCGTCCCCCGCCGCCTGTGCCAGCGGCACGCTGCGGCCCCCGGCGCGAATCTGGCCACCCTCGAACACCGCGTCCGTGCCGCTCAGGCCGGCACGCTCGGCCAGCAGTTGGCGCAGCTTCACGCAGGCGGCATAGACGCCTGACGTCGAACTGTTGGCGCCCCACTGCCCGCCGGACCCCGCCGACACCGGGAACGACGAATCGCCCAGCCGCACCACCACCTGTTCGATCGGCACGCCCAGCATCTCGGCCGCCGTCTGGGCGATGACCGTATAGCTGCCCGTGCCGATATCGGTCATATCGGTCTCCACGATGACCCGGCCGCCCTTGTCCACCCCCACGCGCGCGCCGGACTTCATGACGAGGTTGTTCCGGAAGGCCGACGCCACGCCCATGCCGACCAGCCATTGCCCCGCCTTGGTCGCACCGGGTTTGGGATTGCGCGCCTGCCAGCCGAAGCGCTCGGCGCCCAGCCGCAGGCATTGGACGAACTGCCGCTGCGAGAACGGCCGCGCCGGCTTCTCCGGATCGACCTGCGTGTCGTTGAGGATGCGGAACTGCACGGGGTCGATGCCGACCTTCTCGGCGATCTCGTCGATGGCGATCTCCAGCGCCATCATGCCCGGCGCCTCGCCCGGCGCGCGCATGGCGTTGCCTTCGGGCAGGTCCAGCGTGGCTAGTCGCAGCGCGGTCATCCGGTTGGCGCCGGCGTAGAGCAGGCGCGTCTGCTGCACGGCGGTCTCGGGCCCGCCGCCGGGCAGGTCGCCCGACCAGCTTTCATGGGCGATGGCCGTGATCTTGCCGTCCCGCGTGGTGCCGATGCGGATGCGCTGGATCGTCGCTGGCCGGTGCGTGGTGTTGTTGAACATCAGGGGCCGCGTCAGCGCCACCTTCACGGGCCGCTTGGCCGCGCGCGCGCCCAGCGCCGCGAGCAGCGCCTCGGCCCGCACGAACAGCTTGCCGCCGAAGCCGCCGCCGATATAGGGCGAGATCACGCGCACGTTCTCCTTGGGGATGCCGAGCGTGGCCGCCAGGTCTTCGCGGCCCCAGGCGATCATCTGGTTGGCCGTCCACAACGTGAGCTTGTCGCCGTTCCAGGCGGCGATGGAGGCGTGCGGCTCCATCATCGCGTGCGACTGGTCGGGCGTGGTGTAGGTGGCGTCCAGCTGCACCGGCGCTGCCGCAAAGCTGCCGGCGAAGTCGCCGACGGCCGTCTCCGGCTTGCCCGAAAAGTCATCGCCCTTCGGCGCGACGGCCGTATCGCGCGCGGCGGCCAGGTCGAACGCGCCTTTCTCGGCGGTATAGCGCACGCGGATCATCTGCGCCGCCGCGCGGGCCTGCTCGAAGGTCTCCGCTACCACCAGCGCCACGGCCTGGTGATAGTGCTGGATCTCCGGGCCGCCGAGCAGCTTCGCGGTATTGCGCTGGCCCTTGCCGAGCTTGCCGGCATTCGCGGCTGTGACGATGGCCAGCACGCCGGGCGCGCGGCGCGCGGTGGCGGTGTCCATCGACACGATGCGGCCGCGTCCGATGCCGGCGCCCAGCACATAGCCGTAGGCCTGGTTGCGCGCCACGTCGTGCCGCTCGTAGGCGTAGGGCGCCGTGCCGGTGGCCTTGTGGGGACCGTCGATACGGTCCGTGGGTTTGCCGACCACGCGAAGCTGGTCGATCGGATTGGTGGTGGCGGGGGTGTCGAATTTCATCGTCCGTCTCCTCCGGTCAGGTGCGGGCCTGCGCCAGCACGGCGGCGAGGGTGCGCTGGAACAGCGGCACCTTGAAGGCGTTGTCGCGGGTGGGCCGGGCGTCCGCGAACAGGCGCTGGGTCACGGCCTGGGCGCCGCGCGGCAACTCGGTCTCGGCGGCTTCCAGGCGCCACGGCCGGTGCGCCACGCCGCCCACGGCCACGCGGCCGGTGCCGTCGCGCTGCACGATGGCGGCCACGGACACCAGCGCGAACGCGTACGAGGCCCGGTCGCGCACCTTCCGGTACAACTGCGCGCCGCCGATGGGCGGGGGCAGCGTCACGGCGGTGATCAGCTCGCCCGGCTCCAGCGCGGTCTCGATATGCGGCGTGTTGCCCGGCAGCTTGTGGAAATCGAGGATCGGGATGACGCGCACGGCGCCCTTCGGGTTGACAGTCTCCACCGAGGCGTCGAGCACGCGCATCGCCACGGCCATGTCGCTCGGATGCGTGGCGATGCACGCATTGCTGGCGCCGATGACCGCATGCTGCCGCGTCACGCCGCCGATGGCCGCGCAGCCGCTGCCCGGCACGCGCTTGTTGCAGGGCTGGTCGGTATCGTAGAAATAGGGGCAGCGCGTGCGTTGCAGCAGGTTGCCCGCCGTGGTGGCGCGGTTGCGCAGCTGCCCGGAGGCGCCGGCCAGCAGCGCGCGCGCCAGCACGCCGTAGTCGCGCCGCACGCGCGGGTCGGCGGCGAGGTCGGTGTTGCGGACCAGCGCGCCGATGCGCAGCCCGCCCTGGGAGGTGGCCTCGATCTTGTCCAGCGCCAGGCCGTTCACGTCGATCAGGTGCAGCGGGGTCTCGATGCCGAGTTTCATCAGATCGAGCAGATTGGTGCCGCCCGCGATGAAGCGGCTGCCCGGGATGCGCGTGGCGGACGCGGCGGCCTGCGCCGGCGACTGGGCGCGTTCGTAGGTAAAGGGGATCATGCTTTTCTCCCGGCGACGTCGCCAATGGCGTCGAGGATGTTGGAATAGGCGCCGCAGCGGCAGATGTTGCCGCTCATCCGCTCGCGGATCTCCTCGGCGCTCAGGGGCGGGCGCGCGTTGAGGTCCGCGCTGACGTGGCTCGGGATGCCGGCCTGGATCTCGTCGAGCACGGCCACGGCGGAACAGATCTGGCCGGGCGTGCAATAGCCGCACTGGTAGCCGTCATGCTTCACGAAGGCCACCTGCATCGGATGCATGCGCTCGGGCGTGCCCAGACCCTCGATCGTCGTGATCTTGGCCTCGTGGTGCATCACGGCGAGCGTCAGGCAGGAGTTCAGCCGGCGCCCATCGACGATGACCGTGCACGCGCCGCACTGGCCGTGGTCGCAGCCTTTCTTGGTGCCGGTCAGGTGCAGGTGTTCGCGCAGGGCGTCCAGCAGCGTGGTGCGGGTGTCGAGGTCGAGGTCGCGCCGCTGGCCGTTGACGATCAGCGACACCTTGTGGGAGATGGGCGGGCGCGTGGTGGCGGGGGAGGGCGCGGCGGCGGGCTGGCCGGTGGCGGCGCCCGGCACGGCGGCGGCGGTCACCGTGACCGCGCTCGCCTTGAGCAGTTCGCGCCGCGATAGCTTGAGAGGCTGATGGTCGCGGAAGTCTTCCATGGGTGGGGTCCTTGTTATCGTCCGTGGGCGGGGACGCCAGAAATTGCAATGTAGCGACGGTTGCGCGCAGTTATTACACGGCGCGGGCCGGCCGAGCGGGGCGGCTGCCAGTGCGGGCAGAGCGGCGCACAAAACATGCCCGAGCCCGCCCGCGCCCGCCTGCGCCCTCGCCCGGCCTGCCCGCCGGCATTCGACGTTTCACGTCGCCATGAAGCATCGGCGGCACGGCGTGACGCACACTGCATCCATTCGCCACGGAGCCGCCCCCATGTACGTTGCCGATCCGATTGCCGCCGTTACCGATCCCGACCCCTATCCGTACTACCGGCACCTGGCCGCCACGCGGCCGTTCCACCACGATGCCGCGCTGGGCCTGTGGGTGGCCGCCAGCGCCGACGCGGCCGCCGAGGTCCTCGCCCATCCCGACTGCCGGGTCCGCCCGGTGGCCCAGCCGGTGCCGCCCGCGCTGGCCGGCACCCCGGCGGGCGCCCTGTTCAGCCGGCTGGTGCGCATGACCGACGGCGCGCCCCATGCGGCGCTCAAGGCCGTGGTCATGCGGGCGATGGCCGGCATCGACCTTCCGGACGCCCGCACCCGCGCCCGCGCGCTGGCCGCACACCTGCCGCGCGTGGAGGCGGACGACGCCCACGAGGCCAATCGCTGGATGTTCACGCTGCCCGTGCTCTGCGTGGCGGACCTGCTCGGGCTGCCGCTGGAGCGGGACGAAGCCGGCCATGTGTCCACGCGGGTGGCTGGCTTCGTGGCGACGTTCGCCGCGGCCATGTCACCGCTCGCCCGGCCTGCCGATGTGGAGGCGGGCGCCGTGGCCGCGCAATGGCTGACGCGCTGGGCGGGGGAGCATGCCGCCCCCGGCGGCTTGCTCGCGGCGATGTCGCAGGCCGCTATCGACACCGCTATCGACGCCGATATCGACCCCGCCACGCTGCTGGCCAACGCCATCGGCCTGATGATCCAGGCGTGCGAGGCCACGGCCGGGCTGGTTGGGAATACGCTGGTGCGGCTGGGGCGGTTGGGCGAAGCATCGGGCGATCTCGATCAACTGGTCGCGGACGTTGCCCGTAGCGATCCGCCGGTGCAGAACACACGCCGCTTCCTGGCGGCGGACGCCACGCTCTGCGGCGAATCCCTGAAGGCTGGCGATGCCGTGCTGGTGCTGCTGGCCGCCGCATCGCACGACCCGGCGGGGGCGCGCCCCGACCGCCCCTGGACCTTCGGCACCGGCCGCCACGGCTGCCCCGGCGACGCGCTGGCGCGTCTTCTAGCAGCAACCACCGTCGACAGCCTGCTCCAGCGCGATGTCGACCCGCGCCGCCTGCTGGCCGGCTTGCGCTATCGTCCGTCCGTGAACGCCCGCATTCCGCTGTTCGCACCATCCCACTAATAAATAGAGGAGCCCCCATGATTGCCGTGATCTTCGAAGTCGAACCCGCGCCGGGCCGCCAGGACGCCTATCTCGACATCGCCGCCCACCTGAAGCCGACACTTGAGGCCATCGATGGCTTTATCTCGGTGGAGCGCTTCCAGAGCCTGACCACGCCGGGCAAGCTGCTGTCCCTCTCGTTCTTCCGCGACGAAGCGGCGGTCATGGCATGGCGCAACACGCTAGACCACCGCCAGGCGCAGGCGGCCGGGCGCGGCGGCGTGTTCGCCAACTACCGGCTGCGCGTGGCCCAGGTGCTGCGCGACTACGGGCTGAACGAGCGCGACGAGGCGCCGGCGGACAGCCGGGCGGTCCACGCCGAGGTGCCCACCGGCATGCCCGCCCCCCGCTGAAGGAGTTTGTCGATGTTCCACGTAGGTCCTGAATTCGCGTTTATCGGCCTKACCTTCCTGCTGGCCGGCTTCGTCAAGGGCGTGGTGGGCCTTGGCCTGCCGACCGTGGCGGTGGGCCTGCTCGGGCTGGTCATGCCGCCCGTGCAGGCCGCCGCGCTGCTGGTGGCGCCGTCCATGGTGACCAACGTCGTGCAGCTGTTCAGCGGCCCGCGCTTCGGTCAGCTGCTGCTGCGGCTGTGGCCGATGCTGGTCACCATCTGCGCCGGCACGTGGCTTTGCGCCGCGCTGGTGCCGGCCAGGATGATGGACCACGCCACCAACGCGCTCGGCGTGGCGCTGATCGTCTATGCCGTGATGGGCCTCGCCGCCGTGCGGCTGGTCGTGCCGCCCCGGGCGGAACGCTGGATGGCGCCGCTGGCCGGGCTGGTTACGGGGGCGATCACCGCCGTGACCGGG
Source organism: Cupriavidus sp. 05T42 (assembly GCF_056396345.1). Lineage (NCBI taxonomy): Bacteria > Pseudomonadati > Pseudomonadota > Betaproteobacteria > Burkholderiales > Burkholderiaceae > Cupriavidus > Cupriavidus sp. 05T42. The sequence continues at coordinate 462,405 of NZ_JBFTLH010000001.1, forward strand.
GTCTTCGTCATTCCCGCCGTGCCTTACCTGCAGGGGCTCGGCCTCGACAAGGAGAGCATGGTGCAGGCGCTGGGGCTGTCGTTCACGGTCTCGACCATCGCGCTGGCGGTGAGCCTGGCGCTGGGCGGCGCGCTGCTCCATACGCCGGTGCTCGGGGCCTCGCTGCTGGCGCTGGTGCCCGCGCTGGGCGGGATGTTCCTCGGCCAGTGGCTGCGGCACCGGATCAGCGCGGAGCGCTTCCGGCGCCTGTTCTTCTGCGGATTGCTGTTGCTGGGGGCGGATCTGGCCCTGCGCGGCATCGTCTGACCGGACATGGCATGAAAACCTGACACAATCGCCCCCGATACTGGTGCAGGATCGCAGCGTGGCATCCGCCACGGCACCAGACGACGAAAGGGCGATGCGGCATGACACGGCGCAGGGATACTACCCAACTGTGGGCAACGCTGGGCAAGCAGGCGGCGCGTAGCGCCCGGCGCCTGCAACGCACGGTGACCAATTCCGTGCTGAAGACGGCCAAGCAACAAAGCAGTGCGGTCAGCGAGGCCGTGGGCCGCGCCGTGGGCAAGGCTGCGCACAGGGCGCTGACCGGCGTGGTCACGCCGGCGCCGTCGCCGGTCAGCAAGGGCGGCGGGGTCTGGGAGGAGGGGGTCTGGGGCTTCACCCTTGGCCTGGGCGCGCTGGGCCAGCGGCGCTACCGGATCTTCGTGCCGCCAGGCGTGAGCGCCGCGCGACCCGCGCCGCTGCTGGTGCTGCTGCACGGCTGCGGGCAGGACGCCGCCAGCTTTGCCGCCTGCGCGCGCGTGACCACCGTGGCGCGCGATGCGCGCTGGGTGGTGCTGATGCCCGAGCAGTCGGTGCAGGCGAACTCGCAGCGCTGCTGGAACTGGTTCCGGCCGGACGCCCGGGGCGCATCCGAGGCGGCGCTGCTGATGTCGATGATCGACCATGTCTGCCGGCGCTACGCCATCATCGGCGAACGGGTCTGCACGCTGGGGCTGTCTGCGGGCGGGGCGATGGCGATGATGCTCGGCCTGCGCTATCCGGATCGTTTTGCCGCCGTGGGTTCGCACTCGGGCGCGGTGCCCTACAGCGCCGTCAACGCGGCCCAGGCCCCGCGAGCCATGCGCGGCGAGCGCGTACCGGACGCCGTGGCGGCCCGGCTGGCGCTGGCGGGCCGGCGTCCGCCCCCGCTGCTGCTGCTGCATGGCGATGACGACACCGTGGTCACCTACGACAACGCCACGTCGGCCGCTGCCCTGTGGCTGGAGCTGCTGCCGCCCGGCGCGCCCGCCCCCAAGGCCATGCCGCCCCGGCGCGTGCGGCGCGGCACCCGGCGTGCGGTGGATGTCTTCGACTGGCAGGCCGGCGTGCGGCCCTTTATGCGGCTGGTCAAGGTGGAGGGGCTGCGCCACGCCTGGAGCGGTGGCGCGCCGGGGCAGGCCTTCGCCGACCCGACCGGCCCCGATGCGCTGAAGATCGCCCTGCGCTTTTTCTCCGTGAACGGGCGCGGGCTGGCTTGATGGGGTGACTTACCCCGGGGTTTAGTTCGTGCCGACCGGCTCGAAGGCCACGTCGCTGGTCGGACACGCCACGCACGGCAGGATCAGGCCCTCGTCCTTTTCATCCGCACTGAGTCCCGGCCATTCGATCCGATAGCGCACGCTCCCCGCGTGAAGCTGGCTGATGCAGGCCCGGCAGGTGCCGTTGCGGCAGGAGCTGGGCAGGGCGACGCCTTCGAGCAAGGCCGCCTCCAACAGGCTCAGCGCGGCCGGCGCGGCGTAGTGCGTCTCGCCGGGCAGCACGCGGGCGGTGAATTCGGCGCTGTCGTGGGTGGTGATGTCGTCCGGATCAGGCATCGGCTTCCGGAAACTGGGCGCGGCCATGGGTGGCGTCGCGCAGGGTGGCGATGGCGGAATCGCGCAGCGTGGCCGGCAGGCGGATCACCAGCCGGGCCAGCGCGCCGTACTGGGTGTCGGCCAGCATGCAGCCCTCGCCAGCCATCGATTCGATCCAGCGGCGCACGCGCGGTTCGTCGGCATAGTCCACCTCGACATCCAGCGTGGCGTAGGCGATGCGCTCGACGCGCTCGGCGTCCTTGAGCGCGGCGGCGATCGCATCGGTATAGGCGCGCACGAGTCCACCCGCGCCGAGCTTGACCCCGCCGTAGTAGCGGATCACCGCCGCCAGCACGCCATCGAGATCATGGTGGCGCAGCACTTCGAGGATCGGCCGGCCCGCCGTGCCAGACGGCTCGCCGTCATCGGACATGCCCGACTGTCCACCCGCCAGCAGCGCCCAACACACATGCGTGGCCCCCGGGTGCTGCGCGCGCAGGTCCTGGAGCATTGCCATGGCGGCCTCGCGGTCCGGCACGGGCGTGGCCAGGCCGATAAAGCGGCTCTTGCGGATCTCGAGGTCCGAGTGGACGGGGGTGGCAAGCGTGTAGGTGGGCAAGGCGGCGAAAATCGGCCGAAACCGGCGGGGTGACTGGGCAGTAGGGGAGTGTAGCGCAGCCGGGGCGCTGCGCCGTCCGGGTCTGACCGCGCCGGGGCGCCGCGCCTGCTACCCTTGCGCCTGTCACCCGCGAAAACAGGAGCGCCCATGAACCGCCCGTCCCCCGACCTCGCCGCGCGCCGCATGGCGCCTGCCACCGAGCGCAACCGGGAGCCGATCCTTGCCGTGCTGCGCAAGGTGCTGCCGGCCAGCGGCACGGTGCTCGAGATTGCCAGCGGCACCGGCCAGCACGCCGCGCACTTTGCCGCCGCGCTGCCGGGCATCACCTGGCAGCCGAGCGACCCCGATGCCACCTGGCGCGAGTCGATCGCGGCCTGGGCGGCCCACGCCGGGGCGACGAACGTGCTGCCGCCGCTGGCCCTCGACGTGCGCGCGGAACCCTGGGGCATCGACGCCGTGGCCGCCATCGTCTGTATCAATATGGTCCACATCTCGCCGTGGGCGGCCGCCCAGGCGCTGTTCGCCGGCGCCGGCAAGCGGCTCGGGCCGGGCGGCGTGCTCTATCTCTACGGCCCCTACAAGCGCGACGGCGCCCACACGGCGCCCAGCAACGAAGCCTTCGACGCGCAGCTGCGTGCCGCCGATGCCGAATGGGGCGTGCGCGACATGGAAGCGGTGATCGCCCTCGGGGCTGCCCAAGGCATGACCTGCGACGCGCCCATCCCGATGCCGGCGAACAACTTCAGCCTGGTCTTCCGCAAGCCGGCGGCAGGCTAGCCGCGCACGAGCATGATCACCGCCGTGACGATCAGGCAGACGGCGAACGCGGCGCGCAGGCGGCGCTCCG